>NZ_JAABRP010000085.1 GCF_011390875.1 Thiocapsa sp.
CGGCGGGGAGACCGTCGTAGCCGCCTCCACTCGGTCGCCAGTCGTGCAGGGTCAGATGCAGGGCGTCGGTGTATGCGGGATGCCAAAGTTTCAGGGACAGGGGGCCTTGGGCGGGCAGTGCGGGGTGCAGCCCCTGCCAGGGCACGAAGCTGCGATAGCGCAGGCCGAAGACCTTGGCCGGCCCCTGCGGGTCCTGCTCCGCACGCCAAGGCAGTCGAACCTTGTCGACCGCGACCTGCCAGTCGTCGAAGTCCGCGGCGGTCTTCTCCTCGACGGCACGCAGGCAGATTTCCACGCGCGTCGTGCTCGCGTCCACGAGGCGGGAGGTTTCCTGATCCTGGCGACCCACATCGCCGATCAAGGGCCAGAATTCCACCGCGCGACGAATCGTCAGCTCGCAGTCCCGATGCCGCACCCGGGCGATCAGGCGCAGGCTGTTGCGCCTCAGCAGCTCGGCCAAGGGCGCCGCGAGGCCGAGGCCTGTCGCGTTCAAATCGCCGAGCACCTCCTCGAGGTCGTGTTCGAGGTAGTAGGGCAAGGCGTAGCGCTCGTGCAGGTCATCGCCGTGATCGCACAGCGGGGCATCGAAGTCTCGGACGGCGAGCATCGCGATGATGGCGCGCAGCAGGGCGGCGAGCGCCGCGGCCCGCTCGGGCGTGTGCTGCATGCGCAGGGCACGGAGCTCGACCAGCCCCAGTTTTCCGCGTCCGGGGATATACGGGTTCCAGAGTTTCTCGATGTTGAGCTCGGCGCGATGGCTGTTCCCGACGGCATCGGTCAGCAGTTGCGACAGCCCCGACCAGAGCGTCTCGGCGTCGGGGGGCGGTCCGCGCTCCAGCAAGGCGAGTGCGAGGCCCAGCTCGCGGAAGGCGTCGCGCCCGCGCTCGTCGGCGCGCACCGCTTGCCCGGAGCCGCCGATATGGTCGTGGGCGAAGAGATAGGACAGGGCGGGGTGTCGGTTCAGATAACGCACCAGGCGCGGCAAGACGCGCGGCGCGACGAAAAAGGGGCTCTCCTGCGGGCTGGGTCCGCCGAAGGTGATCTGTCCGCCGCCGCCCGAGTCCGCAACCGAGCCGTTGTAGTAAAGACGGTAGGGGGCGAGTCCGAGCTCGGTACTTGCGGCATAGAGAGTGCGCGTGGCGGCGAGCAACCCGGTCACGTCGGGGTAAGGCGCCATGTTGATCTCGATCACAGCCGGATCCGGCGTGATGGTGGTCCAGGAGACGCTTGCATCGACGGGTGGAGGGTGGCCGGTGAGCAGGAGTGCCGGCAGGCCGGCGTTGGTGGCCGCGGCACCGATCGCCGCGAGGCAGCGCACAAACTGCTCGACCGATTCGCAGTCGGGCAGCTCGATCCGCGCCACAGTCGCACCTTGCCAGGTCATGCGGTCGAGAATGAAACAGGGCAGTCCGTCGGTCGCCCTCGCCTCGTCGAGGTCCGTGTCCGCGAGCGCCGTGTCTACAAGCGTTGGCTCGGACAGGCAGGCAGGCGGCTCGTGCTCGGCAGCCGCTTGATCGGTGCCCGGAAAGCGGGCGACGACCTGGAGACAACCCTCGTCCGCAGGGATCGATCGCACGCCGCAGCCGATCTCAAGCAGGCTTGCGCAGAGCGCGCTGTGCAGGACGCCGAGATCGCAGTCGCTGCCGGGCGTCGTCCCGAGTGCGGGGTCGGGCGGCCCGTGCCAGACGGGTGTGCCGTCGCGCCGGGCGTAGAGGCCGAGACTCCAGCGTGGCCGGTCCTCGCCGGGATACTGCCGGCCCCGGGTACGTAACACGAGACCGCCCATACGGGTTTGCAGGACGCGCAGGAGCTGCTCGGCGCGGCTCGCCTTGTCCTCGCCCAGGGCCGTGCTCAGCCACTCGGGGGCCTCGGAGAAACGATCGGTGAAGGTCGGCTCGGTGCCGACCCAGATGGGCAGCCCCATTGCCGCGACAGCCTCGTCGTGTGTGCGCACGGCGCGGTCGAAGTCCATGGTGTCGCGATCCTGCTCGCTCATTGTGCGACCTCTTCCGGGCTTTGGCCGACACGGCGATCACGCTTGGGTAGGGTATCCTCGAAGTCGATGGGCGATGCGGCGAGCGCCGCAGTGGCCGGTCGGGCTTCAACGACATGTGCAGTCTGTGTGTTCTCGGAGTGCATGTCCGGCAACCTTGCGACGCCGGAGTATCGGAATGATCTCCGGTCGGTCCCGCTCGGGATCATGCCACGGGTCGAGGCGAGGGCGACAGCCCCGCGGCGCCCTCCGAGGCTTGCCCGTGCCCCTCATCGGGGCTAGCATCGACTGCGGCATCCGCCTAGGACGTGCGGCATCGGCCTAGGACGACTGAATCGTAGCCTTCTTTGAGATATTCGCAGACCCGCGTTTTTCGGTGTTCGAAGCCGCAGGCGTTCCAGTCCGCACCGGTCATCCCTTTCTCCGTCGACGAGGGACCATCATGCGTCCGAGCAGCGCGACCGCGACCCGTTTTCAGGTGGAATTGATCAAGCCCTCGCACTATGACGACGACGGCTATGTCATCCAGTGGGTCAAGGCATGGATCCCGTCCAACTCGCTTGCGAGCCTCTACGGGTTGACCCGCGACGCCGACCAGTCAGCGGTTTTGGGCCAGGGGGTGCACATCGAGGTCAACGCCTACGACGAGACCAACACGGTGGTCCCGGTGAAGCGGATCATCCGTCGCATCCAAGGCAATGGCGGTCGGGGTCTGGTCTGCCTGGTGGGTGTCCAATCCAACCAGTTTCCCCGTGCGATGGATCTGGCGCGACGCTTTCGCGCGGCAGGGTTGCAGGTCGTGATGGGCGGCTTTCACGTCAGCGGCTCCTTGGCGATGCTCCCGGGCGTTCCGCCGGAGCTGCAGGAGGCCATGGATCTGGGCGTCACCCTCTTTGCCGGCGAGGCCGAAGAGCATTTCGCCGACCTCCTCCGTGCCGCCTACGCGGGGCGTCTGGAGCCACTCTATAACCACATGGCGGAGCTCCCGGACCTGCAGGGCAAGACCATGCCTTACCTCCCGGCCGAGGTGGCGCGGCGCTATGCCCCGATGCCCGGGACATTCGATGCAGGGCGCGGCTGTCCGTTCCTCTGTAGCTTCTGCACCATCATCAACGTGCAGGGTCGCAAGTCCCGCTTCCGCGGCCCGGACGACATCGAGCAGCTGCTGCGCGCCAACTTGGCCCACGGGATTCGCCATTACTTCATCACCGACGACAACTTCGCACGTAATCGCAACTGGGAGCCGATCTTCGACCGCATTGCCGCGCTGCGCCGTGAGCTCGGCGTGAAGCTCAACTTCACCATTCAGGTCGATACCATGTGTCACACCTTGCCGGGGTTCGTGACCAAGGCGCGGGCGGCGGGTGTCTCGCGGGTGTTCATCGGGCTGGAGAGCGTCAACGCGGACAATCTGAAGTCCGCGCATAAGAAACAAAACAAGATCGCCAACTACCGCAACATGCTGCTCGCCTGGCAGCAGCAGCGCGTGACCACCTATTGCGGGTACATCCTGGGTTTTCCGGACGATACGCCGGAACGCATCCTGAATGACATCGAGACGATCAAGCGCGAGCTGCCGCTCGACATCCTGGAGTTCTTCTGTCTGACGCCGCTGCCCGGCTCCGCCGACCACCAGGCGCTACACGCGAAGGGTGCGCCGCTCGACCCGGACCTGAACCGCTACGACCTCGAGCATGTCTGCACGACCCATCCGCGGATGAGCGCGCAGGAGTGGCAGGGCGTCTACCGCCGCGCGTGGGACAGCTACTACTCGATGGAGCACCTGGAAACCCTGATGCGGCGCGCGGCGGCCTTCAACCGAAACCCGAAACGCATCATGGAGATCGCCCTGGAATTTTACGGGTGCTTCAGGTTCGAGCGGGTGCATCCTCTGCAGGGCGGGTTTCTGCGTCGCAAGATCCGCAGGGAGCGGCGCTCGGAGCTGCCGATCGAGTCTGCGTGGGTGTTTTACCCGCGCCGCGCTCGGGACGTCGCGACCACCTACGGCGGCCTGATCGCCTACGCCTGGCAGGTGTGGCAGCTTTATCGGCGAGTGAAGGAGGACACGCAGCGGCCGGAATACCGCTATTTCGATCAGGCGATGGAGCCGGTCGACGAAAAAGTCGAGGAGGGGGCGGACGCGCGTCCGTATGAGGCGTCGGCTGCCGCGTAACCGCGGCAGTTCGCGCGGAGGTCGAAGGCGCGCCCGATCGGCGTCCTCCAACCTCCGGGAGATGCTTTAGGCGGAGTGGTCGTTCAGCCACTTCCCGATGGCGGGGGTGACTTCCTTTTGAGCCTTGCCGCTGACATAGATGCCGATGTGTCCGCCCGGGAAGGCGAGCTCGGTGTAATCGCTGCTGCCGGTCAAGCCATTCAGCGCCTTTGATGCATCCGGCGGCACCAGGTGGTCCTGCATCGCATAGATGTTCAGGACCGGGCAGGTGACGTTCTTCAGATCCACTTCCCGGCCGGCGAGCATGACGCCGCCGTTGATGAAGCCGTTGCGCTGATAGAAGTCCTTGATGAACTGACGGAAGGTCTCTCCGGCCTGATCGGGGCTGTCGAAGATCCACTTCTCCATGCGCAGGAAATTCTTCACCTTGTCCGGGTCGTCGAGCACATCGACCATGTTGACGTACTTCTGACCGGTCAAGCTGAACGGCTTGAGCGAGAGGAAGGTCCAGTTCAACAGTTCGCCCGGGACGTTGCCCATGGTGTCGACGGCGAGGTCGATATCGACGTTCTGTACCCAAGCGGACAGGAGGTTGTCCGGGGTCTTGAAGTCGACCGGGGTGACCATGGTCACCAGGCTGTTCACCTTGCCCTGATGCATCGAGGTGTACATCAGGCTGAAGGCACCGCCCTGGCAGATGCCGAGGATGTTGATCTTCTCGACCCCGTGCGCCTCGCGGATATGGTCTACGCAGCGGTCGATGTAACCGTTGATGTAATCGTCGAGCGTGATGGCGCGGTCGGCCTGATCCGGGTAACCCCAGTCGATCAAATAGACGTCCTGCCCGGTTGCCAAGAGACCCTTGATGGTCGAGCGGTCTTCCTGGATGTCGGTCATGTAGGGCCGATTAACCAAGGCGTAGACAATCAGCAGAGGGACCGGGTCGGGGGTCACGCCTTCGGGCGTGTCGTAGCGGTAGAGCACCAGCTTGTCTTCGGTATAGACCGGCTGTTTCGGGCTCACGCCGGTGTCGATCTTCTCGGCGTTGAGTAGGTTTTCCATGCCTTGCCCAAGCTTGCGGGAATAGTCCAGCATTTCTTGAGTGAGCTTGTCGGGCCGGATATCGATCGGGAGCATCACGGTTGGGTTCCTCGCGGTAATCGTTGGATACGCGTTCGCGGCGCCCGGTTTGTCGGGGGCCGCATGGCGCATGAAATCTGTGGTGACGGCCCGATCTAGTCGGTGCTGGTGCTTTTCGTCGCCGCCTTTTTGCGCACCGGCGTCTTGGCGGCGGGCGCGACGGACTTGATGGCGGTTGCGGGCGCCTCGAGCGGGGTCCCGGCGAGTGCTGCAACCTGCCGCTCGAGCGCGCGCATACCCTGGCTGAGCTTCTTGTTCTCGCGGCGGGTCTCCTGCAGACGGTCCTGAAGCGTGCGCAGCTCGTTGCGGCTCGGCATGTTCATGGCGCCGAGGTTCTCGTCGACCAACACCGCCATGCGTTTCTTCAGGGCCATCTGGGCATTGACCAGGTGGCCGTGGATCTGAGCGTATTCCGGCGTCGCGACCTCTTCGGCGTAAACGGACTCGCAGGACATGACCCAGTGGTCGTAAAGGGCGCGGGCTGAATCGATGCTCTTGCCGCTGTCGATGACCTCTTGGATGTAGCCGCCCATCCGTTGGACGGATTTGACGCCGAGCTGGGCATAAAAGCCATTGTATTCCTGCAGCGCCTTCTGGTAGTCCATGGACGCGCGGATCAACTCTTGGTACTGGCCCTGCTCCTCGCGGGTGTAGCCCAGCCCCGGCGCGGACAACACGCGATTGAGGCCGTCCTTCACCTGGTCGTGCGGCATGTAGCGCAGGGCATCGCCGGGCATCGGCGACATCGAGGACATCATGCGCTGCCAGTTATCGAGCGGCATCTCCCAGAAGGACATCATGCGTTGCATGACGTTGTCGCCGTCGTCCACCGAGCCGCTGAAGCGCTTCTGGATGTCTTCCAGTGCCTTGGTCCAGAACGCCATGCCGTCGGCCGGGGATGCGGTGTCGCCCGGCTTGCCGGAGGCAAATCCCTCGCCGAAACGGAAGAAGACCTTGCCCTGCTCCATCATTTTTTCCATGAAGGCCTTCGAGGCATCGGGCGCGGCGGGGGCGAGCGCCTTCCACCAATTGTCGAGCGCGCTTTCCCACGGGTTGGTGAGCTCGCCCATGCCGCCCTGCGTGCCCATCGCTTTGCGGCTCATCTCGGTCCAGCTATCCCAGTACTTGCGTTGCAGATCCATCCAGCTGTCGTTGAAAAAGGTTTCATTACTCATGCTATTGCCCTCCTTTGGGTCACTTTGCGACACACGTTAGCACGTCGATTTGTGCACTGCAACAAAGCGGCGTAAGATCGGGGTTGCTCAATCGGCGCGAGCGGGGCATTTTAGATCCCGCGGCCGGGTCTTCTTGTCACGACCCGCCACCTCCGATCAAAGCTTCCACTCCAAAACTCATAAGGCACTTACACCATGAGCGACAACATCGTGATCGTCGATGCGGGCCGTACCGCAGTCGGCACCTTCGGCGGCAGCCTCTCTTCACTCGCCGCGACCGACATCGGGGCCGCCGTGCTCAAGGCGTTGATGGAGCGTACCGGAATCTCCCCGGACCAGGTCGACGAGGTCATTCTCGGCCAGGTTCTCACCGCCGGCGTGGGCCAGAATCCGGCGCGTCAGACGACCCTGAATGCCGGACTTCCGCACTCGGTGCCGGCCATGACCATCAACAAGGTCTGCGGCAGCGGGCTCAAGGCGGTTCATCTCGCGATGCAGGCGGTGGCCTGCGGCGACGCCGATATCGTGATCGCAGGTGGCCAAGAGAGCATGAGTCAGTCGGCGCATGTCCTGCCGCGCTCGCGCGAAGGCCAGCGTATGGGCGACTGGTCGATGAAGGACACCATGATCGTCGATGGTCTTTGGGATGCGTTCAATCAGTACCACATGGGCGTGACAGCCGAGAACATTGCCAAGAAGTATGAGTTCACCCGCGATGCGCAGGATGAATTCGCGGCCGCATCGCAGCAGAAGGCCGAGGCGGCCATCAAGTCGGGCCGTTTCGCCGACGAGATCGTTCCGGTCAGCATCCCGCAGCGTAAGGGCGACCCGGTTATCTTTGCCACTGACGAGTTTCCGCGCCCGGGGACCACGGCCGAGACACTCGGCAAACTGCGTCCGGCATTCGATAAGGCCGGCACCGTCACCGCCGGCAACGCCTCGGGTATCAACGATGGTGCCGCGATGGTTGTGGTCATGAAGGAGTCCAAGGCCAAGGAGCTCGGTCTGAAGCCGATGGCCCGCCTGGTCGCCTTCGCGAGCGCCGGTGTTGATCCGGCCATCATGGGCACCGGCCCGATCCCCGCCTCGACCAAATGCCTGGAAAAGGCCGGTTGGACGCCCAAGGACCTCGACTTGATCGAGGCCAACGAAGCCTTCGCCGCGCAGGCGATGTCGGTGAATCATGAGATGGGCTGGGATCTGAGCAAGGTGAACGTCAACGGCGGCGCCATCTCGATCGGCCACCCGATCGGTGCCTCCGGCGCTCGGGTGCTGGTGACCCTGCTCTACGAGATGCAGAAGCGCGATGCCAAGAAGGGCCTCGCGACGCTCTGCATCGGCGGCGGTCAAGGCGTGGCTCTGGCCGTCGAGCGGGTCTGATCGGAGCCCGAGCGGGGAGTCCCCCGGCGAGGGATGCCGGGCCCCGCAGGTCGTACCCCGTCGCGACTGGGGTACACTTCTTCGGACTGAAGGACGACACGGCCAGATGCCCATGAACGACGAGCGCATCATCAAGAAGTATCCGAATCGGCGCCTCTACGATACCGAGGTCAGTCGTTACATCACGCTCGCGGACGTGCGTGATCTCGTCATGAGCTGTACCGCTTTTAAGGTGGTCGACACGGCGAACGACAACGACATCACGCGTTCCATCCTGTTGCAGATCATGCTCGAAGAAGAAAGCGGCGGAGAGCCGTTGTTCAGCGCCACCATGCTGTCTCAAATCATCCGCTTCTACGGCGGCACCCTCCAAGGTATGTTCGCGCGCTATCTCGAGGGCTCGCTGGATCTCTTCTCCAAACAGCATCACGAGCTGGTCCGCACCTTGGGCGAGACCCCGTTTGATGCCATGACACGCATGACGCAGAAGAATGTCGAGCTGTGGTCCGAGATTCAAGGCGAGCTGATGCGCGCGGCGGGATTCGATCTCGGCGGTCATCCAAGGGGTAAGGCCGGTCGCAAGGAGCCCGCCCCGAGCGACAGCACCGAGAAAAGGCGCGACGATCCTGACTGAGTGGTTCTCGGGCGGTACTCGGGCGAGAGTGGCGGTTTGAATCAATCCATTTGATTGGCAACTCGGGGGTTGACAGGCGGGCATCTCGCGACTATTGTGCACTGCAACAATTGCTGCACTGCACAACACATCGGAGCAACGAGCATGACGACCAACGACACCCTGAACACCGTCAACGAATTCACCAACAAGACCGTCGAGCGTATGACCAGCCTCGGCGAGCTGAACGTCCGCATCTTCGAAAAGATGTCCGCGCGCCAGATGGATGCCATGAGCCTCTACATGGAGCACGCCATGCGCATGATGAAGCTCGCGACCGAGTCCAAGGGCTACAACGAGTTCTTCAAGGGCCAGGTCGAGGCCACCAAGGAACTGAGCGAGCGCGTCTTGGCCGAAGGCAAGACCAGTATGCAGGCCGTCAGCGATGTCCGTGACGACTATCGCACCTGGATCGAGAAGAGCATGGCCGACGTTTCCGCCGACCTGCGCAAGAGTGTCCCGGCTGCCTGATTCGACAGTCGGCTAGACTCGGCGACCCAAGGACGGGCCGCCATTCGCAAGCCCCCTGCGCAGGGGGCTTGCGAATGGTTCGTGATCGGAAGATCTTGAACCCCCGTGAGCGGATCGCGCGTTGATCGCTCCGGACTTTGACGAACGACACACACCAATAAAATCCTGGAGGAATAAGGCATGGCTCATATCGCACTCGTGACCGGTGGCATCGGCGGAATCGGCACCTCGATTTGCACCCGTCTGGCGAAGGACGGCTGCACGGTCGTCGCCAATCATCATCCTTCCGAGGCCGCTGTTGCGGAAACCTGGAAGAAGGATCGCGAGGCCGAGGGCTTCACCATCGACACCATCGCCGCCGACGTGTCCTCCTTCGAAGACAGCGCGCGCATGATCAAAGAGATCACCGAGAAGCATGGTCCGGTCGACATCCTTATCAATTGCGCCGGTATTACCCGCGACAAGACCTTCAAGAAGATGGAGGTTGCGCAATGGGAAGCCGTCATGCGGGTCAACCTGGACAGCGTCTTCAACGTGACGCGCAATGTCTGGGAAGGGATGCTCGAGCGCGGCTTCGGTCGGATCATCAACATCTCTTCGGTCAACGGACAGCGCGGTCAGTTCGGTCAAGCCAACTATTCGGCGGCCAAGGCCGGTATGCACGGCTTCACGATGGCCTTGGCCCAAGAGGGCGCATCCAAGGGCGTCACCGTGAACACCGTCTCGCCCGGTTATGTCGAGACCGCCATGACCTTGGCGATGGACGACACCGTGCGCAACAGCATCATCTCGGGCGTCCCGATGCGCCGTATGGCGCAGCCGGCGGAGATCGCGGCGGCGATCGCTTTCCTGGCCGGCGACGAGAGCGCCTACATTACCGGTGCGAACCTGCCGGTCAACGGCGGTCTCTTCATGCATTGAGGCGTTCATCACAACTAAACCGCGTCCGCTGTCGTTAAAATCGGTACGAGGTGAAATCAGCCTCGCCGCAGAAAACGACCTCGGCGAGACGCGGTTTAGAGATCGAATATCGAAGTACAGAACATCGATGGTTCAGGCCTGCCGGCTACGCGCGGAGCCCGAGACCTTACAGATCGATACCAGTGTCCTCCTCGTCTCTCTCATCATGAGACGTTTCCAGCCCGGCTCCCCGCCGGGCTTTTTTTTGCCCTCGGGAAGCTCCGCCCGGATCCGGATGATCGGGTTCAATCTCGCCTTCACGATGGCGATTCTCTGGAAGGTCTTTTCTTGATGCCTACCCTCGTCAAGCTTCAGCTCGACCGCTCGCGGGCGATAGCCCGATAACCGATGTCGCGTCGGAACTGACAGCCTTCCCACCGAATGTTCTCGACGGCCCGGTAGGCTCGGGATTGGGCCTCGGAAACGCTGTTTCCGAGTGCGGTGACGCAGAGGACGCGTCCGCCGTTGGTTAGGATCGCCGATCCATCCGCCTTTGTGCCGGCCTGGAAGACCTTGACGTCCGAGGGCAGTCCGGCGTCCAGCCCGCTGATCGGGTGGCCGGTCTTGTAGCTGTCCGGATAACCGCCGGCCGCCATGACCACGCCCAACGCGGGTCGCGGATCCCAGACGGCCGTGACCTGATCGAGACGGCCGTCGATCGCGGCGAGACAAAGCTCGACCAGGTCGGACTCCAGGCGCATCAAGAGCGGCTGGGTCTCGGGATCGCCGAGCCTGCAGTTGTATTCAAGCACCTTGGGTGTCCCGTCGGCGGCGATCATCAGGCCGGCGTAGAGGAAACCGACATAATGGATCCCCTCGGCGGCGAGCCCGGCGACCGTCGGCTCGATCACCTCGCGCATGACGCGATCGTGGATCGCCGGGGTGACGATCGGCGCGGGTGAATAGGCGCCCATGCCGCCGGTGTTGGGTCCGCGGTCGCCGTCGTCGCGGGCCTTGTGATCCTGCGAGGTGGCAAGCGGCAGGACGTGCGCGCCGTCGACCATGACGATGAAGCTCGCCTCCTCGCCGGTCAGGAATTCCTCGATGACCACGCGGTTGCCCGCGCTGCCGAAGCGCCCGGCACCGAGCATGTCCTGCACCGCCGCCTCCGCGGTCGCGAGATCCTCGGCAAGGATGACGCCCTTGCCCGCGGCGAGCCCATCGGCCTTGATCACGATAGGCGCGCCGACCCGGCGCAGATAGGCGAGTGCGTGCTCGGTTTCGGTGAAGACGCCGTAGGACGCCGTCGGGATGCGATGGTGCGCGAGGAAGTCCTTGGTGAAGGCCTTCGAGCCCTCGAGCTGAGCGGCGTCTCGGGTCGGTCCGAAACAGCGCAGACCGGCCGCCTTGAAGGCGTCGACGACGCCCGCGACCAGCGGTGCCTCGGGGCCGATGATGGTCAGATCGATCGCCTGCTCGGTTGCGAAACGCACCAATGCCGGAACGTCGTCCGCCGCGATCGGCAGATTCTCCACCTTGGGCTCATGCGCGGTTCCGCCGTTGCCGGGCGCAACGTAAACGCGTTCGGCCAGCGGCGATTGTGCGGCCTTCCAGGCGAGGGCGTGCTCACGCCCGCCATTGCCGACGATCAGGATCTTCATACCTGTCACCTTTAAACCGCGCCTAGTGCGGTAAGCGATATTTTTGGATGGGATCGGCCCCGGCAGACTTGACAAGCGCTGGAGCCGGCGCGGTTTAAACTATTAAAAAATAAATTATTTTAAACCGCGTCCCGGCTAAGGGTCGTAGATGCAGCCAACGTCGATCTCACTCACGAATCAGCATTTCGCTCTGGACGCGGTTTAAAACGAGACGACGCCGCGTCGGCTCGACTGAATGAATTGGACGATGGCTCGAGTCTCCGGCCCCGGATACTCCTGCTCGGCGCGGGCGAGTGCCTCGCCCGAGCGCAGACCGGAGCGGAAGACCAGCCGATAGACGGCCTTGATGCGCGTGCGCTGCTCCTGCGAGAAGCCGCCGCGGCGCAAGCCGACCACGTTGAGGCCCACGATGCGCGCCCGATGACCGTCGACCAAGGCGAACGGCGGCACGTCCTGCGCGACCCCCGTCACCCCGGCGACCATC
>NZ_JAABRP010000086.1 GCF_011390875.1 Thiocapsa sp.
GCTGCGCGACCGGTATATACTGCGTGACCAAATCCCCTGACGACCCGCCGCCCAAGATGCCCCAGCACACCTTCTTCGCCTCCGCACCCAAGCACATGGGGAGTCTACTCGCGGAGGAGCTGGCCCGACTGGGCCTGCAGGGAGCGATCGAGGCGCGTGGCGGGGCGCGGTTCGTCGGTGAGATTCAAGACGCCTATCGGGCATGCCTCTGGTCGCGAGTCGCGAACCGCATTCTGCTGCCGCTCGCGCAGTTTCCGGCGGCGGGACCGGACGAGCTCTATGCCGGGGCAGAGAAGATCCACTGGGAGGAGCATCTCTCGCCCGAAAGCACCTTCGCCATCCAGCTCGACGGCATCGTGAACGGCGTCACGCATGGCCAGTTCGCCGCCCTGCGGGTCAAGGACGCGATCGCCGATCGTTTCACCCGTCTTCTGGGCTATCGGCCGAGCGTCGATGCCCACTCCCCCGACCTTCAGATCCATGTCTATGTCCATCAGGATCAGGCATCGGTCAGCATCGATCTGTCCGGCACCTCCCTGCATCGACGCGGCTACCGCAGCGAGGGCACCTCTGCCCCGCTCAAGGAGAATCTCGCCGCCGCCATTCTGCTGCGTGCCGGTTGGCCGGACATCGCAGCCGAGGGCGGCGCCTTGCTCGATCCCATGTGCGGCTCCGGGACGCTCGTGATCGAAGGTGCCTTGATCGCGGCGGACATCGCGCCGGGTCTGTTGCGGGAGCGTTTCGGGTTCATGGGCTGGTTGCAGCACGATGAGGCAGCCTGGCAGCGGCTGCTCGACGAGGCCGAGATCCGGCGCAGCGCCGGTCTGCAGCGTCTCGGCTCGCTGCGCGGCTACGATCAGGACCCGCGCGCCATCCGCATCGCCATCGAAGACCTGGCGCGGGCCGGTCTGGCCGGTCTGGCGCATTTCGAGCGGCGCGAGCTGGCCGACTGCCGGCCGGGTCGAGACGACGACCGCGGCCTCGTCGTCGTCAACCCGCCCTACGGCGAGCGGCTCGGCTCCGATGCCGAGCTGCCGGCTCTGCATGCCCGCCTGGGCTCGGTGCTCAAGGAACGCTTTGAAGGCTGGCGCGCCGCGCTGTTCACCGGCAGCCCGGACCTCGGCAAGCACCTTGGCCTGCGCGCACACCGGATCCACCATCTCTACAACGGCCCCATCGAGTGCCAGCTGCTGCATTTTCGGATCGAGTCGAGCGACTTCGTGGTCAATCGGCCGCGGACGCTCGAGCCGACCGAGCGCAGCGACGGCGCGACCATGCTCGCCAACCGGCTCGCGAAGAATCTCAAGGCGCTCGGGAAATGGCGCCGCAAAGAACAGATCGACTGCTTTCGGGCCTACGACGCGGATCTACCCGAGTACGCGGTCGCCGTCGATGTCTACGAAGGCGAGCCTGAAGATGACGCGCCGCAACGCTGGGTGCATGTACAGGAGTATGCCGCCCCGACGAGCGTCGATCCGAAACGCGCTCGGCATCGGCTGCGCGAGGCGTTGAGCGTGATCCCGGAGGTGCTCGACATCCCGGAATCACGGATGTTCTTCAAGGTGCGCCGGCCGCAGAAGGGCAACGCCCAGTACGAGCGGCTCGCCGAAACACGCCGCTTTCATGCGGTCAAGGAGGGCGGATTCCAGTTCTTGGTCAATTTCGAGGACTATCTGGACACAGGGCTCTTTCTGGATCATCGCGACATTCGGCGCATGATCGGCGAACTGGCCGAGGGCAGGAGCTTTCTGAACCTTTTCGCCTACACGGGGACGGCGACGGTTTATGCCGCCAAAGGCGGGGCCACGCGCACCACGACGGTGGACATGTCCCGGACCTATCTGGATTGGGCTCGGGATAATCTCGCGCTGAACGCGATTCCGATGCAGCGCCAGGAGCTGGTTCAGGCGGATTGTCTGCAGTGGCTGGAAGAGGCCGCCGGCAAGCGCCGATTCGACCTCATCTTTTTGGATCCGCCCAGCTTCTCGACTTCCAAGCGGATGACGGACACGCTCGATATCCAGCGCGACCATGTCGGCCTGCTTCGAGCCACAACCCGGCTTCTGGAGCCGGGTGGCCTGCTGGTGTTCTCGAACAATCTGCGCCGGTTTAGACTGTACTCCGAGGATTTGGCGGATCTCGAGATCCGGGACATCAGCCGCGAGACCATCCCTCGCGACTTTGTCCGCAACCCGCGAATCCACCAGTGTTGGCGCATCACCAAGCCGGCGTGAGCGCGCCCGCCGCCAGATCTGCTCAGCTCTCTGTGGGGTTGCTCACCGTTCCGTTGTCGGTCTGTTCGATCATCACGATCTCGACGCGCCGATTCTCGCGCCGCCCCCGATCAGTCGCGTTGTCGGCGATCGGCCGTTCGGCGCCGTAGCCTTCGGTGCTGAGTCGAGCGGGATCAACCCCGCGATCGATCAAGGCCTGCATCACCGATTCCGCACGCTGCCGAGAGAGGGCCTGATTGATCTCCGGATTGCCCAGGCTGTCGGTGTGCCCGGCGATCTTCGCCTTCAGATCGGGTCGCGCCGCCAGCATCTCGGCGATCCGGTCGAGTGTCGGCAGCGCTCCTGCCGGCAGGTCGGCACTGCCGCTCGGGAACCGAAGCTCCTCCCCGCCGAGATTGACCAGAATGCCCTCCGGGGTGATCCGTCCGCCGACCTCCGCCGCACCCTCGTACAGCGTGCGGATCCGCGCGATCGACCCCTCTGCTTCGGCGAGCTCGCGCGCATGCTCGGTCGCTGCAGCCTGCATCCGCGCACGCAGATCGGCAGCGGCCGCATCAGCCTCGGCGAGCGTTGTCCGCAAGGCATCCATTTCCTCCGTCAAGGCGGCGATCCGGGACTCGGATTCGGTGTCCGCCAAGGCGGTATCGCGCTGCGCACGGACCACGCCGAGCTGCTGCTGCAGGGCGATGCGTTCCTGATCGAGCCTCGCACCGGCCGCCCGCAGCGCCCTCGCATGATCTTCGGCCAACTTGGCGATCTGCATCTCGGCCTCGGCCGCAACGGCATCGCGCTGACCGCGAACCACAGCAAGTTGTTGCTGCAGGGCGGTACGCTCCTGATCGAGCCTCGCACCAGCCGCCCGCAGAGCCGCGACGCGCTCGTCGGACAGCTTCGCGATCTGCCCCTCGACCTCGGTTGCAACGGCGTCACGCTGGGCACGAACCACCGCGAGCTGTTGCTGCAGCGCGGTGCGCTCTTGGTCGAGTCTCGCCCCGGCGGCCCGCAGCGCCGCGGCCCGCTCTCGGGACAGCTCGGCGACCTGCGCCTCGGCCTCGACTGCAACGGCATCACGCTGGGCGCGAACCACCGCGAGCTGTTGCTGCAGCGCGGTGCGCTCTTGGTCGAGTCTCGCCCCGGCGGCCCGCAGCGCCGCGGCCCGCTCTCGGGACAGCTCGGCGACCTGCGCCTCGGCCTCGACTGCAACGGCATCACGCTGGGCGCGAACCACCGCGAGCTGTTGCTGCAGCGCGGTGCGCTCTTGGTCGAGTCTCGCCCCGGCGGCCCGCAGCGCCGCGGCCCGCTCTCGGGACAGCTCGGCAACCTGTGCCTCGGCCTCGTCTGCAACGGCATCACGCTGGCCGCGAACCACCGCAAGCTGTTGCTGCAGCGCGGTGCGCTCTTGGTTCAATCGTGCCTCTGCCGCCCTCAGTGCCGCCGAGCGTTGCGCTGCAGCTTTGTCCAGCAGCGCAGCAATCCGCATCTCGCCATCGGCTGTGGCAGCGTCTCGCTGGCCGCGAACCACTGCCAGCTGCTGCTGCAATGCCGTGCGCTCTTGCCCTAACCGAGCTTCCGCAGCAGTGAGACTCCGCTCGATCTGGCTCAGCGTCGCTGCATGCCGACGGTCGAGCTCGGAGACCTCGGACTCGGCCTCGGCGATCGCGGTCTCTGCGTCGGCAATCGCAGCGTCGCGCTGCGAGCGAACGGCCTCCAGCTCTCCTAGCAATGCGGTGCGCTCCTTTTCGGCGAGTCCGGCGTCCTCTGCAGACAATGACGTATCGCCGACCGCCGGCTCGGCCGCCAGGAGGGCCGCAACCTCAGATATCGGCGGTGATCCGGTGTCGCCCTCGACAGCTGTTTCCGCGGAGGTGTCCGCGAGCACGGGCGCCGACTCCTCGGGCGCAACTCCCGGCCGTTCTGTCCGATATCCGGCCAACTCGGGGTAGTCGCCGAGCATGCTGACCCCGAGAAGCGGTTTGAACGCACCCTTGTGACAGGTGTCGCAAGCCACTTTGGGTGCATCGCCGGTCGGGCCCAGGCGCTCGGGGGGATACAAGGTCTTCAGGGGGTTAAGGTACTCGCCGTTGAGGTCGCGCACCATCCGAATGCCATGCCACGCGGTGACCCGCTGAGGCGTGCTCTGTTCCCATACACCCATCGCTCGGGTCTGATGGCAGTATGTGCAATTGACGCCCAAGGAGTTAGACATGTACATCATCAGGGCGTACGTCCATTCCGCCTTTTTGATCGAATTTCGATTATCCGACGGCAGTGCCGTTTTCCCCTGAACCGAGACCTGCGTGTCGCCTTCCAAATACGGCGTCAAGGGATCGAACGGGAGCGCCGCGTTGCCGATTGTCCGCATACCCGCCGTATTCTGACCCGCTTTCACCCCGGTGATACCGGCCGAAGGGGTTTGTGGGCCAGGATTCGTGAACCAGGTTCCCGACGGGATCGGCTGACCACGATGACAGGTCCAACAGGTGACCCCGGTGCCCACAACGTGCGACTTCCAATTGGTGTTGATATCCCGGGTCATCCGAAGCATTTGCCGCGAGACAACCTTCGTATATTTCTCGTCCGAGGCCAGGTTCTCGGTGTTGTGACAATATTCGCAGCCCTGTTCCGGCGCCACCCAGGTCGAAATGGCCTGCATCAAACGTGCGAACTCGAGGGCATCCAAATCGGTGAGTACCTGGACGTTTTCATTGACCTCCGTCGCGAGGGGTATCGCCGGGTCCGGCGGATCGCGCGGCTCGGGTTCGGGGATGCCGTGGATGTCGGCTGCCGCCTTCAATCGACCGGGTTTATCGATATGAATCATCGAAGTACCGCGCTCGCCCCACTGCACGCTCTCCGTGCGATCGCAGCCGACGAGGCTCACCAAACTGAACACCATCAGACCCGTCACCACCCACGTCGGGCCTCGCCGGCTCGATCCTCGATGCGACCGAATCTCTCTGACGAGGGTTGAAAACGGCAAAGCGCCGATGGCGTTTTGCCGGTCGATCCGCCGCATGCGCCGGTGCAGGGAACGCACCCGCGCTTGCTCCGAAGTGCCTGCGGGACACCTCATCGCTGTGACCTCCAATGCTCGATGCCCTGCGTCCGGCGCACCGGACGACCGGCTTTGTTTTAGTGGCGTAGTTGCGAGGTCAATGCCCCGTCTTCCGACTCCTGCGTCTGAGCCAAACCCTCTGTTGTCTGCGTCCAGTGTGCGGTCCTGTCGCACCGATCGAGTCCGCTGCGGCGGGATCGGTGTCGTTGCGCCGATCCGCCGTTGCTCCTATCGCAAGGCGGGTCGGACTAGGCTGCGCCCTTGGGTTTGAAGTTTCGGCACCAGCCATTAATCGGGACCAAGCGCTTTCCGAAAAATGAGCAGGGTCCGAGCGCCTCGCCCGGCTCTCCGGAAAACAGCTGACATTCGCTGCATTTCTGCTCGACCGTGTGCTTCGGGTATTTCGCCTGATCGACCTGTGTCGTCTCCAAGCGGAAACCCATCGACTTGGCGTAGGCGTCGTCCTCGGTCAGGATCTTCTTTGTTGCCTCGTCGGCAACGCTCAAGCGGCCGAATGCGAGCGCCGAGCCGCCCGCAACCAGTTGAAACATGAACGTCCGGCGATTGCATTCGCTCATCGTGCATACCCTCGTTTGGTGATGTGTGTAAGGTTGCAATAAGGCGCTCCATTACCGACGCAGAGCCCGCTGCGCCGGGCTTTCGCCCGATCGCAGACGCGGTCAGCGACGCGATCGGAAACTCGGCCGTCGCGACGATCCTGTATCGAATGTCATCCAATCGAGGCCGACCCGGCTCCTCGGTCGCCAAGGTTATCCGTCCACGTGACGTCGATACGATCGCCCGGCTGGCCCCCCTTGAATCGAAAGGAGATCAAGGGATCCTTCGAAACGGCGATACTCAATCGTGCCCGCAACACCGTCCGATCGCCGAGATTGACCTCGACGTCGCTGATGTAGTGGGCGCGACGCCCCCTGCCCGATGCGTCCAACCCCAGGCCCGTCTCCATCGGATGCGGCATCAAAACCATCACCTCGGTGAGGCCGTTGTTGCTCTTCGCGCGGATTCGTATCGGATCAGCCATTCTCTGTTTCGCTCTCGCCCCGTATCCCGGAAAACCGCCCTCGTATAGGACTTCGGATGCTCAAACACATCCCCCGACCGTCACCCGAGTCTCCGCAACCCTGGAGTAGAGACGGCCTTTCGCCCTCACTACGGCGTAAACCGTCCCGGTTTCCGCCAACTTCAGACGTATCGAGATGAACGGCTCGGTCCCGTCCGGAATCTCGAAGCGAACGGCAACCGGGTAGGGGTTGCTCGGGACCAAGACATAGATCTCCTCGACATCGTCGAGTGTGCTCGACACCCTCACTGGAACCACTGCCCCGTCTTCGACCACGCCGGGCAGTGCCAGATCGACAGCAGCGTCGCTCACCGGAATGCTGCCTAGAACAGCAAGCGCGTCGTCGATCGTCGTGGCGGAGAACAAGTCGGTGAGGTACGGCGTCTGTGCACGGGCCGAGCCGATCAAACCGACGCTAAGAAGCGCCAATAAAGCCCCGCCGGCCGCCACAAATCCTCGCCGCTGCCGATCGACGCCGGCATCCGCTGTGATGGAGCACATCCCGATCGAGCCAGCGCGCCGGTCAAACTCCCGCTCTTCGCCGGGGTGCTCGCGACCTCGATAGCCGATCATGGCGCGGTGCGCACGAGCCGCAGTGCATGCCGCTCGTTCTTTGCCGTGTGCTGAACGCCTTCCGGTCCGAAGCTCAGCGCATAGGCGAATGTCTCGAAGCCCTCGCCCGGTCGCAACGAATTAGTCCAGAAGACGCTGGAAGGGGTCTCCGGAAAAATCGCCAAGTTGATCCGAGGGCTCTCGCACTGCCTCTCTGCAATCATCGCCAGTTCGCTCAGGTTCGGCACACGCCAGTCGTTGAAGAACCGTGCTCCGCTCGCGTTCATTGCGGCTGCAAGATCCTGTGCCCCCTGCCAGTCGTAAAGGGCCGCTTCCCCGACACAGGTACCGCCCGACCAGGTTTGCCCTGCGGAGCAACGCATCCACATCAGCTGGGCTACATCGTCCGTGACGGTGCCGTCGCCGTTGTCGCTGAACCGCTCCGTCGGCGACGACAGCGGGTACCGGCTGGTGTCGCAGGCTTGTTCGGCGAAGGCTTCGCCCATCAAACCGCCTAGGACGATCATAAAAAGGAGAGGCGCTCTCATAAGCACAACCGGCAACCGATTCAAAGGCGACCAAAGCGCCGTTTCGGCGCTCGACGCAAGATTGTCGACACCGCTCGCAATCCACCTGCGGGAACCCGCAATACGGGGACCCGCAGATGCCCGACAGTGCCGAACGGCCTCAGGGTCTGTTATCGACCCCGATGCCCGTCGGGGTCCGTGCGAAGCCGGTCCCGTACTCCACGACGATGGGCGTGGTTTGCTCGCTAGCCAAACCAGGCGTTATTTCCTTACCACGATGGAGGTAGAAGGCGTAGGCTTCCATCGCGGTCATATCGTCACCGTCGACATCGAGCCGAGTGCCTGCCTGCGGGTTCTCGATACACCAATTCACCATCTCTCGAAAGGGAATGACCTTACCGTACATCGTCATGTATTTCGGGAAGGTCTGTGGATTGGACGCAGCCGTATCGGGATGACAGTTTCCGCACGCGAGACCGTTGGTCGTCATATCCGCACGGCTGCCGTGCCAAAGGTCATACCCTAAGGCAATCGACTCGACCAGAGCAGCCTTCTGCGCCGCGAGCTCTTCATCCGTGAATGGCGCACGGGCCCAACTGGTTCCCGCAGCAAGAACCGCAGCGAGCGCGGACACGGCCAAGACCCGTTCGATCTTCAGCATCTTATTCGTTGTCATCGCTATCCCCTTAGACCTTGAACCCATCTCTCATGAATGGTGTAAGTGAGTCTTCGAACGGCTTGTATTGAACCAGACCTTCGAACGACCCGCTAAGATCGATGACTTGTGTACCCATACCGTCGGTCGCAATCGAGGGATCCGCCCGGTTCATACGAGTCTCGGGGAAGGCGAGCTCGACCGGGGGATAAGGCCAAGGCCACGCGGTTCCCAATGCCGCAACCGAACTCATGTTGCCGATCCGGTTGTATAGAGTCTGATGAACATGGCCGTGGTAGGACATGACGTTGTCGAATTTCGACAGAATTTCACGAATCTCCGGCGCATCCGAGGTCTGGAAGTTCCAGCGGGGGTAGTAGTCCCAGAGCGGCGAATGCGTGAAGATAACGACGGGTGTATCTGGAGCCAGGTCCTTGACGTCGTTGGCAAGCCATTCGAGCTGCTTCTCGTGCACACCCCAAGGACCGGGGATCGGGCTTTCGAGCATTTCCATGACGGTCATGCGCTCGAGCGGAGTCATTCCCGCCTCGGTCCAGAAATCGCGGACCAGGATGGAGTTGAGGCCGATGAAATGCACACCCTTGTGGTTGAACGACCAGGTCTCGTCGCCGAAAAGACCCCGCCATGCATCGCCCATGTCGAGATACCAGTCGTGCTCGCCCGGGATGATCTTCAAAGGCATCTTAAGCTCGGCAAGGATCTTGCTGCCTTTCACCAATTGGTCTTCCGTTCCGTTTTGTGCAACGTCGCCGCCGAACAAGACGAAGTCGGGAAGGGGCGTCATCGCGTTGACCTGAGCGACCGCCTCAGCGAGCTGCTGGTCGAATTTATGATCAGGCATGCTGTAGAGATGCGAGTCGCTGACGATTGCAAAACGGAATGGCTCGACACCCCGCTTACCCGTCTGCGCGCGAACGATATCGACAACTCCGAGATTGATTCCGACCGCCTGCGCGACCAAGGTCGTTAAGCCGGCTTTACCTGCGAACGACAGAAACTGCCTTCTGCTGTGATCTACAATGTCAGACATTGTTGTCTCCACCTCGATGTAGGCGTCTTCTGAACAGCGCCATGTTATGTTGATACCGTGTCCAAGATCTATTGAACGCATCGACAGGTCAATACGCGGCAACTGACCGAGCGAGGCGATTACGCAGGAGTCCGACCCGCGATCAATCGAGCGGGAATATCTATCGCTTTAGTCGTTAGCACCTATCGTCATTATTGACGTGATTAGGATGTAGTGTCGACAGGAATGGTGTCAAGAGTCCGACCAAAATAATTTTATCGGTAGTCTGCCCTTCGGTTATTCCATCATATTAGTAAAATCGAATACGGTGGATCTATTGATCTTCAGACCATTTTTAATCCGGAAAATGTGAATTCATCGAGTGAAATGTGGTTATTCGAGCTGTCACGATTCGGGGAATTTCCCGAGATGATCCAGACCACTATGCCGTGGCTCGGATGACCAACGCATTCACCCGAAGCTTTTGTTCGATCAAAAGCGTCAGACAGGTCCAATGACTGCGTTATCATGCGAAGATCGGGATGTAAACAAGGGCCGGCGCATCGAGTTTCAAGCATCGGTCAGGGCGTGGACGAGAGCAGCAATAGAGGAGACGATCGATGAGCGCGGCTGACCCACTCATCCTTTTTGGTTCGGCACACGTGAGCAGCATACTCATGATCGCCGCGGTCGGGATCGGGTTGCCGCTGTTGGCGCGCCGAACGTTGAGCATCGCAGCGCAATACCACGCCGGACTCGTAATTGCGGCCCTTTTGATCGGCCAGGAAGGCTTTCACATCTGGCTGCTGTCGAGCCAATACGATCGGCTCTTGAGTAGCCTGTTGCCTCTGCATCTGTGCGGACTGTCGGTCCTGCTCACCGCATGGACCCTCGCGTTGCGGTCGTATTCCGCCTACGAGATCGTCTATTTCTGGGCGTGGGGGGGGACCCTTCAGGCACTCGTCACGCCGGATCTGGACAGGGGATTTCCGGACCCGGCCTTCATCGCCTTTTTCCTCGGGCATGGACTCGTCATCATCGGCGTCCTTTATGCCACCTTGGTTTATCGTTTCAGACCGCGACTCGCCTCCATCTTCAAATCCCTCGGCGTTTTACTGCTCGTGGTCGCCATCGTTGCTCCCATCAACCTCTGGTTGGGAACGAACTATCTCTTCCTCTGCAGCAAACCCGAACAGGCGTCCTTGATGGATTATCTCGGCCCCTGGCCTTGGTACATCCTGAGCCTGGCCGGACTGGCGCTGGTGTCGAGCGTTGTCTATTACCTGCCGTTCCTGATCGGGGATCTCGTCGCGGCGAGGTCACGCGCGAAACGGCGCTTGCCCCCGTCATCGACGCTCTGATGCGGGCCGCATCTCGCGACTGAACGGCATCAAACGGCGCATAGGCTGCGCGGACGCACCGAGACAGGTATCGATCCGGGACTGTCGGCGGGTATCGGGTCGAGCCAGGCTCGCACGCCCGGGTTCAATCCGACCGCCGCCTCCAGCACGACGCCGCCCGCAGGATCGGGTAAACAGAACGGGATGCCCATCTGGGCCGCTGCAATCGCAACGCCGACCAATGCGGCGATCTCGGGTCGTCCGCGACAGCCCAAGGCATCATAGGGGTCGAAGCACGCGGGTACCTCGGGGAAGCACCGACCGAGACAGGGCAGATCATGGGATCTACCCCGTGCATCCGCGCCCGTTGCCGGGGGCCGGCAGTCGGCCAAAAGGGACACCGACGGAGCCATAGCAATCAGACGTATGACCCCTGCAAGCTTGGCTCGCTCGGCCGCGTGGCGACCGGCGCTCAAGGCGACATCAAGGCGGTGCTTATCCAGTCGGGGGGCCACTCGACACGGCCGATCCTCGCCGCAGATTCCTCGACAGTCCCTCGGGAGCTCGTCAGAATCCTCTTCGGAACAGCTCCTTAGCTGAAGGATCTCGAATTCGAGATCCGCATCGTTCTCGAGATCATTCAGTCGCTGCGCGACGCCGGAAGGGTTGTGCACCGCGAACCGCGTCCGACCCTCGCGCGCAAAGGAAAGCGAGGCGGACCCGGAAGCGAGCTCGACGAGCACGACCCGCGCACGGCTCGCGCACGACAGCGCCGGATCGACCAACACCGGAACATATGCTCGGGATGCACCGACATGACTTACCCGACGATCACCGATCCAGCTTGACCCATCGCAATGACCGAGATCGTCATGGGATGCGTGCAGCCCCTCCGGAACCCGGGGGCGATCGCGATGCGCCGCCGGCACACTCAGCCAGCCCGGTCTCAAGAGGCTTCGGTCCCGCTGCCCGGCGCCGCGCCGCACAGTATCCGCTCGATATGCCCGAGATCCAGATGCTGCTCGATGCTGTCCGCCAAGCGTTCCAGTGCCGCCTCGCGGATCGCACGATAGTCCGGGGTTGCGTGCACTGTGAGACCGGCCCAACGCAGCAACGCCGACGTCGCAGCGGGCGACTCGAAGAGTCCGTGCAGATAGGTCCCCAAGATCCGTCCGTCCTCAGAAACCGCACCATCCGGACGCTCGCCTCGTCCGTCGTTCAGGAGCACGGCCGGATGTTCGAGCGCCGGACCGCTCGTCCGGCCGGCATGGATCTCGTACCCCGTCACCGCGGCATCCTCGAACCGGAGCCGGCCGGAGACGTTGGCCAGGATCTTCTCGGGCGCGAGCCGGGTTTGCAGATCCAACAGACCAAGGCCAGGGCCCTCGCCCGGATCGCCTTCGTGACCCGACGGATCCAGGATCCGAGTGCCGAGCATCTGAAAACCAGCGCAGATCCCGATCAGCCGGCCACCGTAGCGCAGATGCCGCGCAATCACGGGCTCCCAACCCTCGCGACGCAGCCAATCCAGATCCGAGCGCACCGACTTGGATCCGGGGAGGATGATGAGATCCGCAGGCGGCGGAACCTCTCCGCTCAGGACATAGCGCAGGTCGACCTGAGGATGGAGCCGCAGTGGGTCGAGGTCGGTGTGGTTGCTGATGCGCGGCAGCCGCGGGACGATCACTCGCAGGGCATCGCTCGGCTTGTCGGTCTGGAGCACCGCGACGGCATCCTCGGCCTCCAGGTGCAAACCGTGCAGATAGGGCAAGACGCCGAGCACCGGCTTGCCCGTCTCGCGCTCGAGCCAGTCCAGACCCGGCTGCAAAAGCGCAAGATCGCCTCGGAAGCGATTGATGACGAATCCCACCACCCTCGCCCGCTCGCTCGGTGCGAGCAACGCCAGCGTGCCGACCAAGTGGGCAAAGACCCCGCCGCGGTCGATGTCCGCCACCAGGATCACCGGGCAGTCCACCGCCTCGGCGAACCCCATGTTGGCGATGTCGTGCTCGCGCAGATTGATCTCGGCCGGACTGCCGGCGCCCTCCACGACGATGCGATCGAAGGACGCGACGAGCCGGGCATGGGACTCCAGTACGGCGGCGCGGGCGATGCGTTTGTAGTCCTGATAGGCGACGGCGTCCATGTTGCCGACGGCCCGGCCCTGGATGATGACCTGGGCGCCGCGGTCCGAATTGGGCTTGAGCAGGACCGGGTTCATGTCGACGCTCGGCGCAAGCCCGCAGGCCTGCGCCTGCACCGCCTGGGCCCGGCCGATCTCGCCGCCGTCGGAGGTCACGGCGCTGTTCAGGGCCATGTTCTGCGGCTTGAAGGGTGCAACCTTGACGCCGCGTCGGCTGTAGCATCGGCACAGACCGGCCACCAGGAGACTCTTGCCCGCATCCGAGGTCGTGCCTTGGACCATGAGGGTCGCTGCGGTCATCTCGAGTCTCCCGGGAGGGGCCCCCGGGCGGGCGCGAGCGGCGGGGCAGCCGATGAAAAAGGCCGAATACCGGGGGCCTCGACGGCTGCATGCCGGAACGCATCCCCGCGCGCGTCCGACGCCAGACAGCGCAGCCCCGACTCGAGCCGCGCCCAGCTCGCCTCTGCACCCGGCAGTCCGAAGCGAAGACTCGAGGGTACGTCGAATCGCCGCACCCAGATGCCTTGCCGTGCCAGTCGATCCTGAATGGCGGGAGCCTCCGCGGTGCAGACCCATTGAAACAGATCGGTTGCGCCCGTCGGCACAAGGCCGTAATCGGACAGCAGACCGGCAAGTCGGGTCGAGGCCAGGCGCAGCGATGCGCGGGTCGCCTCCTGCCATGGCGAATCGGCCAAGGCGAGGCGCGCGACATGGCGGGCGGGACCGCTCAGTGTCCAGGGTCCGAGCCGCGCACGCAGCGCCTCGCGCAGATCGGGCGTACCGAGCACGAATCCAACGCGCACCCCGGCGAGTCCGTAGAATTTGCCCAACGAACGCAGCACGATCAAACCCGGGCGCTCGGTGTAGCGGGCGAGGCTGTCCTGCGGGGTCGTGTCCATGAATGCCTCGTCGACGAGAAGCCACCCGCCCCGTGCAGCGAGCTGCGCGTGCCATTCAAGCAACCGACTCACCGACCAGCGTCGACCCGTCGGGTTGTTCGGGTTGATGACGACGAGAACGTCGAGGCTGTCCGGACCCGCGCCCAACTCGTCCCCCGGGTTCCCGTCATCGAGACTGACCAGGGTGTGACCGGCCCGCTGCCAAGCCTGCGCATGCTCCTGATAGCCTACCGTCGGCACCCCAACGCGTCCGGGCACCCGCAGCTGGGGCAGAGCCTGGATCGCGGCCTGTGAGCCGGCGACCGGGAGAAGCCCGGGCGCGCAGTAACACCGCGCGGCCGCTTCCTCGAGACCATCATCCTCTTCGGGTAGCCGCGCCCATGCGGTGCCGGGCACCTCGGGCACGGGCCAGCCATCGGGATTGATGCCGGTCGAGAGATCCAACCAATCCTCCACGGGGATGCGGTAGCGTGCCGCAGCCGCGCGTAGGCGCCCGCCGTGCTCCAGAGGCAGCGGCGTGGGAGCGAGCGATCCGGCAGTCGACGAGCGAATGGCAATCATCGCGCCAATCTGCCAGCGGGGTCGATTGTGTGCAAATCGAAGGTCGGGGTCATGGAGATCATCGATCGCTCCCTCGTGCGCCCGAGCCCGACGCATCCGAGCGATCGCATGACGCACAAGCTCTCAGGGAGCGACAAACGTCTGATGGGCCTCGCGACAATGCGAGCGGCAGCGCTCACTCGGTCTGTTTGGCGTCCAGCCCGATTCGGCTGTATTGGATACGGACGGCCATCCAAAAGGCGTAGGCCGCAAGCACCATCAGGAAACCGAGGATGTCGAGGACGGAAAAGACCCGCTCGCGGTCGACGACGAACCAGATCGCGGCCAGAACCATCCCGGTGAAGAGGATTCCCATCACATAGAGAGGCGCGAGGCCGAGCCGCATGCCTTCCAGGTTTTGATGGATCTTCTGCTCGCGGTTCTGCGCGGCGGCGCGCTCGCGGGCCCCGATCACGGCGCGTCGGTGGGCCAGCGCCTGGTAGACCAACCAGGCACCCATAAGAAGACAGATTGCTCCGAGATAGTATTTCATCGCGTGGTTGCCTCAATCTTCGGTCAAGGACAGAGGTCTCGGCACCCCGCCGAGCCGCAGGCGATGCTACTCGCGCGCGCCGGTGCCAACAAGCCAACGCGTCCCGCTATATGGCCCGCCGGGAGCGGCGGTAAGATTTCGGCCGTCAAAGGTTGGCCGCTCCCGTGCGGATCCAGTCGACCAGGGATTTCACAGCCAGACCGGCCCCCTCGACCATGTCCCCGAGCGTCTCGACCAGACGATCGGCGACAATGACGATCGTCCGAGACACATTCTCCGCCGGCAGCAACCCCCAATCGAGCGCGGGCGCAAACCACGCCAACGCAGCGACGACAGCCAGCATCGCGAGACTGCTCCGAGGATCCGCGAGACTGAAGGGCTTGAGCGCCGTCCCGAAGGAGCGCTTGACCCGACTGTTCAGGAGGTCGACGCTGTAGATCTCGTCCAGGACGAGGTGCGTGAGGTAGCCGATCCCGACCATGAGACCGGCGATCCAGGCCGACTCCGCGGACCGCTCCATCGTCCAATAGGCAATGTTGACGGTCGCCAGCGCCGCTGCGGCGATCCCGAGCCAGGAATGCCAGATGCCGCGGTGGACGGTCGCACGGGTGAAGATCTCGATGATCAGATAACGCACGCAGAGAAAGACGCCGACCCAGATAAGCGCGACCTCCAGCGGCAGAAATTTGCCGATCAGAGGAAGGGTCATGGCGAAGGCCACCGCAACCCCGAGCACGTTGAAGAAGGCACGCACGGGCTTGGAGGCATCGGCATCGATGTCCGGAAGGAGACTCCCGGCGACACCCAGTGCAAAATAGCCGAGAGTTGCGCCTTGCTCGACCAGCCCGGCGCCGTGCAAGCCGAGCACAGCGGCAACGCTCACGAAGATGCCACCGTTGAGATGAGTCTGGAAATTGGCCATGCGCGATCGTGGGTCCGGGAACAGAGGGGTCCGATTGCCGGCCCCGAAGCCCGCAGAGCCTAACAGGGCGGAGGCTCAAACGGTGAGCCTGCCCCTTCGAAATCCAACAGGATCATCAGGTGATGCCCTTCCCCTACCCCGCCCCGTCCAATGACTTCCTGTGCGACCATGCCCGACTCCTGCGCACCAGCTATCGACACCTCACCGGACGCGACCTGACCGACCCCGGTGTGGACGACCGCGAGGCCGCCCGGCGCCTGTTCGAGGCGCCCTTTGCGCTCCTGTCGCATACGGCCGACCCGGATCCGATCCTGGCCTACGGCAACCGAAGGGTTCTGGATCTGTTCGAGCTCGATTGGGAGCAGCTGACGCGGATGCCCTCGCGCTTGACCGCCGAGGCACCGGATCGGGAGGAGCGCGCACGCCTGCTCGCACAGGTGACGGCCCACGGCTTCATCGACCATTACAGCGGGGTGCGCGTATCCTCGAGCGGTCGGCGGTTTCGCATCGATGGGGCCGTCGTCTGGAACCTGATCGATCAAGAGGGGCGGCATCGCGGGCAGGCGGCGACCTTTGCATCCGTGCAGCCGCTCGCGTGACCGAACCCGCTGCTCGCCGCGTTCGGTCAGTCACACACCTGGATCCACTGTCTTCGGAGGTTGGCGTCATGTCGGGGTCCCCTTTCACCATCGCACTCGTGCAGGAAACCGATCAGGGAAGCGTCGCGGCGAATCTCGATGCCTGCGAGCGTGGAATCCTCGAGGCCGTCGCGGGCGGTGCGCGTCTCGTAGTGCTCCAGGAGCTGCACAACAGCGCCTACTTCTGCCAAATCGAGGACCCGAACAACTTCGATCTCGCCGAGCCGATCCCGGGCCCGAGTACCGCACGCCTGGGCACTTTGGCGGGCGAGCTCGGTGTAGTCATCGTCGCCTCGCTGTTCGAGCGCCGCGCCCCCGGGCTCTATCACAACACCGCAGTGGTTCTGGACAGCGACGGACGGCTCGCCGGTGTCTATCGAAAGATGCACATCCCGGACGATCCCGGCTACTACGAGAAGTTCTATTTCACGCCCGGCGACCTCGGCTTCGAGCCGATCGACACCTCGGTCGGACGCCTGGGCGTATTGGTCTGTTGGGATCAATGGTATCCGGAGGCCGCACGTCTGATGGCGTTGGCCGGTGCGGAGATCCTGCTCTACCCGACCGCAATCGGCTGGGATCCCAACGACGCTCCGCAAGAGCAGGCCCGCCAGCGCGAGGCATGGGTCGGGATCCAGCGCAGCCATGCGATCGCGAACGCCCTTCCCGTGGCGGCCTGCAATCGGGTCGGATTCGAGCCGGATCCGAGCGGAGCGACGGCAGGCGCACGGTTTTGGGGACATTCCTTCGTCTGCGGCCCTCAGGGCGAGGTCCTCGCACAGGCCGGCGACCAGGGCCCGCAGATCCTCCTTGCACAGATCGAACCGGCGCGCATCGAGCAGGTCCGCCGACTCTGGCCCTTCCTGCGCGACCGCCGCATCGACGCCTACGGCGATCTGACGCGTCGGTATCGCGACCCGTAACACGCCATCATAGCGAGGCTCGTGGAGGTTGTGCCGAGCCGTGCGAGGCACAACTCGACAACTGTTTTCTGAAAGGATGCCAACCGCGTGTCGCTGCGACGAGGCTCGCCCGCACTCAAACGAATCAGGGATCCCCAAACGCGATTCAATCCCTCCGCGTCTCGAATCGAAATGGCGCCGCCGAGATCCCGTCGGCCGTGTGGATCAATACCCTCGCCTCCCACTCCATGCGCGCCCGCACACACACCGGCAAGGTCCCCTGCCCTTCATAAAGGCCCGGCCCGACCGCCTCCAGGCCAGCACGGTTGTACCCCATGTTCATGTCGACACCGGCGAAATCGACCTCCACCGCGCGAACGTCGAAGCCGGCCGTCTGCACGACAAGCCGCAGCGGCGTCACGACCGGGATACTCCTCGGCTCGATCGCAAAGCGCACGCTCTCCCCGCCGCCAAAGCGCGCTTCACAGGGTCCGGAACGCAGATCACAGCTCGGATCAAGGGGTGCGACCTCGGACAGCGTCGGGTTCAGCAGCGGCCAGGCCTTATAGAGTGCGACAGCGACGACGGCGGCGAGCAGCACGCCGGCGATGGCCCAGAGCAGGACGGTGGGGCGTCCGGGCGAGGAGGTCTCAGTCATGGCGGGCTGCATCGGTTTCGTTCGGACCGGGAAAAATGAAGGATCGACGACCAGTTCAGACCGGTAGGGACAACGTTGGGGGAACTCGCTCTCGTCCATCCCCGTTTCACCGGCCGCCCACGGCTCGGCGCTCACTCTTGCCCATCGACTCCACTTCCTCCGCAAGGTGCAGCGTGTCGATCTCGGCATAGCGCCCTTCACGCAACAGCCAAGCGGTCTGCATGGACCAGTCGTACAAATCTTGGTCGTGGAGCGTTTGAGACATGATGACGGACTCCGGGACGGGCGCCAACCTCGAATCATTTAAAGTGTGAGGGTGAATCTTCCCGAACGCCAGATCATTCAAGAAAGACATTCACCCTCGCCGCTGCACCGCGGGCGTCGACAACCGAGATGGCCACATAACCGGGGCCGTCGGGCGCCCAACGGGCGGTTCGGGCGTAGGGTTCGCGTACGACCGGCGCACCGTCGACGAACCAGGTGAAGGGCGGCACACCGTCGCGAACCCGCAAGACCAGATCGGCGGCCCGACCGCCGCCGAGGCCCAGCTCGACGTGCGCACCCTCGGGCGGATAGGCAATCTGCGGTGCATGGACGCCGCCGCGCGAGGCGGCACGCGGATCCTGAACGCGACGCAGCGGCGGGGGGAGCTCCGCCGAGGTCGTGCTCAGGATGCCGGGGGGTGAGGGCGGCAGCGGGGTCATCGGACCGAGACGCGCAAAGACCTCGACCAGCACGGGTGCCGCGGCATCGATGCCGGCGACCCCGGGCACGGGCGCACCGTCGGGACGGCCGACCCAGACGCCGGCCACATGGCGCCCGTCGAACCCGATTGCCCAGGCATCGCGGTAGCCGTAGGATGTCCCGGTTTTGAAGGCGAGCACACCGGGCGCGCTGTTGGTCGGTGCCGGGGCGCCGGCAAGGATCGAGGCGACATACCAGGCCGCGCGCGCCTCGAGCACGGGTGCTCCGGCATCCGCGGCGATGACGACGCCGAGCGATCCGGAGCCGGCAGCCTCCTCGTCGAGGGTGTCCCGCAAGATCACCGGGCGACCGCCGCGAGCGATGGCCGCATAGATGTCGACGAGGTCCGTCAAGGACACGCCCACCCCGCCAAGGCCGACCGCAAGCCCGGGCGGACTCAGATCGGGAAGCACCGGACGCGCACCGGCCCGTCGCATCCGTGCGACCAGACGCGCCGGTCCGACCGCATCCAGCAGCTTGACCGCCGGGATGTTGAGCGAGAGCTGCAGCGCCCGACGGACCGTGACCGTTCCTTGAAATCCCAGGTCGAAATTGGCCGGAACATAGCCGCCGAAGGCGCTCGGACGATCCTCGATCAGGCTCTCCGGATGGGCGCGACCGTCCTCGAAGGCGAGCCCGTAGATGAGCGGCTTGAGTGCCGAACCCGGCGAGCGCACCGCACGCGTCATGTCGACATGACCCTGCCGAGCCGTCTCGAAAAGACCGGCGGAACCCACGCTGGCCAGGATCTCGCCGCGCGCGTGATCGGCGACCAGGATCCCCATCGAGACCCGCGGACCGAGCGCCGCGGCACGTGCGTTCGCGAGCTGCTCGAGGCGCTCCTGCAGACCGGCGTCGAGCGTCAGGTGATGAACGGCGCGCTCGGGCTGCGCACGCCTCAGTCGATCGGTCAGATGCGCCGCCAGCATCGGCGCGTCCAAGCGTGCCCTCGGAACGGGCTCGGCGCGCGCCGCTGCCGCCTCGTCCACGTCGATGATCCCGGCCAGGCGCACGTGCTCGAGCACGCGGTCGCGCGCCCGACGGGCAGCCTCGGGGTGCCGGTCCGGCCGGCGTGTCTCGGGTGACTGGGGCAATGCGACAAGCAGTGCCGCCTCGGCCGGTGTCAGGCGTCGCGGTTCCTTGCCGAGCCACGCGAGCGAGGCCGAGCGCACACCTTCGAGGTTGCCGCCGTAGGGGGCAAGTGTCAGATAGGTTTGCAGGATGGCGCTTTTGTCGAGCCGTCGCTCCAGCCAAAGTGCAGTGCGGATCTGCCGGAGCTTGCCGCCTGCGTCCCGTGTCGAGCGCGGTTCCAGAAGCCGCGCCAGTTGCATGGTCAGGGTCGAGCCGCCCGAACGGATACCTCCTTGGCTCAGGAGCTGCCAGCCGGCACGCACCAGCGCGAGTGCATCGAACCCCGGATGTGACGCGAATCGGCGATCCTCGTAGGCCAGAAGCATCGCCACATAGGTCGGATCGACCGCACCCAGAACGACCGGCAGACGCCAGCGTCCATCGACGACCGTGAAGGCCCGCAGCAGACGCCCGTCACGATCCAGCATCAGGGTCGAGGTGGCCATCCGCATATTCGGCGGCGGAGTGGTCTCGATCAGAGCATCAAACCCCGCTCGACCGCCCACCAGCAGGAGCAAGACGGCGCCGAGGGTCGCGAGCGGCTTGATCAGCGCGCCATTCACCGAGACCACCCGGGCCGTGTCACGGCGAACCCTCTGTCCTCAGCCGTCAGTCGCAGCGCTGCTGCCGTGCGCGACGGGCTCTGAATCGCGAGCCCGCGCGTCCGCAACAAGCAGCCCGGCACGCGCGAAGATGCCGAGCAAACGCTCGAGACTGGCCGGTGCGATCTGCTCCGACCGGCCCTTGGCCTCGCCCGGCGACCCTAACGCCGCAGCCAGTTCCGGGTCGGTCCGAATC
>NZ_JAABRP010000087.1 GCF_011390875.1 Thiocapsa sp.
ACCAAGGACCACCAGCGAGTGCCCGAAGATGCCAGGGGCCAGTTCCTGGTCTACGCGGCCGAGGACGGGCGCATCAAGATCGATGTGCGGTTGGCGGATGAGACTGTTTAGCTGACGCAGCCGCTGATGGCTGATTTGTTTCAGACGACACAGCAGAACATCAGCCAGCACATCTGCAACGTCTACGGCGAGGGAGAGTTGTCCCCGGAGGCAACCAACAAGAAATCTGGTGATCGACGAGGCGCACAACTACCTCGGCCAGAAGAACATTTTCCTACAGCGGATCATTCGCGAAGGGCGCTCGAAGGGTGTCGTGGTCTTCTTCGCCAGCCAGTCGCCAAACGATTATCAACAAAAGTTCTTCAACTTCCAGGACCTGCTTGAATTCGCCTACATCTTCCAATGTGACGGCGTGATCGGTACAGGACGTTCTTGGTTGCAGCAGCAAATGGCGTCGGTTTGCCGACACACTGGACAATCCCCCCGAGCCGAACGACGCTCTGCAAGCCGCTTGGCGCGACTACCGGGATGCCGAACCGGAATGAAGATCGTCGCGTTCGACACCCGTCGCCACAAGCGCGCGGGTTTTGCGTGCGGCCATGACGGCCTTGACGAATACTTGAGACGCTACGTGAGCCAGAGTCTGCGCAATCACTTGGCGCGGGTGTATGTGGCTGAAGATGGGGGCGCTCAGGTTCTGGGCTATTACACCTTGTCCGCGGCGTCCCTTGGTCACGAAGATCTGTCCGAATCCCTCGCTCACCGCCTGCCGAAGTATCCGGTCCCGGCCGTCTTGATCGGACGCATGGCGAGCGACCGTCTGGCGTGGATTGAAGCTCTATCTGCTGATCAGCACGATCGAAAGATTGGACGCACACGATGAGTGAGATGCTCAGGTCGGGTGACCGGAGATGAACGAAAGCCACCTGATCATGGTGACCCCGGCAGGCTAAGGGTGAACGTCGTTCGCATTGCAGTTTCCTGTTTTCCTTTGCGTCCTTTGCGCCTTTGCGTTTCCAAATTCCGAATTTAGGCTGAAGGGCGTTTCAACCCGACCGGTCGGTCTTGCGATCGATGCCCTCGGGTGCATAGGCCCGCAACAGCACATCCACCCCGCATTCGACGCGACGCCTGAGCTCCTCGGCGTCCGGTCGAGGGCAGCCGCCGCTCAAGAGCCCCGTGGTCTGGATGCCCTGCCACATGCCGAGCAGCTGCTCGGCGGCCAGGCGGCTGTCGTGCGCGCGTAGGTCGCCGCGGGCCGATGCCTCGGCCAGGCGGGCGGCGAGGCGATCGCGTGTCGCCTCCGCGCCGTCCCGGTAGACAAGTGTGCCGAGCCACGTCTCCTGTCGGGCCAAGGTTGCGAGCATGCGTTGCAGGGCGACATAGTCGTCGCTGGTCAGGAAGCCCATGAGTGCGCATCCGAGGTCGATCAGCGCCTGTCTGAGCCCGCGCTGATCTGCCGGCAGGTCGTCGAGTGCAGCCGTCATCTCGCTGCGCTGCAACAGCACGACCGCGCGGATCAGACCCTGTAAGTCGCCGAAATGGCTGTAGACCGTGACCTTCGAAACCCCGGAGGCGCGCGCGACGGCCTCGATATTGAGCGTCTGGATCGAGCCCGAGAAGAAGAGCCTTCGAGCGGCAGCGAGGATGGCAGCGTGCTTGGCGGGGTCCGGCGGTCTGCCGCGCGCGGCGTTACGGGGCGTTGCCGGTACCCCGGACGCGCCGGCTTCGGATGTCGGCATGGCTGGTTCCTCCGTCATGTTCTCGGCCATTTACTAAACGATATCGTACAGTAATAATGGTGCGGTGAACCACCAACCAACACCGGCGCTCGCGGTGCAGGAGTAACCCTTGTCGACCAGGATGAACAGGATCGGAGCTGTGTTCGTCGTCACGCTCCTCGGCTCGGGATGCGGGCCGAGTGCCGACGAGTCGGCCGCGCCCGATGCGGTGTCCGATCGCGAATCGGTGCCTTGGGTGTTGTCGGCCCGGGTGGAGCCAGCACCGAACAGCGTCTGGACGCTCACGGGTACAGTGCGCGCACGTCATGAGATTCCTTTATCTTTCCGTATCGGCGGCGAGATCCGGGCGCGTCTGGTCGATGCCGGGGCGCAGGTCGCGGCAGGGGACGTGCTGTTCCGGCTCGATCCGCGCGACGTGACGCAACAACGTCTCGCGGCCGAGGCGACGGTCGCGAGTGCCCGGGCGGAACACGAGAACGCCGAGCGCGAGCGCGAGCGCCTCGGCGATCTTCTGACCAAGCGGCTCGCGAGCGAGCAGGACCATGACCGGGCCGTGACCGCGGCGCGCGCCGCCGAGCAACGCTTGCTGGCCGCAGAGGCGAGCCTGGAGCAGGCGCGCAACGCCATCCTCTATGCCGATCTGGTCGCGCCCGCGACGGGCGTGATCCTGGACGTGGAGGGACAGGTCGGACAGGTCGTCTCGTCGAGTCAGGCGGTTGCGCGGCTGGCCGAGGACGGGCCGCGCGAGATCGAGGTCCAGGTGCCCGAATCACGGCGTGTCGGTCTGCCGGCCGAGGCGACGGCACGGCTCGGGAACGGCCCTGCCAGCGGCCCGGCGGGCGGACCGGCGTCCACGCCTAGGTCCGCTCAGGTGACATTGCGCGAGATCGCCGGCAGCGCCGATCCGCTCAGTCGGACCTGGCGTGCGCGCTATCGTCTGCCCGAGTTGCAGCACGAGCCCGGGCTCGGCACGACCGTGACCTTGACCTTCGAGACGGCGCGCGAGGCGTCCATGCCGACCGCCAGGGTGCCGCTCGGTGCCATTCTGGAGCGCGGTGAAGGGGCGTTGGTCTGGCGGATCGAGGAGGGCCGGGTGGAGCCGGAGTCGGTCGAGCTGATCGGCATCGTCGGGGAGAATGCCGAGATTCGGACCGATCTGGCGCCGGGGACGCCGGTGGTGGCGCTCGGCGCACATCTCCTGCTGCCCGGTCAGGCCGTACAGGTGCTCGAACGATGAGCCCGACCGACGACAGGCCATCGGGAGCGCGGCTCAACCTCTCCGCGCTCGCCGTGCGCGAGCGCTCGGTGACGCTCTTTCTGATCCTGGTGACCGCGATCGCCGGTCTGGTGGCCTTTCTGCAGCTCGGCCGCGCGGAAGACCCGGCCTTTACCGTGCGGGTGATGGTGGTCTCGGCGCTCTGGCCGGGTGCGAGTGCGCAACAGATGCAGGACCTGGTTGCCGATCCGCTGGAGAAGCGCATCGGCGAGGTCGAGCTTTTCTATAAGCTTGAGACGACCGCGCGTCCCGGGCGGGTCGACATGCTGGTCGAGTTTCAAGACTACGCACCCTCGGAGCAGATCCCGGATCTCTTCTACCAGGTGCGCAAACGCATGTCGGACGCGGCCGGGAATTTGCCCGCCGGGGTGCTCGGACCCTTCGTCAACGACGACTTCTCGGATGTCTATTTCGCGCTCTATGCGCTCTCGGCGCCGGATCTGCCGAACCGCCTGCTGGTGCGCGAGGCCGAGCGAATCCGAGATCGGCTCGCCCGAGTCGAGGGCGTGCAGAAGGCGCGCATCCTGGGCGAGCGCCCGCAGCGCTTCTTCGTGGAGCTCGATCAGGCACGTTTAGCGACGCTCGGGGTGTCGCCCGACGACGTGCGCGAGGCCCTGGATGCCCAAAATCGGCTTGCCCCGGCGGGTCTGGTCGAGACCGACGGGCCACGGCTCTACCTGCGTCCGGACGCCGAGCTGCGTGAGCTCGAGGACATCCGACATGTCCCGCTGCGTGTCGGCGAGCATCTCCTTACCCTAGGCGAGATCGCCGAGGTCAGTCGAGGCTACGAGGATCCGCCCGGGTTTCTGATCCGCGCCGGCGCGGAGGATGCGGTCCTGCTCGGGGTGGTCATGCGGCGCGGCGAGAACGGTTTGGCGCTCGGCGAGCGCTTGGTCGAGGTTCGGAAAGGGCTTGAGGCCAGTCTGCCGTTGGGCGTCGCCTTCACGCAACTCACCAATCAGGCCGACGCCATCACGCATGCCGTCGATCTGTTTCAGATCAAGTTCCTGGTCGCGGTCGCGGTGGTGATGCTGGTCAGCTTCGTCGCCATCGGCTGGCGTGCCGGGCTGGTCGTCGGCATCACCATCCCGCTGACCCTGGGGCTCACCTTTCTGCTGATGCTGATGAAGGGCATCAACCTGGATCGCGTCAGCCTGGGTGCGCTCATCATCGCTCTGGGGTTGTTGGTCGACGATGCCATCATCGCCATCGAGATGATGCTGGTGAAGATGGAGGCGGGATGGGATCGGCTGCGCGCGGCGGCCCATGCCTGGACCGTGACCGCAGCGCCCATGCTGAGCGGCACACTGGTGACCGTGATCGGCTTCGTGCCCATCGGCTTTGCGCGCTCGGGTGTGGGCGAGTATGCGGGCAACATCTTCTGGGTGCTGGCGTTCGCGCTGCTCGCCTCCTGGGTGGTGGCGGTGACCTTCACGCCCTACCTGGGCACCTTGCTCCTGAAGGCGCCGCAGCGCACGGCCGAGCATGCCTCGGAGAACGCCTACGCGACGCCGGTTTACCGCAAGCTGCGCGGGCTGATCCGCGGTTGTGTCCGCTACAAGATCTGGGTCGTGGCCGCGACCTTCGGGCTGTTGGTCCTCTCGATCGTCGGGCTGGCCGGCAGCGTGCAGAAACAGTTCTTTCCGACCTCGGATCGCCCGGAGGTCCTGATCGACATCCGGCTCCCGGAGGGGAGCGCGATCCGTGCGACGGCGGCCGTGGTCGAGCGCATCGAGACGATCCTGGCCGATGCGCCCGGCGTGCGCTCGAGCGCGGCCTATCTCGGCGCCGGGGCACCGCGATTCTTCCTGGCCCTGAACCCCGAGTTTCCGAATCCGGCCTTCGCCAAGCTCATCGTGGTGGCGGAAGGCGCGGCGGAACGCGATGCGCTCATTGCACAGCTCCAATCGCATGTGGAGGCCGGCGAGTTTCCCGAGGCGCGGGTACGCGTGCACAAACTGCTCTACGGACCCCCGGTGATCTGGCCCGTGACCTTTCGTGTGGTGGGGCCAGATCCGCTGGTGCTGCGCCGTATCGCCGACCAAGTGCGCGAGGTGGTTGCCGCCAATCCGAATACGGTGGATCCGCATCTGGACTGGGGCGAGCGCGTCCCCGTGGTGCGGCTTGCACTCGACCCGGAGCGGCTGCGTCTGATCGGGCTCACCCCGCGTGAGCTTGCCGGTCAGCTCGAATATCAGCTCTCCGGGTTGCCGGCGACCGAGATCCGCGAGGACATCCGCAACGTTCAGCTGATCCTTCGGGGGCTTGCCGACGATGGCCCAGCCAGCGCAGACGGATCCGGATCCGGAGCAGGCGGCAGCGGCGCAGCGATCGCGCCGACCAGCCTCGCCGGCATCAATCTCAAAACGCTCGACGGCCGGACCATCCCGCTCGAGCAGGCCGGCGAGCTGATGATTGCCTTCGAGGATCCGGTGCTCAAGCGTTACAACCGCGAGCCTTTCATCGCGGTGCAATCCGAGGTCCGGGGTGCGCAGCCGCCGAACGTGACGCAGGCTATTTGGAGCGAGCTGGAGGGCCTGATCGCCGAGCTCCCGCCCGAGTATCGGATCGACATCGGCGGTGCGGTGGAACAATCGGGCAAGGCCGACGCCTCGATCCAACGCGTCCAGCCGATCATGCTGGTCCTGATGCTGATCGTCATCATGTTCCAGATGCGCAGCTTCTCGGGCACCCTCATGGTGGTGGCGACGGCGCCGCTCGGCGTGATCGGGGCCACGCTGGCCTTGCTGGTCGCCGATCGTCCGTTCGGCTTCGTCGCGCTGCTCGGGCTGATCGGTCTGGCCGGCATTCTGATGCGCAACACCCTGATCCTGGCCAAGCAGATCGAGGACAACCTGCATCAGGGGCTGGAGCGTTCCGCGGCGGTCGTGGAGGCCACGGTGCAGCGTGCGCGTCCGGTGTTGCTGACCGCGGCGGCGGCCGTCTTCGCCTTCATCCCGCTGACCACGGATACCTTCTGGGGGCCGTTGGCCTTCGTGCTCATCGGCGGGGTCTTGGTCGGTACCCTGATTACGTTGCTGTTTCTGCCGGCGCTCTATGCACTATGGTTCCGGGTGCGCGTGAGCTCGGCGGACCCGCCCTCGGTCCAGCGCGCCGTCCAGAATTCGGCGGGCTCGGGTCTGCCGTAGAAATAGCCCTGCAGGAGGTCGCAGCCGTGGGCTCGCAGGAAACGGCTCTGGCCCTCCGTCTCGATGCCCTCGGCCACCACCCGCAGCCCGAGCTCATGGGCGAGTGCGAGGGTCGCGGCACTGATCGCGGCGTCGTTCTCGTCGGTCTCGATATCACGCACGAACTCGCGGTCGAGCTTCAGCGTCTGGATCGGCAGACGCTTGAGGTAGGCCAGCGAGGAATGGCCGGTACCGAAATCGTCGATCGCCAACGTTACCCCGAGGCTGCGCAGTGCCTGCAGCGTCTCGACCGCGCGCGCCGGATCGCGCATCGCGACCGACTCGGTGACCTCGAGCTCGAGCTCGTCCTCGTGCAGCGCGTAGCGTTGCAGCACGGCGGCGACGGTATCGAGGAGAGCGGGGTTGCGCAGTTGGTGGGCCGAGAGGTTGACGGCGATGCGCCTCGGCCCGATGCCGGCGTGCTTCCATTCGCAGAACCGGTGACAGGCCTCGTTCAAGACCCAGTCCCCGATCGCGTGGATGAGTCCGGATTCCTCCGCGATCGGAATGAAATGGCCTGCCGCGAGCAAGCCACGCCGTGGATGGTGCCAACGCACCAGGGCCTCCATGGCGCAGGGGCGAGCGAACGGATCCGCATCGGCCTCGAGCTGGGGCTGATAGTGCACGGCGAGCTGTCCCTCCTCGATCGCCACGCGCAGCTCGCGCTCGACCGTCAGGCGCTCACCGGCCGCCACGTTGAGCGCCTCGGTGAAGTACTGGACGTTGTTGCGACCCTGCTCCTTGGCGTGATACATCGCGGTGTCGGCGTTCTTCATCAGGGTGCCGGCGTCCAGGCCGTCATCGGGATAGATGCTGATGCCGATGCTGGGACTGGTGTGCAGCCGTTCGCCGTCGATCGCGTACGGCTCGCCGAGTGCGCTCAGGATCTTCGCGGCCAACGGTGCGGCGTCTTCGGCGCGCTTTATGGCGGTGAGCACGACCACGAACTCGTCTCCGCCCTGGCGTGCGACGATGTCGTTCTCGCGGACGTCCCGGCGCAGCCGGCGTGCCACCTCGACCAACAGCAGATCGCCGATATGGTGGCCGAGCGTATCGTTGATGATCTTGAAGCGGTCCAGATCAATGAAGATGACCGCGAGCCGGCGCCCTTCGCGGTGTGCCGAGTGCAGCGCCTGCTGCAACAGGATCTCGAGGTTGTGGCGATTCACGAGGCCGGTCAGGCCGTCGTGATGGGCGAGGTGCTCGATGCGTTCGTCCGCGGCCCTGCGCGCGGTGATGTCTTTGAGGACCGAGAGGATCTCGCCGCCCTCGAGGCGGATCACGTCGCTCTCGAGCCACAGATGGGTCGAGCCCGTGTCGTACACCGCGGGGCTGATCGTTTCACGCCCGCCATGGCGATGCACGCGGCGAAAGGCGGCGTAGATGCCCGCGGCCTCCAAACCGGGGAAGGCGACCCGAGACGGCAGGCCCAGCACCTCCTTGCGTCGGACCACCCCGGCGATCCGCTGGGCGGACGGATTGATGTCGATCAGAACGAACTCGCTCCCGTCCGGGCGCGGGCGGTACAGGGCAACCCCGTCGTTCATACTGCCGAGCATGGCGCGGTAGCGGGCCTGTTGAGCGGCGATGGTGGTTTCGTCCCTGACCAAGCGGCGACCGAGCATCAGTGCCGCGCTGGCCGAGGCGAGCAGAAAGAGCGTGAACGCCCATGCCGTCACCTGCTGCATCGCGTGCAGGGGAGCCATCGCCTCGGCGGCATCGATCTTCACCACCATGCCCCAGCCCAGCGCCGGCAGATAACGCCAGCCTGCGGCGACCTCGATGCCGGCGTAGTCCTTCAGGAGGCCGCGGCCTTGGCTGCCGGCCAGCGCAAGCCCCATCGGCTCTGCCGTGCGAGCGAGCGGGACCCGATTGGTGAAGGGTTCTCCCGGCATGCGTTCGAGCGCGATGGTGTAGCGTGCGGTCTGCCCGTCCTGAACGGCGAGTACGGTTTCGCCGGTGGTCCCGAGTCCGGTGCGGTCGCTCACCACCGGCATCAGGGTGTCGAGGTTGACCTGAAGCGCCAGTGCGCCGATCGGATGCTGTCCCTGGAGAATCGGCGCGACGACAAAGGCTGCGATCGCGTTTCCTGACGGCCGATACGGTGCGAAACGGGTCAGGTCGATGTGCATGAAGGTCATGGCCTGGCGAAAGCCCGCGGCCAACTCGGTATCGCGAAACGGGCCGTGCAGGAGGTTGGTGCCCAGGTCGGCCTCCTCGCGGAGCGAAAAGACGACATTGCCTCCTTCGTCGATCAAGAGGACGTCGTGGTAATCGGCCCGCTCGCCGAGCTTGGCCAGTTCCGTGCGTTCGGTTGTGCTCGGATTCTGGATGGCGGCTCGGTTCGCGCGTCGCTCGGCGGCGACGAGCGCCGACAACGCCTCCCGAACTTGGGCCTGGCTCGCGAAGGAGCGGGCGTCGGCCAACCGTTCGTTGATGTAGTCGTCGATCTGGTCGGCTTTCTTGTCGGCGATCGAGGTCACGTTCTGCAGAACGGTCGCCATGAGTGCACGCTCGAAGGTGTGCAGATAGAACCAGGCCAGACCCGCCAACGGCAGCAAGGCGATGATCAGGAATCCGACCGCCAAACGCAGGCCGAGACGGCGTGGATTCACGGCGCCCACGGTCGGTCCTCCGGCGAGCGCCGATTCGATTCGTCCGACAGCAGATCGACCAACGCACGCCACTGCGCGCGGCTGCGGTAAGCGGGAAACGGTGCCGGGCGGACCGGTGCTTCGGAGATCTCCACCGCATCGAATTGCCCGTCCGCTCGGGCATGTCCCACGTAGACCCTGCGCCAGAGATGTCGTGTGGCGGCATCCAAGGCGACGATTCCGGATGGCCCGTGCAGGCTCGCGCGTCCGATGGAACGATTCACCTGTTCCGGATCGTCGGTGCCGGCCTCGCGAACGGCCTCGGCCCACAGCCTGATCCCGTTGTAGCTCGAGACGATCGGGTCGCTGACAACGCGATCGGCGCCGAAGCGCTCCCGGAAAGCGGCGACGAAGCGACGGTTGACGTCATCCGGCAGGCTCTGGAAGTAACCCCACACTGCGTAATGTTCGCGATGGATCCGCCCGCTGAGCATGGAACGCAGCTCGGGTTCGGCAACGCTGAACGAGACCACCGGCATTGCATCGAGGTCTGCGGCCAGGAGGGAGGCGAACAGGTGCCGGTTCGCATCGCCGTTGAGTGTATTAAGCACCGCGTCCGGTGCCAGCCGTCGGATCTCGGCGGCGATCGCGTCGAGATCGGTCGCGTCCATGGGGACGTAGCGCTCCGCCAGAATCTCGCCGCCGGCTGCCGTGACCAGGTCGCGAATCAGTCGGTTGGCGGTGCGCGGGAAGACATAATCGGAGCCGACGAGATAGATTCGACTTCCGAATCGGTCCATCGTCCAACGCGCCCCGGGGATGATCTGCTGGTTGGGCGCGGAGCCCATGTAGACGAGGTACGGCGATTGCTCCATGCCTTCGTACTGCAGCGCGTAGAGCATCAGATGACGGTATTTCTCCACAACCGGCTTAACGGCCTTGCGGCAGGCCGATGTCCAGCAGGCGAGCACGACGCTGACGCGCTCTTCGAGAATCAGGCGCTCGACCTCGGTGGCTGCGTTGGCCCAATCCGAATCGTTTTCGGCGACGACGAGGTCCACACGACGCCCGAGCAGTCCACCCTCGGCATTGATCTCCTCCACGGCGAGCCGCGCCGCATCGACGAGCCCTTTCTCGCTCTCGGCCATCGGGCCGGACGCGGCATGAAAAACCCCGATCCGGATCGGCTCCGTGACCGAGGTGCGAAGCGAGCCCGGGATCAGTGCCGCCGCGGCGAGTGTCGCCGAGATCAGCAGAATCGTCGGGAGTGAACGCGGGATGCGCACTAGGGTGCAGCCGAGACTGCCTTCGGGAACGACGGCCGACCATTTCGCGGACGCTCGCGGCATGGAACGCACTCGGTCATGTCGGCTTCCTCGGGTGAGCGTGAGCGCTCTGATCGATTGGCTTGACCATCATCTTGCGTTTGGCCTTGGAGATGTCCTTGATCTCGGTGAGACTCGGTTTAACCCCAATCGAACCGATCGGTATCCGATCCGGCGGCACCTTCGAGGATCTTACGCTTGCCGTCGAGCAGAAAGGCGATGGCGCGTTTCAGGTCGGCGAGCATGACGACTTGCTCGGAACCCTGTCGCATCGAGGCGTAAGAGGCCGCGAGCAGCACGGCGTTCTGGATGTCGCCGCCCGCTGCACCCTCGGAATAGAGCGCCAGGCTCTCGAAATCGACATCTTCCGCAAGCGGCAATTGGGGCGGGATGTGGCAGCGCCAGATCTTCTCGCGCTGTTCGGTGGCGGGGAGCCTGAACTCGACATGGGCGAGCATGCGCCGCAGGAAGGCGGTGTCGTAGTTTCCAACCAGATTCGAGGCGAAGATGACCGCGCCGTCGAAGTTGTCGAGCTCGATCAGGGTCGTGCTGCGCGCGACATTGATGCTGTTGTCGGCCGACTGGGAGACGTTGACCAGACGTTTGCCGAGGATGGAGTCGGCCTCGTCGAAAAAGAGCAGGGCGCCGGTCTCGGACGCCTTGGCGAAGGCGGCCTTGATGTTCTTGGGGGTTTCGCCGACATATTTGGATTCCAGCTCGGCATAGCTGATGCGCAGGATCTTTTTGGCGAGCAGGTCGGCGATGGCGTCCGCGGCCAGGGTCTTGCCGGTCCCGGGCGGACCGTAGAAGTTCAGCGCGACGCGCCGTCCGGTGCGCGCGACCGAGCACAGCCCCCAGGTCACGTAGATCAAGTCCTGAGAGACCAGCACGTTGGTCGCCTCGCGGATGCGCTCCAAGGTGTCCTGATCGAGGATGAGCTGATTCAGGGTGTGGCGCGGCTCGACCGGCTCGATGCCCTCGAGCCGAGTCTCGTCGGCCTCTTCGGAGGGTGCCGCGGCGGGGCTCGCCTGTGCCATCGGCACGGCATTGGCAGTCAAACCTTGGGCATAGGGATGCTCTAGGGTCGTCTTCGACGGATTAAAGTCGACCCGGATCTTCGGCTTGTTGAGCAGCCCCGGAAACGCCGAAGTCTCGAGCACCTGGACGAGCCGTTTCAGGAAGGCATTGGACGCCGCCGGCTCGATCTCCACCGAGGTGTCCTGACCCTTCTCCAAACACTGCGGGCAATACAAGAGCGGTGCTCCCACCACCTCGACGAAATAATGCCCGAGATTGCTCTTCTTGCCGTGGTGCGAGAGCACCAGCTCGCAGCCATGCACCGGACAGGTCGGCGTCTTGCGCAGCAGCGACATCCCTATAGAACCACGTCTCGCACGACATGCACTGTCTTCATTCGGGTCTCGCCCTCGCGTGATTCCAAGCCCGTGGCAGCGGACGCGGTTTTAGAAAGAAAGAAAAAAATCCTGAACCGCGTCTCGCCGGCCTCGTTGTTTGGGTCGAGGCCCCGTTTGACGTCGACAATGCATGTCACTGAGGACGCGGTTCAGCCAAAGACCAGATTGAGCATAGTCAGCGCCACCACCAAAAAGAGGATCGTCATAATCCCGCCGGCGCGCATGAAGTCGACAACCCGATAATTGCCGGGTCCCATCAGCAGTGCGTTCACCTGATGGGTGGGAATCAAGAAGGAGTTCGACGTTGCGATGGCGACCGTCAAGGCGAACACGGCCGGGTTGGCGCCCACACCGAGTGCCATGTTCACCGCCAAGGGAACCAGCAGGACCGTCGCGCCGACATTGGACATCACCAATGTGAAGAAGGTGGCGAGTACCGCAAGCGCGGCTTGGACCACCCAGATCGGCACGTCCCCGAGCGCGGCGAGCGTCTGCTGCGCAATCCAGGCGGCGGTGCCGCTGGCCTCCACCGCGAGTCCGAGCGGGATCAACGAGGCCAACAGAAAGACCGTCTTCCAGCTCACGGCCTCGTACGCCTCGTCGATCGAGAGTACGCCGGCGAGGATCATGCCCATGGCACCGGTCAGCAGGGCGACCGAGAGCCGCAGATCGGTCAAGAGCACCAAGGCCAGCGTAATCACGAAGAAGACGAGAGCAGCGCGGACCTTATGCGGACGCAGCTCCTCGTGCGGATACTCGGTCGTGACCACGACGAAGTTGCGGTCCTTGGTCAGGCGCGCGAGGTCTGCCCAGGTTGTGTGGACGACCAAGGCGTCGCCGGCGAGGAAGGGCGTATTGCGCACGCCACCCGTGTTGAAGGTGATCTGGGTGCCGCCGCGATTGATGGCGAGCAGCGAGAGCCCGTAGGTCTTGCGCATCCAGACATCACGTGCAGTCTTGCCGATCAGGCTGGATCCGGGTGGGATGACGATCTCCGCGACGCCTGCCTTGGCGTTCGACATCGCCTCGGAAAAGAGCTCGAGGTCGGGCTTGACATCCACGGCGTTGTCTTCGGAAAAGCGTTCGAGCTTCTCCTCGGTGCCGAGCAGGCCGAGCGTGGTGCCTGACTCGATACCGAGCGAGCGGTCCACACCGTCGGCACCCAGGCGCAGACCGTCGCCTTTCTCGACAGCAATCACGCGCACCCGCCAGGTCTGCTCCACGTCGTCGACGCTCATGCCGATCAGGGGGCTGTTCGGGCGGAGTCTGACCTCGCGGATCTCAAAGGAGGAGAGTCCGTAGGTCTCGGCGAAATAGGTGCTGGTGTCGCTGCCGGTCAGCATCTCGTTACCACGCGAGGGCAGAACGAAGCGCCCGGCGAGTACGAAATAGAGGATACCGGCGATCAGCAAGGCAACCCCGATCGGGGTGACGTCGAAGAGCTGAAACGTCTCCATCGGCGCCGTGCCGGCCGGGAGTGCCTGATTCGAAGTCAGGATCAAATCGTTCAACAGGATCAGCGGGCTGGAGCCGACCATGGTGATGGTGCCGCCCAGGATGGCGCAGAAGCCCATCGGCATCAGCAGGCGCGACATCGGCAACCCGGTGCGCGCGGAGATGCGGCTGACCACCGGCAGAAACAGTGCCGCGGCCCCGACGTTCTGCATGAAGCTCGAGATCACGCCGACGGTCCCGGAGATCAACGGGATGATCCGCGACTCGGTTTTGCCGCCGATGCGCATGATGAAGCCCGCGACTTTTGACATGATCCCGGTCTTGTCGAGCCCGGCCCCGATGATCATCACCGCGATGATGGAAATCACCGCGTTGCTGGCGAAACCGTCGAACAGGTTCTCGACCGGCACCAAACCCTGCTCAAGCCCCATCAGGGGTGCGAAGAGTCCGGTTAGTCCGAGCAGAACCATGATGCTGATCGCGGCGACATCGACGGTGACGACTTCGAAGGCGAACAGGAAGATCGTCAGAAGAAGGAAGCCAACGACCCATGCGATCTCAACGGACGGGACGATTCCGGCGAGGTAGAACCCGACGACTGCGAAGACGACCGCGGCGAGATCGGTCTTGGTCAGGGCGCGAAAAGCGGCGAGCATGCTGAGGTGTCCTCTCTGTGTTCGGGTCTTTGTAACGGATTCGGCGCCGAACCTTTGACGCGGAGCCGATCGGACCTGTTGTTTTGGCGTACGGGTGGCGCGGGACGACGGCTCCTTTAGGTGTTGCGGCGGACGGTGCGGCCCGTGCTCGAAGCGTGAACGGCTCTTGTCCCTGCGGCGTAATGGACCACCGAAAGACCCTCGATCATAAAGAAACGGGTCCCGTTTTTCCCGGTTTTCTTCCCGGTAGTCTATGCGCGCGCGACCCGCAGGGCTCGCCTCGGCGCCTCCGAACGCGGCTGGACGACCCCGGGCGGTAGCCCTGAACCCGGCTCGCTGCTAGTCTCTGTGCTGTTTCACCTAGAACCGCCAGTTGAACGGCCTCTGGAGTGCGTCCCGCGCGGTACCCGGTAAGGCGCGGCGAGGCGGCTTAGTGGTTCTCCGCCAACGAGTCGCAACGCAGTCGCGGGTTGCGCGGGGCGTGGTCCAGGGGCCGTAGCGGCCGACATACGGCCGGTGAGCGCTCGGATGAGCGCAATCGTCAATGCCGTCAAACGCTTGCATGAAGCACGAAGCGCTCGACTGCCGGATCTAGGTTCACGGGACGTTTCACTTTCCCATCCTTCGCACCGATCGCGTCCGGAGTCCGGAGTCATGAAGCACCTCGTTCGTCGGAGCCTGATCAACCTCTTCTGGAGTTCCACTCTTCTTGCTCGGACCGCCGATGCGGCGGCGCTGGTGAACGTCGAAGATGAGTTGGAGCGGCTGATGGCCCAGCATGGATTCGAGGTGCGCGGCATCGAGCAGACGGCCGAGATGCAGGGGCGCGCCGAGGGCGTCGAGCTGGTGCCGCGCCTTCGGCTGCTGCTCGACGGTTTCGACCATGTGATCGTTCAGACCGAGACCGGCGAGGTCGATCGGATCATCATCCTCGGCGAGAAGGTTGCCGTGGTCGCACCGCCGCTGGTCATCGAAAACGAGGGATCGGGTTTTCCGTCGGATGCCTCGCCGGAGGACGAAAATGACCAAACCGGGGATTCGATCGTCTTGCCGACACAGCGGCAGGGGACCTCGCACGCCGTGAACCTGACCCTCGAGGGACCGAACGGCCAGCGCGTACAGCGCGTGTTGCTGATCGACACGGGTTCGGATCATGTGGTTCTGCCCGCCTCCTTGATCGGTCCGCTCGGGATCTCACCGAACGATCTGCGGATGCAGACCGTGCAAACCGCGAACGGGACCGTGGATGCGCGGCTCGGCATCTTGAGTGGGGTCTGGCTCGGAGAGCAGCGGGTCGAAGGGGTCTCGGCAGCCTTTATCGACGACACTCGGCTCGGCGGGAATGCCCTTTTAGGGATGAGTCTGCTCGGACGCTTTCGCGTCACGATCGACGACGAGCAGAATCAGCTGACCCTGGCGGCGAGGTAGGCGGGAGAGCGCCGTCAGCACCGAAGGTTGTGCCGAGCCATGCGAGGCACAATAAACCTCGCTGGACGTTGTGCTTCCTATCGTCAGCACAACGAGAGTCCGGCCTGGACCAGGTGTGACGGACGTCATCCAGACCGACACAAGCGTGGTCCCAGGGAGCGTCGAGTTGCACTCGACCTGCTGCCCGCCAGGCAGGCGAAAGGCATCGACCGCACGACGATGCTCGCGCCGTTTCGGCGGCTCCGGCAGGAGCGTCGAAATTGCTTGATCCTTCCGAATGATTGACCAAACCCTCTGGATGGGAGCGCTTCTGGCGGTGGAGCTCGGGGCGCAAGGCGCCACCGTGGCTCACCTCCTGCTCAGCCGTCGCGACGTGTCCTCGACCGTCGGATGGGCGGGTCTTGTCATTCTGGCGCCGATGGTTGGCCTGGTGTTCTACTGGCTCTTCGGGATCAACCGCATCACCCGCAAGGCCCATCGGCTGCGTCCGCAGACCTCCGAGGCCAGTGATCGGGCGGAGCTGGCCGGGGAGCGCCGCGCCCACCGCTTGCTTCAGTCCGAGTATCCGGACCTGCTGCGCCTCGGACATCTCGGCGATGCCCTGACCGGCTTGCCGCTGGAGGCCGGCAACCGGGTCGAGGCCTTGATCGACGGCGATCAGGCGTACCCGCGGATGCTCGAGGCGATCGATCGAGCCAAAGAGACCGTCGGTCTTTCCACCTATATCTTCGACACGGATGTCGTTGGTCTCCTCTTCGTCGACGCACTCGAGCGGGCGCATCGCCGGGGCGTCTCCGTGCGAATTCTCGTCGACGGGGTCGGACAGCGGTACAGCCGTCCCCCGATGCCGACGCTGCTGCGTCGCCGAGGAATCCCGACCGCGGTCTTCCTCGCCTCCGTGCTGCCGGTCAGAAGTCAGTACCTGAATCTGCGCAACCATCGCAAGATCCTGGTGGTCGACGGACGTATCGGCTTTACCGGCGGGCTGAACATTCGCGACGGGTGTCTGCTGGTGTCCTGCCCGCGCCATCCGATCCAAGACCTGCACCTGCGTGTCGAAGGCCCGGTCGTGCGTTTTCTGGTCGAGGCCTTCGCCTTGGACTGGACCTTCACGACCGGCGAGCGGCTTGGCGGGGATGCCTGGTATCCGGTCCTGTTCCCGGTCGGCCAGACACTCGCACGCGGCGTACCGGACGGCCCGGACGAGGACTTCGACATCATCCGGCGCATGATCCTGGGCGCCCTGACGACCGCGCGCGCCCGAGTCCGGATCGTTTCGCCCTACTTTCTTCCCGATCAGACCTTGGCGACCGCACTGAACGTGACCGCCTTGCGCGGTGTCGAGGTCGAGATCCTGATGCCCGAGCAGAACAATCTGAGGCTGGTGCAATGGGCCTCGCAGGCGCAGGTCGATCAGCTTCTGGAGGGGCGCTGCCGAATCTGGCTCTCCCCGCCGCCCTTCGATCACACCAAGTTGATGCTGATCGACGACGCCTGGTCGTTCCTCGGTTCGGCAAATTGGGATGCACGCAGCCTGCGGCTGAATTTCGAGTACAACCTCGAATGCTACGATCGCGATCTGTCCCGCCAGCTCCATGATCTGGTCGACGCCAAGATCGCCGCGGGCCGGGAGTTGACGCTCGGCGAGCTTGCCGACCGCTCGATTCCGGTGAAGCTGCGCGACGGATTCGCGCGTTTGTTTTCGCCGTATCTTTGAGCGGGGCCGTTTGGGTCGGGGCGGTGAAGCACCCAGCCTCCAGGCTCCGGGCTATAGCATTCAGGCGAATTCCGGAAACCGTTATGCCAAGTTAATGTGCGGATCGGTGCGCTCATGCCAAGCGGGCCGTAGGTGGTGCCGAGCCGTGCGGGGCACGACCAACCGCCGGCGGAAGTTGTGCTTCCTATCATCAGCACAACCTCCGGTATGGGATTTTCCGGAACACGCCTTAGCCTCGATCCCTTGACCTTTGCTTAAAGCCGTGCCAGCAGCTCGGCCTTCTTGGCGTTGAATTCATCGTCCGTGAGGATGCCCTTTGACCTGAGATCGCCGAGACGCTCGATGGCGGCGAAGATGTCGCTCTCGCTCGCCCCCGGACCCGGCGCGGGCCGGGACTGCGTGGAGCGATCCGTCGCATGGACGGGCGGCAGCGGCGCATCAGCGAGTTGGCCGTTGCGCGAGACGACCGGGAGGCGTCCGAGATCGATGGTGCCATATTGGCTGCCGAAGCTGATCGAGCCGCCGGTGCCTTGCTGCTGCGAGAAGCCGCCGATCTGATGGTCCAGCGTGTCGTAGACCCAGACATCTCCGCCGGTGTTCACGGCCAAGCGCCGTGCGTCGGCGAAATAGGCGTACTTGACGTTGTTTTGACTTCCGGTCGCGCTCGGTGCGCCGAGCGCTTGCGGCCACCAGTGATCGGCGGGGTCCGGCACGAAGAGATCGGATTGACTGCGGAATCCCCCGCTGGTTTGGTTCTGAAAGGATCCGCCGCCTTGGCTTTGGGACTGGAAGCTCCCGCTCTGAAGTAGCCCTGGCTGGTTGGCAAGCAGGTTGGCGAGCTCGTAGCAGAGTGCGTCGACCCGACCTTTGAGGGAGGAGTTGAACATGTCGCCGAGCATCAGCATGCCGCCTTGCATCCACTGGCCCGAGCCGCCGAATTCCGGATGGCTGAATTGGGCCATGCCGCCGTTTCCGTTGAGCACGGCAATCAACATGTGCGTCACTGCATCCTGGCTAAAGCCGTGACGCCGGGCGATATCGTCGACGATCTGTTGGCCTTGGGGCGTAAGGTGTTGCATCTTTGAGGTTCCGGGAAGGTGGTCTGATGCCCCGCACGCTAACACATGGCGGTCCGGGTTGTCGGTTCGGCCGCTGGTCGGTCGGATGGTCGTCGCGGCTTCGAGCGGGACGGCCGAGCGGGGGTGAATATGTCACAGGTTCCCTGGCCATGATGAGGTATCTCGGTCACCTGAAGGCTGTACACTTCAATCCACTCTCAACTCTTTTCAGAGAGGGAACAGGAACGATGACACCCGTGGTGACGACCGAAGAGAGCCCTCATACATCGGCGCCGAAAACGGAGTCGGCGCACTCCCAGATCCGCACGCCGGAGGCGAACTTTCCGGCGGTGCCCGCAACGCTCTACACATTCGATTTTGAAGGGGTTGTCAAACGGGCACTCGAGAGCAGCACGTCGATCGACGCGCCACGCCCGGGTGCTGCGAGCCCCGCGGCGAGACCGACTTCAGTCAGGGTCTCGCGGTCGCCGAGACGCTCGGTCCGCGCACCTTGGTGGGTGCGTTTTCTGACTTTCCGGCGCTCCTCCGGATAAACCCCGAGCGCATACCCGGCCGCTATGCGCGTCCCCGTTGTGGCATCTCGGACCCGCGGACCGAACGCAGGTGCGCGCTAGGCGGCCTGTCGCTCGGCCTCGACCATGATCTCCCGAGCCGGTCCAAGTGGATCCGCGCCGATGGTGCCGACCAAGGCATCCAGGTAGGCGGGCTCCTGCACCCGTGCCAGATCGGCCTTGGCGCGCTCGAGGCGCGCGGCGGCGTCGAGACGGTCGGCCTCGTCGGCGTAGTGGCGCAGATCCATGAACTGCTGCAGATTCAGCACCATCCTCCGAGCGAGCTGGATGTCGCGCTGTTGCTTGATCTGCAGACGTTCACGATACCAATCGGAGCTCAACAGCGACTCGCGGGTAAAGAGGTTGCGAATCACGGGGTCGTGGACCTTGCGTCCCTGATAGTGGCCATCCGCCATGATGTGGAGCAGTGCCTCGAGCGGTGGACAGGCATCCGCGATGCTGCCGTCCTCGAAATAGCGCCGGGCGACGCGCTCTTGTGCCTCGCAGATGTTCTCGATGCCGTCGACGAAGACCTCTAGGCTTTGCGATTCCGGGCGCAGGATGGCCGAGGTGAAGACCGCGCGCGGGTTGTCGAAGATCTTGCCCATGAAGTGGGCGACGAAGCGCTCCGTGATGCGGTAGCCGAGCCGACTCGCCAACACGGTACGGCCCTGGTACTCGAAGTCTTCAAGAGGCTCCAGATAGTCGTTTGCGATTAGGTATTGCGGGTCTCGCTCCTGCTCGGTGAGGCGGGCCCAGATCTCCGGAATCAAAAGGGAGACATCGTGGGACACCTTCACGTCCGGGCCGATGTGTCCGGCGGAGCTCGAGAATCCGGCATACCCGGTGAGGATATAGGACACCAGTGCGTTGTTGAGATCCACCGTCGGGCGCACGGCATTGAACGGCGCTTTGGTCAGCGCCCCTTCGCTGCCGGCCCCGGTGGTGGAGGGGGACTTGCCCGTGAGCGAGCAGATGAAATCCATGAAGAGCTCGGGCAGCTCTTGGTAGTGGATCGGGTTATAGACCGCGAGCGCACGGATGCCGGGCTCCGGCGGATTGTTGCGCCGTCCCGTCAGGACCGCGTCGACCGGGTGGCAGACCGGGATATCCAACGGCAGCTTCCGATGGAGGCGTGCGCCCATCTCGGCGACATAGCTGCGCACCGGGTTGACCAGATCCGGGCGAACCTGAAGGTAGCGCGGGTTCTTCGATGGCTTGCCGTCGACCAGCCGGGGATGGGCGGAGGAGACGACGGCAAGGCCGTCGCGCGCCGCCTGTTCGAGACGCTCGCGCATGGGTGCGGTGAAGGTCG
>NZ_JAABRP010000088.1 GCF_011390875.1 Thiocapsa sp.
ACACGGCAAACAAGGCATGTTCGGGCAGGGTCCGACGCACGCGGGCTCGAGCGCTTCTGCCCCGACGAATCGACGCACCACTTTCTGGTCACCATCCCGGCGAGCAACCGCGAGGACGTGCTGATCTCCGAGCATTTCACCTGGGACGAGGTGAGCGCAGCGATGCCCCCGACCTTCGCTGTGGGTGAGCCCGAGGGCAAGCTGCGCGTCCTCCTTCCCCGCGTCAGATGGGAAGCCGTCGCGGATGATGTCTGCGGACTGCTGGCCGAACAGGCCAACGCCGGTTTCTTTCGCACCCTCCTGCTGCGCCGCGTCGGCAGCACGATCGAGGCCGGACGCCGCACCGTGGAGAAGCTCCTGACCGAGTGGGCCACGCTGGACGAGGACGAAGACGACGAGGATACGCTGAGCCAGTTGCGCACCCTGACGTCGGCCGAGCGCGCGCTCTTACAGCGCTTTCTCAAGGCGCTGGAAGCGAACCAGGAACGCGACCCCAAATACCGGATCGTGCGCTCGCTGCTGCTTGAGCAGGGCTGGCGCGAGCTCGGCTGCATCATCTTCAGCCAGTATTTCGATTCGGTCCTCTGGCTCGCCAACCAGCTCTCCGCGGAGATCCCCGAGGAAGCGATCGGCATTTACGCGGGCGCCAGGCGCTCGGGGATCATGCACAAAGGCGTCTTCACCGGTGCTGCGCGTGAGCTGATCAAGGAGCGTGTGCGCACCGGCGAGATCCGGGTGCTGATCGGCACCGAGCGGCCTCCGAGGGCCTCAACCTGCAGCGACTCGGAACCCTGATCAATCTGGACCTGCCCTGGAATCCGTCGCGTCTGGAGCAACGCAAAGGCCGTATCCAGCGCATCGGTCAGCTCCGCGATACCGTGGATGTCTACAACATGCGTTATGCCGGATCCGTCGAGGATCGCGTCCACGAGCTTCTCTCGGAGCGGTTGGAGAACATCGCCAACCTGTTCGGACAGATCCCGGACATTCTGGAGGACGTCTGGATCGACATCGCACTCGGCGAGATCGATCGGGCGAAGCAGACGATCGACGCGGTTCCCAAGCAGCATCCGTTCGAGCTGCGGTATCACCGGGTCGAAAAGGTAGATTGGGAAAGCTGCTCTCGGGTGCTGGATACGGATGCGCGGAAGCGCTTTCTGACGACGGGATGGACAATCTGATTTGGCCGCAGGCGACGCACCGGCTGCCGGAGCCGAAGTGGGCGGGGAGAGACGCTATGCGAACTCGGAATCGGTTCGCAAGACGCGATGGCCCGGCATTGCACCGGGCCATTCCAGCACATTGTTTCTTCATCGTAGCCGCCGACAAACGCGACACAATGATGAAGAAACGATGACGCATCAAGCCCCGTAATTGGCCGCCACAAACTCCCAATTGATCTTGTCCCAGATCGCTTCGAGGTACTTCGGACGGGCGTTGCGGTAGTCGACGTAGTAGGCATGCTCCCAGACGTCGACCGTCATCAGGGCGGTCTTGCCCTCGGTCATGGGGGTGCCGGCGTTGGAGGTGTTGAAGATCTCGATGGAGCCGTCGGCGTTCTTGACCAGCCAGGTCCAGCCGGAGCCGAAGTTGGTGGCGGCGGCCTGCGAGAACTGCTTCTTGAATTCGTCGAACGAGCCGAACTTGGCGTTGATCGCGTCGGACAGAGCGCCGGTCGGGGCGCCGCCGCCGTCCGGACTGAGACAGTTCCAGTAGAAGGTGTGGTTCCAGACCTGGGCTGAGTTGTTGAACAATCCGCCCGAGGATTTCATGATGATCTCTTCGAGACTCATGGCTTCGTACTCGGTGCCGGGGATCAGATTGTTGAGGTTGTTGACGTAGGTCTGATGATGCTTGCCGTAGTGGTAGTCGATAGTTTCGGCGGAGATCACGGGCTCGAGTGCATTCTTTTCGTAGGGTAACGCCGGGAGTTCATGGGCCATGGTCAAGCCTCCTCTAAGGTTGGATTCTGTAGTGATCGACGGTCTCCCGAGATGTTGGCCCGTGTTCGGGTATCTCAACCCGTGGCTGCGGTGCCCGCGCCGGAGATGCGAAACTTTCGGGAGACGACGCGGTCGCGGCAGCGCCTCTGCGTGCGAGAGGGCGGAGGCTCCGGCAGCATGAATGCCGTCGAGCTGGGGCTTTTCGCAAGCCGGCTCGAGTCGGTCTGCGAGGAGATGGGCGTGGTTCTGCGCCAAGCGGCCTTCTCGACGAACATTCGCGACCGGCTCGATTTCTCGTGCGCGGTCTTCGATCGGGACGGGAACCTTTGCGCCCAGGCCGCCCACATCCCGGTCCACCTCGGGAGCATGGCCTACGCGATGGCGGACATCGTCGGCGCGCTCGACTGGGCCGAAGGCGACATGGTGGTCCTCAACGATCCCTTCCTCGGCGGGACCCATTTGCCGGACGTGACGCTGGTGGCGCCGGTTTTCGCGGAGAATCGGTTGGCCGCCTTCGTCGCCAACCGCGCGCATCATGCCGACATCGGCGCCAGCGTTCCGGGGTCGATGCCGGTCTCGCGCACACTCGACGAGGAGGGGCTGATCATCCCGCCCGTGCGTTTGGTCGAACAAGGCGAGATCGACCGGTCTCTGCTGGCACAAATCCTCGGTGCAACCCGCAACCCGGAGGATGCGGGCGGCGATTTCTTCGCCCAGATCGGTGCAAATCGTGCCGGGTTGACCCGACTGCGGGGTCTGGTCGACAGTCTTGGCGTCTCGGCCTACGTATCGGCAATCCGCGCACTCGACGACTACGCCGAACGACTCGCGCGCTCGGCGCTCGGCGCGATCCCGCCGGGACACTACAGCTTTGAAGACCTGATGGACGACGATGGCCAGGGGACCGAGGCGATCCCGATCCGGGTGACCCTCGAGGTGACGCCCGAGCGGATCCATGTCGATTTCGCGGGCACCGCGGGGCAGGTCGCCGGCAACATCAATTGCCCGCTCTCGGTCGCCGCGGCCGCCGTCTTCTATGTCTTTCGCTGCCTGATGCCGTCTCAGACGCCCGCCTGCGCCGGAACCTTCCGCGCGATCAGCCTATCCGCGCCGCTCGGCTGCTTGCTCAACGCGCGGCGCCCGGCAGCGGTGGCCGCGGGCAATGTCGAGACCAGCAGCCGCGTGGTGGATGTCGTGCTGGGTGCGCTCGCCCGAGCAATCCCGGATCGCATCCCGGCGGCCAGCCAGGGCAGCATGAACAACCTGGCGGTCGGCAGCGCCGAGACCGGCGCCGCCTGGGATTACTACGAGACCATCGGCGGCGGCATGGGCGCAGGGGCGAGCGGCGGCGGGTGGTCGGGCGTGCAGACGCATATGACCAACACGCTCAATACGCCGATCGAGGTGCTGGAGGCACGCTATCCGCTGCGAGTGTCTCGGTATGCCTTGCGGTCCGGGTCGGGCGGACAAGGGGCGCGCGCAGGCGGCGAGGGCTTGATCCGCGAGCTGACCTTTCTCGCGCCGGCAGAGGTGACGCTTCTGACCGAGCGGCGCCGGGTCGCGCCTTGGGGCATCGCCGGCGGCGGCCCTGCCCTGCCGGGTCGTAATCGGCTCAACGGCGAAGAGCTGCCGCCGAAGGTCGGTCTTCGCGTCGAGGGCGGGGATCGCCTGACCATCGAGACACCGGGCGGCGGGGGCTGGGGTACGGTACCGACGCGGGACGAATGAGTGTCTGCGGTGCGGACTGAAGTCCGCTTCCCCGGGTGCCGACTGAAGTCGGCGTACCCGGTCGTGCGGCCGAAGTCTGGCGTCCGGTCGGGGAACCCAAGAGGCATGGGCGAAAGGATGACCGAAGCCCCGTACGGAGACTCGCCTTTGCTAGACTCAATGCGCGCGGGCTTTCGGCTTTCCTGTCTCTGAGCCATTGCTTAATTATTTTCTAGCCACTCATCACTCGCCACAATAACTTTCTTTGCGTCCTGTGTGCCTTTGCGGTTCAAATTCGGGACCGACGACAAGCAATTCCGACCTGACGGGAGCGGTCCGATGTGCGGTATCTGCGGTGAATTGAGATTCGACGGCGCGCCGGCCGATCTGGAGACCATCCAGGCCATGATGGGCGAGCTGGTGCGTCGCGGGCCGGACCACGGCGGGAGCTACAGCGACGGGGCGCTCGGGTTCGGGCATCGACGGCTCTCCATCATCGACCTCTCGGTGCGCTCCAATCAGCCGATGGTCGATGCCGAGCTGGGGCTCGCGCTGGTCTTCAACGGGACCATCTACAACTACCGGGCGCTGCGTCGCGAGCTCGAAGAGCGCGGCTACCGCTTCTTCTCCGAGGGCGACAGCGAGGTGATCCTCAAGGCGTGGCACGCTTGGGGAACCGACTGCTGCGCGCGCCTGCACGGGATGTTCGCCTTCGCCGTCTGGGACGCCAATCAGCAGGTGCTCTTTCTCGCGCGCGACCGCTTCGGGATCAAACCGCTCTACTGGTCCGAACAAGGCGGGACGCTGCGTTTTGCCTCCAGCACACAGGCGCTTCTGGCCGGCGGCGGGGTGGATACGGCCATCGACCCGGTCGCGCTGCATCATCTCTTCACACTGCATGCCGTGGTCCCCGCGCCGCGCACCATCCTGCGCGGGGTGCGCAAGCTCACACCCGGACACTGGCTGCGGTTCGATGCGCGCGGCGGCCGGACCGAAGGCACCTATTGGCGTCTGGACGCCACGCGCCCGGCCGAGCCCCGGAGCGAGGCGGACTGGTTGGAGGCGATTCACGTCGCGTTGCGCCAAGCGGTCAAGGTACGCAGCGAGGTCGCCGATGTGCCGGTGGGGGTACTGCTCTCGGGCGGGCTGGATTCAAGCCTGCTCGTCGCGCTCCTCGCCGAGGCCGGCGTGTCGGATCTGCGCACCTTCTCGGTCGGCTTCGAGGACACGCCCGAAGAGGCCGGGAGCGAGTTCCAATACTCGGATCTCGTCGTCGAGCGCTACGGCACGCGGCATCATCGCTTCCTGGTCCCCAACGCGCAGGTCCTGCAGCGTCTGCCCGAGGCGATCGACGCCATGACCGAGCCCATGTTCGGTCAGGACGCCGTGGCCTTCTATCTCTTGGCCGAGCAGGTCTCGCGCGAGGTCAAGGTGGTGCAGTCGGGTCAGGGCGCGGACGAGGTCTTCGGGGGCTATTTCTGGTATCCGCGCATCGCCGCCGAGCGCGAGGGCTCGCCGGTCGAACGCTTCGCCAAACACTACTTCGACCGCGATCACGACGAATATCTGCGGATGGTCACCGACGCCTATGCAGGCGAGGACCACACCTCCGCGCTGATCGCCGAGCGCCTGGCCGATCCCGATGCAGACGAGCTGTTGGACGCGGTCCTGCGTCTAGACGCGACGACCCTGATCGTCGACGACCCGGTCAAACGGGTCGACAACATGACGATGGCCTGGGGTCTGGAGGCACGGGTGCCCTTTCTGGATCACCACTTGGTCGAGCTGGCGGCACGCTGCCCGCCCGAGCTGAAGCTGCGCGAGGGTGGAAAATACCCGTTGAAAGCGATGGCCCGCGGACTCCTCCCGGATGCCGTCATCGACCGACCCAAGGGCTACTTCCCGATGCCCGCACTCAAGTATGTGCGCGGCCCCTTCCTGGAGCTGATGCGCGACGTCCTGACATCACGCGCGGGTCGCGAGCGCGGTCTCTACCGGCAGACCTATCTGGACCAGCTGCTCGCCGCACCGGACATGCACCACACCCGCATCCAGGGCAACAAACTGTGGCATCTCGCGCTGCTGGAGCTTTGGTTGCAGCGCAACGTCGACACACTCGGCTGAACGTTCGACAACGCCGGGAAAGGCAAGCATCCGACCGGGGACATGACCACTCCCCTTTCGGGATAGCTTGAAAAGCCCCTCACCGTCCCGACCCTTGTCGGATCGGTCCCAACACGAGATAGAGGTCAGCGATGGATGTTTTGGAGCGAATCGGCGAGCAGGTGAAGACCAACCCCGTCGTCATCTACATGAAGGGGACACCACAGTTTCCTCAGTGCGGCTTCTCGATGCGGGCATCGGCCGCGCTGCAGGAGTGCGGCGTTCCCTTTGCGTATGTGAACGTCCTTCAGGATCCCGAGATCTTCGAGAATCTGCCGCGCTATGCCGACTGGCCGACCTTCCCCCAGATCTACATCGACGGCGAGCTGGTCGGAGGCTGCGACATCACGCTGGAGCTGCACGCGGGCGGTCAGCTCAAGACCATGATGGAAGAGGCGGCTGCCAAGCAGGCTTGAGTGGTCGACAAGGGGATCGGCGCGATCCTCTCCCCGATCGTCTTTGCGCGGATTTAAACCGCGCCCATCGCGGTATGCGATGTTTTTGGAAGGGCTCGGCTCCGGCAGACTTGAGGGCCGATGTAGTCGGCGCGGTTTAAGAGATAAAAAAATATATCATTCTAAACCGCGTCCCCGCTAAGGACCGTGGATGCACCCAACGTCGGGCTCACTCAAAAGTGAGCTTCTCGCTCCGGACGCGGTTTAGCTGGGTTCTTTCTCTTCCCAAACCCGCACCGGGTCCAGCTCGCGCCAGCGGTTCACGACGGTGCAAAAGAGTCGTGCGGTCTGCTCGGCGTCGTAGATCGCCGAGTGGGCCTCGCTGCTCTGCCAACCCAGACCTGCTTCTTTCGCCGAACGGGCCAACACGGTTTGGCCGAACATCAGGCCGGACAAGGTCACCGTGTCGAAGACGCTGAAGGCGTGGAACGGGTTACGCTTGAAACCGGTCCGCTCGACGGCCGCCTTCACGAAACCGAGGTCGAAATGGGCGTTGTGCCCGACCAGGATCGCCCGATTGCACCCGGTCGATTTGACGGCCTTGCGGATCGGCGTGAGGATGCGTGTCAGGGCATCCCATTCGGAAATCGCGTCCCGGAAGGGGTGGTCGGGATCGATCCGATTGAAGGCCAGTGCGCTCGGATCGATCTCCGAGCCGACGAAGGGCAGCACGTGACAGGCGATCGGCGCAGCCGGCTCGAGTCGCCCGTCGGGAAGCATTCGGATGATAATGGCGGCGATTTCCAGCAGGGCATGTCGCTGGGCGTCGAAACCGGCCGTCTCGACATCGACCACCACCGGCAAAAAGCCCCGAAAGCGCGCGGCGATCCCTTCTCTCATTTTGGGTTCTTGGTTCATGGCGACAGCATAAGTGGCGCGCGGATGAATGCCAAACACAGTGATCGCGGCGGCCCGTCGCCGGAATCGAGGTTCTCGGCCGGTCCTGGCGCGACAGGGGTTCCCGACGCTCCCGGAGCCGATCCTTCACTCGACCACACCCGGCGCAGCACACGATGATTGCCGGCTTCCTGCTCGCCGTTTGGCTCGCGGCCGGCAGCGCCTATACCTGGGCCGATCCACCGGCGATCGCCGACGCACCCGCCGGATCCGCAACGACACGGGGAATCCTCTTCGAGATCCGCCCCCCGACAGGTGCCCCGCCGAGCTACCTCTTCGGCACGATCCACAGCGAGGACGTGCGGGTCGTGGAGCTGCCCGCACCGGTGCGCCGGGCCTTCGACGCGAGCCCGAACATCGCCCTCGAGGTGGTCCCGGATGCCTCCGCCATCATCCGAGCGATGGTCACCATGGCTTACACCGACGGTCGCCTGCTGCGCGATGTTCTCCCCGCGGACCTCTACCTGGAGACGGCCGACGCCCTCGTCGGCATCGGGATGCCCGAGGAGGCGTTCAAGGACCTCAAGCCTTGGGCCGTCGTGACCCTGCTCAGCAGCCCGCCCTCCGAGACAGGCGAGTTCCTGGATATGCTGCTCTTTCATCGGGCGGTCGCGGACGGCAAACGGGTCGAGGGCCTGGAAACCATGACCGAGCAGCTCGCCGTCTTCGATACCCTCTCCGAGACCGACCAGATCAATCTCCTGCGCGAGACCCTGGCCACGCGCGATCAACTGCCGCTCATTTTCGAGGCATTGACCGCCGCTTATGTGGAACGCGATATCGACGAGCTGCAGAACCTGAGCGAACAGCACCTCGCGGAAAGCGATCCCCGTCTCGCCGCACTCTTCCAAGAGGTGGTTATCGATTCGCGCAACCACCGCATGGTCGAGCGTATGGCGCCTCTCCTCGCCGAGGGCGGCTGGTTCATCGCGATCGGCGCCTTGCATCTTCCCGGCGATCAGGGCGTCGTCACGCTGCTGCGTAAACGCGACCACAACGTAACGGTCATCTTCTGAGGCGCACCCCGTCACGGACCGAGCGAGGCACGGGCTGTGATAGGATTTGCGCAACGTGTCGCGAGAGATTTGCTACGCATGAAGGACCGTGATTTGAGTGTCCATCGACAACTGACCCGGCTGGCTGTCTTGGCCATCCTGCTGCTCGGTGCAGGCTGTGCCTCTTCGCCGAGTCGAATCACGGAGCCTCGCGACCCGCTCGAGCCCTTCAATCGGGCCGTCTTCCGGTTCAATACCGATTTCGACAAGGCGTTTTTCCAGCCTGTCGCGAAAGGTTACAAGGCCATCACGCCGGATCCGGTCGAGCGCGGGGTGACCAACTTCTTCGGCAATCTCGCCGACGTCACTTCGGTGGTCAACAACGTGCTGCAGTTCAAGATGTCGCGTGCGGGCAGCGATGTGGGGCGGCTCTTCATCAACTCGACCGTCGGCGTGCTGGGTTTCGTCGACGTCGCGACCAACGTGGGCTTGCCGAGCTACAAGGAGGATTTCGGTCAGACACTCGGCTACTGGGGGCTCGACTCGGGCGCCTTCATTATGCTGCCGCTCTTGGGACCGAGCAGCGTACGCGACGCCTTCGGCGATGTCGGCGACGTCTTCACGGATCCCTTGTTCAACCTCGATCCCCTCTTCGACGTCGACAGGGACCACATCTACTGGGGTCTGATTGCGCTCCGAGCGATCGACCGGCGTGCCAACTATTTGGCGACCAGCCAGATCCTCGAGGACGCGGCGATCGATCCCTACATCCTGCTGCGCGATGCCTATCTGCAACGCCGTCACTATCGGGTGCACGACGGCAACCCCCCGACCATCGATGGCGAAGAGGACTTCTGGGACGAAGTGGACTTCGACTAAACCGCGCCCGGCGCGGTATGTGATGTCTTTGGATGGGGTCGGCCCCGTCAGACTCGACGATTGTTGGAGCCGGCGCGGTTTAGGGGATTAAATCTTTTCCGGAGTCGCATTGGATTCGATCTGCCCCGGTGGGTCGGGTTGATCGGCAAAAGGCAAATCGCCCACAGCGGCTCTCAATCCACGACACGCCAAGCGACGGCCTCACCGGCACGTAAGGGCACCACCCGGCCGTGGCCGAAGGGATAGGACGCCGGAACGGTCCAAGGCTCGCGGATCAGACGAATGGTGTCGGTGTTGCGGGGCAGGCCGTAGAAATCCGCACCCCGGTGGCTCGCGAATCCCTCCAGACGCTCCAAGGCACCCGCCTGCTCGAACACCTCGGCATAAATCTCGACGGCGGCGTGCGCGCTGAAGGCCCCGGCACAGCCACAGGCGGTCTCCTTGCCCTCGATTGCATGCGGCGCGCTGTCGGTGCCGAGAAAAAATCGCGGATGACCGCCCGTCGCGGCCGAGACCAGCGCGAGCCGATGACGTTCGCGCTTGAGGATCGGCAGACAGTACAGATGCGGGCGAATACCGCCCGCCAGCATGGCGTTGCGGTTATAGAGCAGGTGATGGGGCGTGATGGTCGCAGCCAGAGTCGGCGGCCCGTCGCGCACGAAATCAACCGCCTCGGCGGTCGTCACATGCTCGAAGACGACCTTGAGCTCGGGGAACGCGCGAACGATCGGCTCCAGGCGCTCCTCGATGAAGCGCTGCTCGCGGTCGAAGATGTCGACGTGGTCGTCCGTGACCTCGCCATGGACCAAGAGTAGCAGACCGGCGCGCTGCATCGCCTCGAAGACCGGATAGCGTCCGAGCAGATCCGTAACCCCGTTCTCCGAGTTGGTGGTCGCACCCGCCGGATAGAGCTTGCAAGCAAAGACCTGACCGCTCGCCTTGGCCGTGGCGATCTCGGCGGGGCTCGTCGCGTCCGTGAGATAGAGCGTCATCAAGGGCTGAAAGTCGCTGCCGGGCGGCAGCGCGTCCAGAATGCGTGCCCGGTAAGCCAGCGCCCGGGCGGTATCCACGACCGGCGGCTTGAGATTGGGCATGACGATCGCGCGCCCGAAACAACGCGCGGTATGGGCGAGCGCATCGGCCAGGACATCCCCGTCACGCAGATGCAGATGCCAGTCGTCCGGCCGGGTAATGCAAAGCTCTGCCGCGTTGGTCATCTCAGACAAGCCGATAGCGCGCCCCGCAATAGGGACAGGTCGCCTCATGGCTCGGCTCGTCTTCGATCGGCAGATAGACCCGCGGGTGCATGTTCCAGACAGGGGCACCGGGCAAGGGACAGGACAGCGGCAGATCCTTGCGGCTGACCTCGATCAGCGCATGCTCGCTCGGCGTCTCGACGGCGGCGTTGGACATCGGCAAAGTCTCCATCGGATAAATCGATTGCCGGGAATTAAGCATCCCGAATGCGCATGGCTGCAAATCGTGTAGAGGGCGACTGAAGTCGCCCCTACAGCCGCCCCTCCAGCGTGGTCGTTCTTTTCAGGACATCACCGAACCTGAGCGGGTCCGTGCCGCAAAGACCAGATGAGGTCCCCTATTCTCGTTCTTTCACTTTAAGTCGCGTCAGCTCCGGCGGCGACAAAGGGGTCCGGCATCAACCCAACCGATACCGGGCCGAACTATCGCCGGACGCGATTTAAACCGGACGCGATTTAAACCGGCGAGAGCCATTCCGGATAAGCCGGAAGACGTCCGTGCACCAGATCGAAGTAGAGGCTCTGGAGTCGCTCGGTAATCGGACCGCGCCCGCCGTTGCCGATGACCCGTCCATCGACCTCCCGAATCGGCGTCACCTCGGCGGCGGTGCCGGTGAAGAATGCCTCGTCGGCGATATAGACCTCGTCGCGGGTGATTCGCTTCTCGACCACCTCGATCCCGAGGTCGCGCGCCAGCGTCATGACGGTGCGCCGGGTGATGCCGTCGAGGGCCGAGGTCAGGTCCGGCGTATAGAGCACACCCTTGCGCACGATGAAGACGTTCTCGCCGCTGCCTTCCATCACGTAGCCGGAGGCATCCAGCAGGAGGGCCTCGTCGTAACCGTCGCGCAGGGCCTCCTGCAAGGCCATCATGGAGTTCATGTAATTGCCGTTGGCCTTGGCGCGACACATGGTGATGTTCACATGATGCCGCGTATAGGACGACACCCGAATCCGAATGCCCTTGGTCATATTCTCTTCGCCGAGATAGGAGCCCCACTCCCAAGCGGCGACGATGCAATGCACCTTGAGGTTGTCGGCACGTAGACCCATTCCCTCCGGGCCATAGAAAAACATCGGACGGATGTAGGCCGAGTCGAGGTTGTTCTCGCGCACGGCGATCCGCTGGGCCTCGTCGATGGTCTCGCGGTCGAACGGCGCCTTCATGCCGAGGATATGCGCCGAATCGAAAAGGCGATCGGTATGGTCGCGCAGACGAAAGATCGCCGGGCCCTGCTCGGTGCGGTACGCGCGCACGCCTTCAAAGACACCCATGCCGTAATGGAAGGTGTGAGTCAGGACATGCGTTTTGGCCTCCCGCCAGGGCACCATCTCGCCGTTGTGCCAGATCAGGCCATCACGGTCTTCCATCGTTGCCATCGTCGACTCACTCCGGTTGCATCGGGATCAAGCTCCCGTTTCGATTCGAGAGACCGCCATCAGGACGCAGGTTCGTCCATCAAGGCGTGCCACAAGGACTGAACGCGCTCGCGTTCGGGCAGCAGATCCGCGTCCGCGACCGTCTTGGGCTGCTCCTGCAGGGCGCTGCGGTGATAGGCCGCACGTAGCGCTTTGTAAGCGGCAGTCAGGTCTTCGGCCGCTCGCCCGGGCAGCAGATCGAGCCGTCCGAGTGTTTCGAGCAAGCGGATGTTGTCCGTCCAGTCGGCCAGCGCCGGATGCTCCGACGCCCAGCGTAAGACCGCGTATTGAACCATAAACTCGATATCCGCAATACCGCCCTGGCCTTGCTTGAGATCGAACCGACCGCCGCCGCTCTTGTCGAGGTTCGCGCGCATCTTCGCCCGCATCTCACGCACGTCCTTACGCAGCTGCTCGGGTTCGCGCGCGCGGCAGATGATCGCGCGCCGCAGCTCGCCGAAACGCGCAGCCAACTGCGGATCGCCGGCGACCGGGCGGGCGCGGATCAGGGCCTGATGCTCCCAGGTCCAGGCATCGTTCGACTGATAGGCGTCGAAGGCCGCGAACGAGCGCACCAGCAACCCGCGATTCCCGTCCGGTCGCAGACGCATGTCGATCTCGTAGAGGACGCCCGAGGGGGTTTGGGTGGTCATCAAGTGGATGATGCGTTGGCCGAGACGTGCGAAGAACTGCTCGTTGCTGATCTCCTTCGCCCCGTCGGTCATGGCGGTTTGCGACTCGGTGCCGTGGATGAAGACGAGATCCAGATCCGACCCATAGCCCAGCTCGATCCCGCCGAGCTTGCCGTAGCCCAGCACGAGAAAACCGGTCTCCTCCCCGAGGATCTCGGTCGGGCGGCCGTGCCGCTGCACCAGATGATCGAACGCCAATCGCAGGACGCGACGGATGGACACCTCGGCGATCTCGGTGAGATAGTCGCTCACCACCATGAGCGGGATGACCTCGGTCAGATCGGCCGCGGCGACACGCAGCATGTTGCCCTGCGCGAATTGGCGCAGACGCTCCATCTGCTGCTCCAGGTCGTCGCCATCGACATAGAGCAAGAGCGCATCGAGCTCGGCCTCCAGGTCCGCTCGGCGCAAGGGTGCATAGAGTCGACGCGTGTCGATCATCTCGTCCAAGAGCAGCGGATGACGCGAGATCCGATCGGTGAACCAGGGGCTCATGCTTGCCAGGCGCGCGAGCTGCGAGAGGATCACCGGATGCTCGCTCAACATCGCCAGATAGGAGGTCCTGCGCGCGACGGCCTCGAGCACCTTGAGCACGCGCTCGAGGGCAATGTCGGGCTGCTCGCTCGCGGCGGTCTCGCGCAGCACCATCGGCACCAGCCGCTCCAAGCGCTCGTGACCACGCCGACTCAACCCCTTGCGTGCGATCGAATCGCGAAACTGGATCAGCCGAGCCTGGATCGCCTCCGGCTCGGCGAACCCCGCCTCGGCGAGCGCCGAGACCTCGTCGGCCGCATTGCCCTCGCCATGCCAGAGCGCGATTAAACCCGGGTCGTGCCGCACCTCCTCCGTCTCGGGCGCTGCGAACACCTCGTCGAACTGGCCCTGGACATGGCGACGATGCGCCTCGAGGACCGCTTCGAAGGCGGGCCAATCCGCAAACCCCATGGAACGTGCCAGACGTGCTTGGCCCGGCGCGTCGGCGGGCAACAGATGGGTCTGCTTATCGCGATACGCCTGGATGCGGTTCTCGACCAGGCGGAGAAAACAGTAGGCGTCATCCAGTCCCTGCACGGCGGTCTCCGGCATCAATTGCTTGTGTGCCAGCAGCGCAAGGACCTCGCGGATGGGGCGGATCTGCAGATCCGCGTCGTGCCCGCCGCGGATGAGCTGGAACGCCTGACCGATGAACTCGATCTCGCGGATGCCGCCCGGACCCAGCTTGATGTTGGCATCCATGCCGCGGCGATAGAGCTCCTTGGCGATCATCCGCTTCAGATCGCGGAGGGACTCGATGGCACCGAAATCGAGATAGCGCCGATAGACGAAGGGACGCAGCATCGCCATCAGCTCGCGTGCGTCGTCCGGGTCGCCGGCCACGACACGCGCCTTGATCATGGCATAGCGTTCCCACTCGCGCGCTTGCGTCTGGTAGTAGTCCTCCAGCGCGTTGAAGCTCATGGCCAGCGGACCGGACTCGCCGAAGGGTCGCAGACGCGTGTCGACGCGAAAGACGAAACCGTCCACCGTTTGGCTGCCCAGCGCCTGCGCCAAGCGTTGGCCGAGTTTGGTGAAGAACTGCTCGTTGGCGAGCTTGCGGGGACCACCGTCGGTCTCGCCGTTGGCGGCGAAGGCAAAGATGAGATCGATATCCGAGCTCAGGTTGAGCTCGCGCGCACCGAGCTTGCCCATACCCAAAACGGCCATTTGCAGGGCGCGACCCGTCGCGTCGCGCGGCGTGCCGAGCTCGGCGCAGGTCAAGGCATGGAGGCGATCCAGAGCGCCTTGGATGCAGAGGTCGGCCAGGGCCGTGAGATGTTCGAGAGTCTCCGCCAGCTCGGCCCAACCGGCGATGTCGCGCCAGATGATGCGGACCATCTCGCGCCGGCGAAATCGACGCAGGGCTTGGTGCAGACCGGGCTCGTCCGTGACCGACGCCAACGCGGCCTCGAAACCGCGAGCCAGTGCGGCGGGCTCGTGAGGCTGATCGAGCTCGCCGCTTGTCATCAGGTCGGCCAAGACCTCCGGGTGACGCGCAACCGAGATCGCAACATAGTCGCTGGCCTCCCAGACCCGCGCCCGCGCATCGGCGAAGGTCGGGGCGTCCGGCACGTCGAGGCACTGCTCTGCGGCCCAGTCGAGCCAGGTCTTCCAGTGTGCTTCGGTTGCCGGGTCGAGATTGCGAAAGTGATCCATGGAGGCTCGATCAGAGCGGCTCGATGGCATAACGCGCCGCGAGACGATAGGTCTCGGCGGGCTGAATCTCGATCACCTCCGAGGCGGTGTTGACCGTCTCGACGCAGACGAAGCGCCGGTAATCCTGATCGTCGAGGTCGTCCATCGCCTTCGCGGTTTCGACCCAGGGGTTCCAAACCACGGCCGTTCGGCTGTGCTCGGATTCGATACGGATGCGCCGATCCAAGGTCGGATCGACGATGGTCAGCATCGGAGGCACAGCCTCGTAGATCCGATTGACCTCGCGATCGAATGCGACCTGCCCCTCCTGGCGGATCACGGCATCCCCGCCGTCGGCGGCCTTATCGATATAGCGGCACCCGTCCAGCCCCTTGACCCGAACCCGGCTGGCGTCGCCGACCTTGAAATAGGCATGCAGACCTTGGGTGATGCTGAAGGGCCGATCGCCGGCATTCAGCGTGCTCAAGGCGACCGACAGGGTCGCGCCCACATGGATGTCGATCAGGAGATTGAAGTATTGGGGCCAGATGGCGCGGGTATCGGCGTCGTCGGCGATCCCGAGCTGCACCCGTGTCGAGCCGTCCGCAAGCGATTCGGTGGCGAGCACTTGCCAGGGCCAGGCCCGCACGAACCCGTGGGCCGGCCGCCCCTTCGCCTCGGGATCCGCGCCGAACCAGGGCCAGCAGATCGGTATACCCCCTTTGATCGCCTTGCCCTCGGCGAAATAGGCCCGTTCGCTGACGAAGAGCAGGTCATCCGCCGCATCGGCCGGTCGATAGGCCAACACCTGTCCGGCGTAGGGCGAGATCAGGGCCGTCGCCTGCGCGTTGGCGACCTCGATCATGGTCAGGCCGCCGCGGCCTTCGGTGAAACGCAGGATGCCGTCGATGCCGTGCTCGGCGTTGAGTACCTCGATGTCCATGGATGTTTCTCCGGGTCGGTGGGTCAATTCGTCTGGAAAGGCCCATGTGGTCAAGGAATCCGCAGACCGCCGGGGCTCGCGCACTCGGCATCCCGCATTCTCGGCGGACGGCCGAGCCCGATCGCGACGGGTGGCCGGGAGCGTAGCTCCCAAGGCCCTGCTCCGCAAGGCACCGACGGTGGCACCTTGCGACCGATTGGTTTCTGATATTTCTCACGGAGACACGGAAAACAGGGTGACCTTTTCCTTGATGGCCCCGTGCTTCCTTGAGATGCCCTTTTCGAGCCGACACGGGGCTTGCCGCTCCCGAGACACCGAGTGAAGATGCGCCGCAACGCGATCCCGACCGAGCCGATGGAGCCGATGTCAGTGAACCGGACGACACCTACCCGTCACCCCGAATGGCTGGAAAGCCTCTACGAGCGCCTCGCCGAGGACGACGAGGGGCGCACCTGCAAAGAGATCAGCGCCGATGCCTGTCACGCGACACCGGGCAACTTCCTCTACACCCTGATCGCCAACACGCTCAGCAACATCGCCGACCGTCTGGCCAGCGCCAAGACCACCCTGCCCTGGCTGCTCCTGCAGCTCGGCGCACCGGCCTGGATGCTCAGCCTGCTGGTGCCGATCCGCGAATCCGGCTCCATGCTGCCGCAGATCCTGATCGGCGAGATCGTCCGGCGACAGGCCATCCGCAAATGGATCTGGGTCTGGGGCGGGGTTGTCCAGGGCCTCTGTCTGGCCGTGATCGGCTGGGTCGCCTTCGCGCTCGAAGGGGCGACGGCGGGCGCTGCCGTCATCGGACTCCTGATCCTCTTCAGCCTGGCGCGCGGCGCATGTTCGGTCGCCTACAAGGATGTACAGGGCAAGACCATCCCAAAGACACGCCGCGGCCGCTTGTCCGGCTGGATCAGCGCCATCGCCGGACTCGGCGCCATGGGTGTCGGCCTGGGCCTGGGCGCCGTGCAGGATGGGGCGGAATCGACCGGCCTCTATGTCGCGCTGCTGGCGGGCGCGGCCATCCTCTGGTTCCTGGCCGCCTGGTCATTCAGTCGTATCGTCGAGTTCCCCGGCGCGACCGAGGGCGGCTCCAACGCGCTGGCCGAGGCCTTCGCCCGGCTCGCGATCCTGCGCGACGACGCACCCTTCCGGAAATTCGTGATCGCACGCGCGCTGGCGATGGGCTCCGGGCTCGCGGCACCCTTCTACGTGGCACTGGCCCGCGACGACCTCGGCGGGGCCATCTCGCTGCTCGGCATCTTCATCGCCGTGGAAGGGCTCGCCGGCCTAGTCAGCTCGCCGGTCTGGGGCCGCTGGTCGGATCGCTCCAGTCGACAGGTCTTCGCGGCCGCCTGCGGGTTGGCTGCCGTCCTCTCGATCGCGGTCGCCCTCTGGTCCTGGCTCTCGATGTCGAGCGCGGCGGCGATCTGGTTCTACCCGATCGCCTTCTTCGGGCTCGGTATCGCGCACGCCGGCGTCCGCCTCGGGCGCAAGACCTATCTGGTCGACATGGCCGAGGGCAACAAACGCACCGACTATGTCGCAGTCAGCAACACGGTCATCGGCGCACTGCTGCTCGTGTCCGGCCTGCTCGGGGCACTGGCGGCGACCGTCTCGGTGGAGGGCACCATCCTCCTGCTGGGTCTCGCCGGACTCGCCGGATCGGTGCTCAGCCTGCGGTGGAAGGAGGTGTCCGGGTGATGCGAAGACGCCCGCAACCCGGCGGCGTCGCTGACGGCCCGATCACCCGATCACTCGATCACCGGGAAACTTGTTATCAAGAATAATTCTTATTAATATCGCGTCTGTGTTTTTCAGAGTCGGGTCGATCTGGACGGAACCGAGATGAAGGTGTGTCATCAGACGAGCGGGCGCTTGCGGTTGCGCATTTCGGCCCTGTATCAGGATCGACGTGTCGCGGACCGCCTCGAATCGGCGCTCCGTGGACAAACCGGTATCTTGACGGTCCGGGCGAATCCAGCCTGCGCGAGCCTGGTGGTCCGTTACGAGGCCGAGAGACTTGATGCCCCGGCAATCCAAGCGCGTGTCCATGCCCTCTTGAATCCGGCCGTGTCGGTGACGTCTCCCAGGTCTCCGGTCGAGCATGCATTCCAGCGCGCGTGGTCTCGGGTACGACGGGGCCTGGCAGATTGGACCACGACGGTTGTTAATCTGGTGCGCTTGCGCGACCGCCTATCGTCGCGGCGGCGAACGCCCGCTCGCGTAACGCCCCGCAAGCCCGAAGCTCCCATTCTTCTGTGTCGGCTGAATCTGCGCCTGACCCGCTGGATGCTGCGCACCTCCGCACGCGGCTGGCGGGAGGAAGTGTTCCCCGAGCGACGCACAATCGTGAGGGCGCGACCTTCGCGATGAGGCCGAAACCGAGTTCCCGAGGATCGACGACCCGCCCACCGGCCGATCGGGAGGCGCTCAGGCGCTGGCCTCGGCACCGGCGGCACCGCGTCCGCGGCCGGGAAAGAGGCGCTCGAGCCACCCCGGCTTGGGGGCCGGCGAGTCGAGTTTTTTCTCCAGCACGTGGAGACAATCCTGGAGGGCCTCCTCGATCACCGGGTGGTAGAAGGGCATCCGCAACATCTCCTTGACGGTCATCCGCTGTTGGACACCCCAGGAGAGCAGGTGAGCGAGGTGCTCGCAACGCGGTCCGACCATCGCCCCACCGAGCACCACGCCGGTACGCCGGTCTGCGTAGAGATGCAGCAAACCACGGTTCTGGCCGAGGATCAGTGCACGCCCGACCGGGCCGAAGCGCTGTTGGCCAAAGACGACCTGACTCTGATCCAACTCTGACCAAGGAACGCCGACGTAGGCGATGTTCGGATCGCTGAAGACGATCGCCATCGGTGTGCGGCGCTCGTAATGACGATGTGTCTCATGACAGGCGTTGTAGCCGGCGATCCGGCCCTGTTCGGCCGCAATCTGCAGGTTCGCGATCCCGCCCGTGGCATCGCCCGCGATAAAAATAGGGAGACGCCCGATCTGCAGCGTCCGGGAATCGTAGAGCGGCACACCGCGCTCGTCGACCAGACAGCCGATGCCTTCCAGTCCCAGACCCGCCAGGTTCGGTCGACGCCCGATCGCGACCAGCACCTTCTCCACCACATGTTCTTGACCGGCGGCGCTTACCCGCACCCCGCCCTCCGCGCGCTCGATCTGCGCCGGCGCGCCGAGCCAGATCGGAAACTCGCGCCGCACGATCTCGACGGCGGCTTGATTGATGATGGGGTCTTGCAGACGGGCCAGGGTGGTGCCCGACTCGAACCCGACCACATCGACCCCGAGACGCCGCAGGGCCTGCCCAAGCTCCAGGCCGATCGGCCCCAGGCCGATCACCGCAAGTGACTTGGGCAGGCTCTCCAGCTCGAAGAGATCTTCGACCGTGAGGATGGTATCGCCGAACGACTCCCGCCACTCCGTCGGCACAAGGCTCGATGCCCCGGTCGCGATCACGAAGGCGCGCGCGCGGATGGTCCTGTCGCCGACTTCGATGGTGTGCGGATCGATGAAACGCGCATGGCCATCGACCAACTCGTCTTCCATCTCGTCGGTGGTATTGGCGAGTACCAGATCCACGAAGGTGTCGCGCAGATCGCGGATATGCTCGAGCGCGGTTGCCCCGTCGACGCGCAGGGATTCGGCACCACCGATGCCGTAACGCTGGAAATGCTTGCGCATGGCGTAGATGTCGCCCAGGTGAATGGCGACCTTCGACGGCATGCAGCCAACCCGCGCACACGTCGTCCCGAGGCTACCGCCGTTGACCAAGAGATAGCTGTCCGTGACACGGCGGATTTCCTTCACGGCATTCAAACCGGCATGACCCGCCCCAATGACGGCGACATCGACTCGATCGGACACGGCGTACTCCTCCTATGCAGATTGAAATGACGGGCAGTCAATCGCTATTCAGCCTTGCGCCGTCGCTTCTATGAGATCGGATTCCATGAGAAACCGCTTCACCCAGATCACAAGCCCTTATCGCCTATCCGGATAAAGATCAGATTTTCGGTAAAACGAAGCCCGCGGATACCGTTCTTGCGATTACGCGACTGGTCCAGAATGCAGAGAACCGAGGATATCCAATTCGAAGAGGGCGATGCGGCAGTTTACAGGCGAAGGCCAGAGGATTGTCAACGACGTGTCACCGCGCCACGGATTAAACCCCGTTCCCGTCGGGGACATGATGATTG
>NZ_JAABRP010000089.1 GCF_011390875.1 Thiocapsa sp.
TTGCGCAGACCGGACTGCACGATGCCTATCCGTCGGACGGCGAGCATCCCCGGCCCTATCCCTTCGAGGACGACGACTGGACGGAAGTCGTCCCGCTCGACCTCGCCCGTGCGCTGCGGGCGCAACGCGATCGACTCGGCGCGCTGCCGGGCGAGATCCCGGTGCGTTGGGTGCCGATCGATCTCACCCTCCCGGAGGACGGATTCGACCCGCCGGACTACGGCTTGGATGCCTTGTGGGAGGCGATCGAAGGGGTCTCGACCCTGCGTCTCGAAGCCCTTCTGCGCAGCGATGCCGGGGTGCGCGACGCCTATGCCCGATCCGCCCATCCGCACATCGTCGGCTATGCGATTGCCGCGGCCGGTGTCGGTGCCTTGCCGGTTGTTGATCTGGTCGGCGTGCCGGCGATCCAGGCCAAGATGCTGCAAAGTCTCGCCGCGCTCTACGGCCAGCCTTGGGATCGCCGCGCCATCCTCGAGTTTCTCGGTTTGCTCGGGACCGGCATCGGGGTCGCCTACGCCGCGCGCAGTGCCGGCCGGGCCGTGGTCAAGCTGATTCCGGTGTGGGGCCAAACGGCCGGCGCCGTCTGGGGCGCGACCGCCAGCGGTGCGACGACCTACGCGCTCGGCAAGGCCGCCGGGTTTCACTTCAATCGCCGACGCCGGGGTCTGCCGGCAGACGCCGAGGGGTTGCGCCGCACCTTCTCCGAGGGTTTCGACACCGGTGCGACCCTGCTCAAAGACCTGGTGAAATCGGATCGGCCATGAACAAGCTCCTGAGTCGCATCGATCGCCTGCGTCTTCTTGCACTTCTGCTGTGGGCCGTTCCCGTCGCGGCGCTCCTGCCGTTGGGTCTGCTCTGGCTGTGGCAGGTCGAGGCGATGCGTTACTGGCTGGTTGCGCTCGTTCTCTTCAGCGCGGCCGGTTACGGTCTTCAAGCTTGGCTTCATCGGCATGAGCGCCGGTTGCTCCTCGCCGCGGAGACCGAGCCGGATCCCGATTGGCCACCGGCAGCCGACGGCGCTTGGGCGCTGGTCGAGGACCTAGCCGCGCAGACCAAACCCGAGGACTGGCCGATCGGGGAGGGCGACCGGCTCGGTGTCTTGGGGCAGCAGACGCTAGAGCGTGTTGCTCGACATTTTCACCCCGATGTCGATGAGCCCCTCTTGGAGCTCACGGTGCCGCACACCCTCCTGATCGTCGAGCGCGCAAGCCGCGATCTGCGCGAGACCATCACGGACCACATCCCGTTCAGCCATCGGCTCACGGTGGGTTCGCTGATGCGGGCCTACCGCTGGAAGCCTTTTGCGGATCGCCTGCTCGGGCTCTATCGGGCCGGACAGTGGGTCGTGAATCCGGCCAATGCCTTTCTGACCGAGGCATTGGCTCAACTGCGCGGTCGCGGTTATGCCTTGGCGCAGGACGAGCTTTACGGCTGGATCCTCAGGGAATACGTGCGCAAGGTCGGCGGCTATGCAATCGATCTCTACAGCGGGCGGCTCCTGCTGTCCGACACCTCTCCCGAGGCCCGGCCGACCACGCTATCCGAACGTGATCTGCGCGCCTCCGACGCGTCCGAAGATCCGGTCGGCGAGCCCTTGCGGATCCTGGTTCTGGGCCGCTCGAACGCCGGCAAGTCGAGTCTGATCAACGCCCTGTTCGGCCAACTACGCGTGGCTACCGATCTACTTCCCGACACGACGAAGATGCTCACCCCCTTTCGTCTGGCGCGCGAAGGACTCGATCTCGCGCTGATCTACGACACGCCGGGATCCGACGCGATGGACGAGCAGACCCTGCGCACGGCAGCGGGCGACGCCGATATGATCCTCTGGGTCAGCGCCGCCGATCGACCTGACCGACACGCCGATCGCGAGACCCTGGACAGCTTGCGCGCGGCCTTCGCAGAGCGCCTGACTCGCCGTCCGCCGCCGGTGCTCGTCGTTCTCAGCCATATCGATCGGCTGCGCCCCGTCCGCGAGTGGCTGCCGCCCTATGACCTCGCACAGCCCAAGAGCCTGAAGGCCGAGAGCATCCTCGCCGCCGTCGAGGTCGTCGCGGCAGATCTCGCGATCCCGATCGCAAGCGTCATCCCGGTCTGTCTCGCCGGCGGGCGCGTCTACAACGTCGAGGACGTGCTCTGGGCGGCCATCCTCGATCGGCTGGACGCCGCGCAACGCTCGCGTCTGCTGCGCTGCCAAGACGCGCGCAAACGCGAGGAAAACTGGTCGCTCGTACGCAGACAACTGGCCAACGCCGGGCGCTTCCTGCTTGAGCTCCCCAATCGAAGCACGGGCGGTCGCAGTCGACGATAAATGTGGAACGCAATGGCACTGGAGTCTTTCCGTTGCAAACTAAACCGCGTCCAGAGCCGAATGCTCATTTTCGAGTGAACTCGACGGTTGGTGCATTCCATACCCGTAGGTTGCGCCGACGGTTGGTTGAGCCTCGCACGGCTCGGCACAAAACACGGCCCGATAGCCGATAGCCGATAGCCGATAGCGGAACGAAGGCGGCAGGAGGCCCTAAACCGCCGACGGCGCCCGCTTAACCCCCGCGCGACCACTGAACACCTCAAGATCGGACCTGATCAACCTCCAGCACGGCTCGCCGAGCTCCTCCTTCGGCCCACTCACCTCGACCCTCAGGTAGATGTCGGGCTCTTCCAGATAGACGCAGAGCCGCAGCTCGATCGGTCGATCGTCCGCGGTGTTCGCGGCGTACAGCTCCAGGGTCAGATCGAAGGCGTTGCTCGACAGACGCGGCCGTCCGGTCTCGACACGGACCAGGCCGCAATTCGGCTCGACGCAGCGGCGGCGCAAGGCATAGCCCAGCTCGCGATCGCAGAAGACGCAAAGGGCACGATTCACCTCGGCGAGGCGACGCTGCGCATCCCGCACGCGATGGGGATAAGGGACCTCGTCGCGGATCTCGTCGCGCAGGACGCGTCTGAGCCGGTCAAACGCCTTCGGCAGTGTCCCGCTGTGAAAACCCCGACGGAGCATCCCGCGCATGGTCTCGCCGTGGCCGCCGATGATGGCGGGCTCGATCGGCGTGCTCTCCAGATCGGACCGGCGCACGGCCTCGATCCGCCTTGCATCGTATCCGACCGAGCGCCCGCCCGCATGGTTGGCCGCATAGACCCGCCGATTTTCCTTCAGCTCCCAGACCAGGAAACCGGCGAGTCCCGGCAACAAGAGGATGGTGACGGTCACGAAGGGGTAGGCGATCAGCTTCGGCAGAAAGGGCTCCGTGAGCGCAACCAACAGCCCGGTGAGTGCCGGCAGGAAGGGCAACATCAGCTTGTGCGCGATGGTGACCAGAGGGAAGTGCTTGATCGGATTGACCTGCGGCTCAACCAGCACGGTGACGTAAAACTGGATGATCGACTCGGTGAGTTTCCAGACCGGCGCAAACAGGGATTTGATGAAAAGCGCGAGCGGCGACTCTCCGAGCTGATGGCTCAGTAACTCCTCGATCCGGTGCAGTCCCTGCTCGAAGCGGCGTGTCACCTCTTTGAAGAAATGGAGCAGCTCTCGAACCAATCCGATCACCAGGGTCTGGTTCAGTCGACGCAGCATCTGCCAGGCCGTGCTCGCGAGATTGTCGAGCATGCGTCGACCCGCAGGCGTATTGCGTGCGAGGGTGCCGATCGCAAAGGCCGGGATCAGTAGGGATAGACCGTAATCGATCTCCACCTCGTCGATCAGCAGACCAATTCCCACGAACGGGAGCACGATCAGCAAGCCGATGAACAGCGGCTGGACGAGGTTGCGATCCAGGCCGCGGATCAGGCTTGTCGACAGGAGCCGCGCGACCGGTTTCCAGCGCAGTAGTCTGCGTATCCCGTCGAAGAGCAGCAGCCGGAACGTCCAAACGGTGACGCGCCAGATCGCCTTGGCGATTGCACGTCCGATGCGGGTATAGGCAAACGCATTGATGAGCAGTGCGAGGAGCGCCACCAGCCAGAGCGGCGCCAAATGCACGGATGTTCCCTCGGGTACGACGAGACCCACCAGGATGTCGAGTGTCTTGAGTCCGAGGAAAGCCAAGCCTGCCGGCATGATCAGGTGGCGAAGGATCAATCGCCCCTGTGGCGTGCCGAACAGGGGCGCGCCTAGCTGTTGTAACCCCTTGATATAGAACTCGCCCGGCTTGTAAACGCCAGGTAGGGTCTTATCGGCGATTCGATCGAAATGTGCCAGGCGGTCGCCGTGGCGAATCTCTTCGAGGGTCGGGTCGGGCAAGCGCAGGATGTTGCGTGCGACGATGTCGCGCACGTCGGTGAACTTCAGATGCCGACGTCGCTGGATGACATCGAGCAGCTCTTCGCGCATCTTGTGGGCCGCGACCTGCTCGCGATGGTTGGCCGGGTTGAAGCCGGCCTCTTCGAGCGAGGCCCGAAGATGGGGTCGAAGCTGGTTGGCGAGGCGGGTGGAAAGCTGTTCCGTGAGTTGCCTCAGGGGCACGGCGAATCGTTCGACCTCCCGCACCGGCCACTCGATCTGCTCGAGGCGGTTCGATGCGACCTCGAGCGCGCGCAGCGCCTTCAGCTGAGCCTGAAAGGGCAAGATCTGTCTAAGCCGCACCTTGCCGCCGCTCGCTGCCCATTGAAACGGGCGCAGGCGGTAGTAGGTCGTGCGGCTCTCCAGCAGAACTCGTTCCAGGTTGCGAAGGATCAAATAGGCCGAGCGTGCCGCTCCGGAGCGCATCACCTCCTCGCCCAAGAGCGCGGTCAAGGCGCCCAACTCGCGTGCCGTTACCGGGCTCAGCTTCGAGTTGGCGGCGATCAGATCCGCCAAGGTACTCTCGGCGGCAGCGGCACGTTGCGCGAGGATCTCGCGGACGGCGTCGCGCGCATCCAGGCAGGGTTCACCCATGGTGATGAAGCGTCGCCGGGCCAAGGCCAGGTTGAGGAGCGCGGCGGCATAATGGTCGTCGAGCTCTGCGCGCTGTGCCCTGCGCACGGCATCGGCGAACAAGGCCAGATGCAGATCCAGCCTAATCCCGCGTGGTCCTGCCTTGGACACTCGACGGCTCAGCAACGTCGGGATGGCCAGCAGTGCGTCCAAGAGAGGCGCGACCGGCGTCATCACGATGTCCCGAAGCCTTGTCCGCCAGTCCCGTCGCGCTATTTGAGAGGCTTCGTGCAGGACCGCGAGACAGCGCGCCTCGATCTCGTCGACGGAGGAGCCGAGCGGCGCATCGGCGGAGTTCGGCGGTGTGGGCTCCTGCGCGACGAGGGGCGCTTCGTGGCTCTGCCGGGCCACGATCGCGCGCGCAAAATCAGGATCCGACTCCCCGTAGGGCAGGCCCGACGGGAGAAGCGGCAGATACTCGGGTACGCCGCAGCGGTGGTCCGGGCGGGTGTGCTCCAGCAGGCGTGGCAGCCGGCCGCCTTGCAGCGATGCGGGGAGGTCGAGCCCGCTCTCGACGAGCCACAGATCGAGCGCATGCCAGTCGCGGATCGTCGGAAAGAAGAAGCCGCGGGCGCCCGGCGAGAAATAGCGCAGTCGTGCGACCATGGCGACGAAGCTGCGGCAAACAAAGGCGTCGCCGATGCCCGCGGGGACAACCCCGTCACGGGTCATGACGTCGCGCACCTCGGCCAAAGCCAGCGGGCCGATCCGGCGGGTCAGGCCGATCGGGCCGAATGGATCCCCGTCGAGATTGTCGTCCCTGGCCACCTGCCAGGCGCGCGCGATCTCCGCCTCGAAGCGTCGTGCCCAGTAGTCGCGCAGCAGTCGCGTGAAGCCCACCCGGTCGAGTCGCTGCTCGGGCGGGATCGGCAAAAGGATGACGTAGTCGGGCAGGTTGAGCCCCTCGATGACCGCCAATGCCTCCGGATTCTCCGATTCCAGACCCGTCAGAAAGGCCGTGGAGGGCATCAGGTAATAGGCGAGCTCCGGGATCGAGATGTCGCGTGCCTCGGTCGCCAGATGGTCGAGGATCAGGCGCTCGATGGCCCTCGGGTGGAACAGGAAGACGCCTTCGGCCGGTTTAAGGACGCGCCCGCGGAAGAGCTTCGCGGTGGTCTCGGCGCTGGTGGAGGGGGTAAGGTCAGACACGGCGCTCGGGATGCTGGGTCGAAGGGGTCGGCATGATCGGGGTGAGCGCGGACGGTCTCCGCATCGGTGACCCGGCGCGGACCCCGCGCCCTATCGTAATTCCATTAGCTCGGATAAGGAAACCGATCGATCCTCGATCCCGATCCGCGATTTCGTTGTTGCGGTTCGGCGTCGCGTGGCCGACTAGGCCTTGGCCGGGATCGGTCCGTCATTCTCCAGGATGCCGGTTTCCCCTTCACTCTTGGCGATGATAACGGCACCACACGAATCGCTGAAGACATTGACCGAGGTACGCATCATGTCGAGGATCCGGTCGACCGCCAGGATCAGGCCGATCCCTTCCAGCGGTAGCCCGACGGCGGACAGGATGATGGCGATGGCGACAAGGCTGGCGGCCGGAATGCCGGCCACGCCGATCGAGGTCAGCAGCGCGAGGATCACGATCATGAACTGGGTTGCGAGGCCGAGCTCGATGCCGTAAGCCTGTGCGATGAACATCACGGCGACGCACTCGTAAAGCGCGGTCCCGTCCATGTTCACCGTCGCGCCCAAGGGCAGCACGAAGCTCGATGTCCGGTTGGAGACCCCGGCGTTTTTCTCCACGCACTCCATGGTGAGCGGGAGCGTGGCGGAGGAGGATGCGGTCGAGAAGGCCGTCAGCAAGGCGGCGCCCATGGCGCGATAGTGACGGCTCGGCTTGACTCCGCCGATGAACATAAGCAGCAACGGCAGGGTGATGAAGAAATGGATGCCGAGCGCGATCACGACGCTGAAGAAGAAGAGCGCGAGCGGACCGAATGCCTCCAACCCGGTATCCGTGACCGTCTTGGCGACCAGCGCGAAGACCCCGATGGGCGCGAAGCGCATCACCAGCTCGGTGATCTTCATCATCACCTCGAAGACACCGTTCCAGAAATCGAGCTGGGTCTGTGCGTAGTTGCCGTTCAGGCGGGTGATGAAGAATCCGTAGAGCAGACTGAAGAAGATCAACCCGAGCATCTGCCCCGCTGCCGCTGCAGCGACCACATTGGTCGGCACCATGCGCAGGAAGATCTCGACGATGTCGGTGGCGCCTTTGTCGGCGAACTGGGCCTCCAGATCGCTCTTGCTGGCGGTCAGCCCGAAGACCTCCTCGGCGGTGCCTTCCACGACACCGGGCTGAATGATATTGACGACGAGCAACCCGACGATGATGGCGAGCAGGCTCGTCATCGCGTAGTAGCCGATCGTTTTGCCCCCGAGACGCCCCAGGTTGCTCGAGTCGCCGATTCCGGCGACCCCGACGATGATCGAAGACACGATCAGGGGTACAATCAACATCTTCAGGGCGTTGAGGAAAAGCTCGCCCAGGAAGGCGAAGATCCCGTACAGGGTGACCCCGAAGAGTCCGGTGTCGCGCTCGATGAGCAGCCCGATCACGATCGCCAGCAAGAGCGCGATCAGGATCTGCCAGTGGAGCTTCATTTTGAGAACCGACATCGACGTCTCCGAATGGCTCTGAGGTGTTCCGGCACGGGTCGCCGCGCGCCTGTTTGCGGAATCTCGCATCCGTGCGGAAGAACTCGGCGATCCGTATTCGCCGAAGGTCGAGCCGGCTCGGCGTGCTCGAGGGGGTTTTCGGGCAACCGCGGATTGGGGCAGATCATATGCCGTACGCCGTGCCGAGACCAGACCGTCACAGCACACAGAGAGCGAACATCGACAGCCATGCACTATCGCGTCTACTACTTATTCGAGCGTTCGGGGGAGTCGGTCTCGTCTGCGAGTGCGCTGGAGGTGAGCAGTCGGGAGATCCGCGAGCAACTGCTGCCACGGCTGCAGCATGACGACGATTATCTCGGGATCATCGATCACGCCGAGAATACTCTGCAGATCCTGCGCGAGCCCGGATCCATCCGTTACTGGGTCGAGCTGCCGATCGATGCGGCCAAGGCATCCTACGGTCGCCACATGGATTTCGAAGAGGTTGAGCAACTGATTCGGGAGCTGCCGTCGGTCTTCGACCGCGAAGCCATTCCCGGACTTGAATACCGTCCTTGGTGAGCACTGATGGATGAATCGACCCGCAACCTTCAATCCGTCTCGGCGCGTCCGGAAACGACCGATCCACTCAAGAGCACGACCGGCTTCGTTTATCTTCTGCAGGCCCTGTCGTTCATCTTCGGCGTGACATCCGTCGTCGGCGTCGTCGTCAACTATCTGCGCCTCGCCGAGGTGCGGGGCACCTGGCTCGAATCCCATTTCGTCTGGCAGATCAGAACCTTTTGGTTCCAGGTGTTGTGGGGCCTCGTCGGTCTGGTTACCCTCGTGTTCTTGATCGGCTTCCTGATCTGGGGAGTCATTTACTTTTGGACGCTCTATCGCGTCGTCAAGGGGTGGCTGAATCTTGCAGAGGAGCGGCCGATGTACGCAGATTGAACTGCGTCTCTGCTGACACCTGCACGCTTGTCGCGTGCCGTAGGCTCCGCGTCCGCCAATTGACGTCCGAGCGGACGCGGTTCAGATGATTTCGACAGTCGAAGGATCGCGGGGGTAAAAACAACCAAAACGTAGGATGGGTAGAGCGCAGCGAAACCCATCCTCACAACTCAAACGCTCAATAACCCTCTCGGCCTGGAGCGCTCGCCACAGGGTGTGACGTGGCCGAGTCAGGTCGGGCTGGTTGGGTGGACGAGCGAGAGCGAAGTCCACCAAGCCCCACGCCCGCGCTGGCCGGTTGACTGCGCTGCGCGTGTCTACCCTGCCGATCCCGCCGGTGGCCCCCGGCTTAAGATCGAGGCCCGTCGAGTTGCTTCAGCGCACCGCCATGATCAGCAACACGACAAGCGCGACAACCGCGCCGAGCGGCAGGATGGCTGCCTGCCAATCCCCCTTCTCGGCCTTCGGTCCGTTCTCCTGCCAGTGCTTGTAGGCCGGCCAGAGATAAAACAGCATCAAGACGAGCACCGCTGCAGCGGCAATCTTCAGTGCAAGCTCCATGGAAGCGTCTCCTTGCCCCGAACGGGGTCGTGTCGAGGGCCTAAACAAAAACCCCGGCACTTGGCCGGGGTTTGTGCCCTAAAAGGGAGCTAATCAGTCGTCGCCCATGATCCCGAGGATCTGGAGCAGGCTGATGAAGATGTTGAAGATAGCGAGATAGATCCCGTAGGTCGCCATGATGTAGTTGGTCTCTTCGCCCCGTGCGATCCGGCTGGTATCGAACAGGATGAAGCCGCTCATCAGCAGGATGATGGCCGAGGAGATCGCCAGCGAGAGAGCCGGCATCTGGAGGAACAGATTCGCCACGACCGCCAGGATCACGACCATCATGCCGGCGAAGATGAAGCCGCCCATGAAGCTGAAGTCACGCTTGCTGGTCAGTGCGTAGCCCGACAGCCCCAGGAAGATCGCCGCGGTCCCGCCGAACGCCAAGCCAACCGTCTGCGGCCCGTTCGGAAGGGCGAGATACATCGACAGGATCGAGCCCAGGCCGAACCCGAGCAGACCGGTGATCAGGAAGATGACACCGATCCCCTTCGAAGAGTTGGCCGTGCGCGGAAGTACGAAGATGCCCATCAGCATCGCGACGATCACCGACACCAGATACATCCAGCTCGGCACGGCGAGGGCGATCGACACCATCGCCGTGAACGCGCTGAAGCCCAGCGTAGCGGCGAGCAGCAAGTAGGTGTTTTTGAGCACCTTGTTGGTCGAGATGACCGACTGTGAGCTGCGTGGGATGGAAAAGTCAGTGTTGGCCATTGGTGTGGTCACTCCGGTTACGAGAGGTTCAAGCTGCCGAGTCTGACTCGGCGGGAAGATCCGAGTTCCCGAAGCATACCTGATGGAGTCGATCGCGCAAGCGTCAAGGCGTTTGGGTCCGTCGAGGACATGCGGTATCCTTACGTCCGCGTCGACTTAGAGCTCGATACCCAGGCAAAGTCGGGGATTGGGTCGGGCGGTCGATTCGGAGAGGTGGCTGAGCGGTCGAAAGCGGCGGTCTTGAAAACCGTTGAGGGTTTATCCCCTCCGTGGGTTCGAATCCCACTCTCTCCGCCATTTTATTCAGTTGCTTATCTGCATTATCTCAATATCTTCTCCGATCCGTCTCGACATCCTCCGTCCTCGATCCATCTACCCGCGAATTCTCCTTCCTCCGTGGCTGCGTCGCCGGTTCTCGATCGGCACTCGGCCCGGCAGTGTCTGAAACCTCGATATATTCGAGCAATTGAGGCCAAAATCCGAAAATCGCGCTACGCGCGCAGGCTGGCAATGCCGACTGCGGAGGTGGCGGGTCGCCGCTTCGTGTCGGTGCTCAGCGCTGATCCTCAAGCCCGGTCAGGGACCAGAGTCGATCGATCTGCGCACGCAGCTCCGCAACCTCGGCCTCCAGAGCTTCGATGCGGGCGCTGCGGGTCGGCTCGCTGCTCGACGCATGCGCGGACTCCAGCATGTCCTCGATCTTCGGTCGGCCGCAGAGCAGATGCGCGTAGCGCTCCTCGCGCTTGCCCGGCTGGCGCGGCAGCTCGACGACGAGCGGGCGGTCGCGCTTGGCCATGCCGTGCAGCGTGGCGGTGACCTGCTCGAGATCCTTGAAGTCGGCCAGACGGGCGGTATTGGTGCGCAGCTCGCCGGTGGTCTGGGGGCCGCGCAACATGAGGGCGCACAGCAGCGCATGTTCTTCTCGGCTCAGCAGGAAGGTGCCGACGATCTTGTGGTCGTAGCGCTCGGTGCGTCCCGAAAGACTGGCGTAGATGAGGCCGCGGTCGCGCAATAGGTTGACGACATGGCCGACCTCGCCGGGGGTCATGTTCATGACCGGATGGCGGGCGCTCTTCTGATTGCAGGCGCTGACGAGGCTGTTCAGGGTCAAGGGGTACTGATCGGGAGTGGTGCGCTGCTTTTCCATGAGGCAGCCGAGGACGCGTGCTTCCGTCGGGGTCAGCATGGCTTCGGAGGTGTCGGATTCGTGCTCGATCGTCATCGTAGGCGGTTCTCTGGTGGTCGGTTGACGGACCCGGCGGTCGGGGCCTCGGGCGATTCGCCGATGCGTTGCACCGCCCAATCCAGGACAGCGCGGACGCGTTCGTTCAGGAGTCTGTGAGCCTGTTCTTCGGTGGCCCAGCGAAACTCCTGGTGCTCGGGAAACCCCAGCTGCGGGTTGATCCCGAGGGCGACATCGCCGTGCGGTGACTCCGCCAGATAATAGCGCGCCACCTTGCCGCGACCGTAGGGCGGTGTTTCCACGAAAGACGTTCCCCAACGGAAATCCAGGTCGAGCAGCCCCGTCTCCTCGGTGACCTCCCGCCGTGCCGTGTTCAAGGGATCTTCGCCGGGCTCGGTCTCGCCCTTGGGGAAATCCCAGTAGCTGAAACAGCGCAGGATCAGGAATCGCATCTCGGACTCGAAACGCCTGACCGGGACGACGCCTGCGGAGAGGATTGGGCGGCGCTTCATTCAACGTGCTCCCGCGTTGCGGGTTTAAACGGGCGTGATGGAGACGTCGCCTCTTGCATGGCTGTCGCGAGGGGAAAGGTTTCGGTCAGGCCAGTGCGCAGCGCGTCGGCTGCGCGCCGGATGCGGGTCAGGATCGCGTCGCGACCGCTCGCACCGAAGCGGCTCACCAGCTCGGCCGGGTCGTGGAGCTGGCGAGCGACTGCGATCAGGAGTGCGGCGTCGTCGTCCGCAATGCCTCCGGCGCGCAGACAGGATCCGAGTCGGCGCCGGACGAATTCGGCCAAGAGCGGGAGTGTGGCGTCCAGGGAGCGATGGCCGTCGATGAAACCGCTCAGCTCATGATCGTCGATTGCGGCGCGGCATGCGGCCGACGGCGGCTCGGGCTCGGTTCGGATCGCGGCAACAAGCGCGAGGACGGTGACGGGGTCGAGCGTGCGCAGCGGGCCTGCCAGCAGGACCGGGAGTCGGGATTCCAGGCGAGCCTCGGCCGCTGCTGCAAAGCGCCAACCGCGTGCGTCGAGACGGCGCAGGACGACGAGCGCGTGCTCCCCGCTCGCGGCATTCCGGCTGGTGCCAATCTGTGCCGGTCGAAAGCCGCAGCGGTCCCAAAAGCGGATCAGCTCGGGTGTCGCGCCGAAGCTGGCACCGAGGAGATCGACGCCCTCGGCGCGAGCGTCGCGCGCGAGCCGGCGCAGCAGTGTGCGTCCGAGCCCGCGGCGTGCGAGCGCTGGATGAACGGCGATGCGGATCACGCGTAGGTAGCGCAGGGCAGGGGCGTCGGCGAGTCCGGCATGCGTCGACAGGGTCTGCGGGAGCAGGTGGCCGCGCGGACGGCGTCGCCCCGTGAAGATTGCCTCGCACAATGCGGGATCGGCGAAGCCGCCTTCCTCGGCGGCGAGGAGGGTGGCGACGACGAGATCGCGCCATCGCAGCGCGTAGACCCGAACATTCGGGCCGTCCAGCAGCATGCGCAGGTCCATCGGCCGGGTCTGGTAATGGGCCAGGACGAGCAGACCGAAGAGCTCGCGCAGGGTCTTCTCGTCTTGGACCAAGGCGTCGCGCTCAAGGCGCTCGCAGCGGATGTCGGCCGGGTCGGCTTCGCTCATCTCGTCCGCCGCGGCGGGGGCGGCGTCGAGCAGCAGCGCCCGGAAGGTCAGTGCTTCTAGCGGATCCCCGGCTGCCCAGCGGATGGGTGTGTCGAGCGAGATCTCGCGCCAACTCGGGGTAAGTCGATCCAGCGTGTCGCGGAAGCGCACGTCGAAGCCGCGTCCCGTGCCCTCGTAGCCGTGGACCGTCGTTGCGAAGACGACGCGCGGGTAACGGGCGAGCAGGGTCTCGAGAATGGGGGCGGGGATGCCGGCCGCCTCGTCGATCAGAAGCAAATCGGCCGCCGGCGTTTGCGCGGCGAGATCGGCGGGGGAGACGAATGCGAGTGAGCCCGCTGCACGACCGTGACCGGCTCGATCGGCCTTAGTTGGCGTCGTCAGGTCCGGTGTCGTCCCGGTCTCGGCATCCAGAGTGCAGGCCCGAGCATGACCGCCCAACACGGCAGCGGCGTGCTTGAAGAGCGCGTCGGCCGCCGAGCGTCGCGGTGCGGTGACCAGGATGAGGTGCGGCCGCTCGCATAGAAGGCGGCCTGCGGCGATGCCCAGTGCAGCGCTCTTGCCGCGTCCGCGGTGCGCCCGGATGACGAGCGGGCGGTGGGCGCGGCCATGCGCGACCGCGAGGATGGCCGTGATCGCGTGATCCTGGTCCGATGTGGCGGGTTCGGCGGGGTCCGGGTCGCTCTCCGCGGTCGTCCGCCCGGGGTCGGTCGGCTCCGGCGTAGCGACCGCAGCGTCCGAGACGAACCTTTGCGCGGTCGCGATGCTCCCTGCATCAGCTTGCGCAAGGTGGATGAGACCCGGGTCGGACCCGAGAAGCCTCGCGAGTCGGCGCAGGAAGCGTCCGCCGACCGATGCTGCCGTGTTCGGCCATACGGCGATGCGTTCGGCCTGCGGGTCGGGGAGGTTCGGCCAATCGGCAAGCGGCGGGGTCAGCAGCAGCAGGAGGCCGCCTCTGCGAATCGCTCCGGTCGCTGCGCCGAAACCATCGGGATCGAATCCGCTGTGGGCGTCGTACACCAAGAGGTCGAGGTCGCTGCCGAGGAGTCGATCCGCGGCCCGCAGCGGCAGGGCGCTGTCGGACAGGGGGCGCTCGGAGAGCCAGGTCGGAACCCGGTCAGGGAACGCGGCGACCCAACGCCACGCATGGGTTGCGGTCCATTCCGCATCACCGCTCAGCAGCAGGGTCGCGCGATGACCGGCGGCGTGCGCCTGTCGCTGCAGGGTGAGGGCGAGGGTTTCGAGGGTGCCGCCATGGAGCGGCACGGGTGCATCTTCATCCACGGGAACACAGAGGCGGGCAGGGCCAGGGTCTTTCGATTAGGGTATGTCTCCGTGGCCAAAAGCACATCCGCTCATGGTCATGGGTGCCGATGGTCGCAGGGTGATCAAGACCCGGTTCACGCATCGGTCAGTCGCCCAAGGGCCCGGTCACCGGCACGAATCGCACCGGCAGGAGGTCGCGTCGGCGCAGACTGCCGTCCTCGGCCTTGTCGAAGATCGCGAGCTGCTGAACGCCGTTCGTTTCACCGATCGGCATCACCAGACGGCCACCGGGTTTGAGCTGAGCGATCAGCTGGTCCGGAATCGTAGGTGCGGCGGCAGTCAAGATGATGCCGTCGAAGGGAGCTGCCTCGGGCCAGCCGAGCCAGCCGTCGCCCGCGCGGACTTGGACCTGCGGGAAGCCGGCGGCATCGAGATTCGCAACAGCGCGTTCGGCCAGCTCCGGGACAATCTCGACCGAATAGACCTCGACCCCCATGTCGGCCAGCACGGCGGCCTGATACCCGGACCCGGTGCCCAGCTCGAAGACCCGGTCGCCCGGGCCGACATCGAGCAGCTGGCTCATGATGGCGACGATGTAAGGCTGAGAGATGGTCTGCCCGCCGCCGATCGGCAGGGGGTGATTGGCATAGGCCAAGGCGCGCTGGGCGCTCGGCACGAAGGCGTGGCGAGGCACCCGGAGCATCGCCTCGGCGACACGCGGATCGAGCCGGGCGAAACCCAGCTCCGGGGCCGTCATGCGCACCTCGGCCTGGATCTTCTCGACGAGTCGTTGACGTTCCGCGGTCATGTCGTGTTCCGATGCGCAGGCGTTGACCGTCGCGACCAGGCAGAGTCCGACGGCGAGGAGTAACCCGTCGAGTGAACGGAACGGGTCTCGGCGGTCGGTCATTTGAACAGATCCTCCGCGGCACGTTTCAGCGACTCCGGGTCGGTCGCCGCGCTCGGCGTCTCGCCCGCGTGCAGCGAGGGCGATCCCGGCAGAGGCTGGAACCAGTCGCAGAAGTTGGCCCGATCCTTCGCAATGACGCGATCCACCATCGGCTCCCGACACTCGTTGGGCCGTCCGGGCGCGTAATGGCGACAGTTGCGACAGCAATGGGTTGGTTTGTCGCATCCGGGGCAGCGCGCCTCGCGCCCGTAATCGAGCTTAGTCAGTCCCCGCCCGCAATTCCAGCAATGTCCTCTGATCTCCTCGCCCACGATGTGCCTCGGTCGTCCGGTGTCCAGGCATGAAACTAGTCGCCGAGCTTCGGGAGGTCAATGCATCAAGATCTCGATCTGCAGACGCTGGTTGTGGTCGGCTTCCGGGACGAGACGCCGGACGCGGGCGCTCAAACGGCGCTGTCGCGCCAGAAGACGGGCGACGACCAGGTTCTCGCCACGCGGGAGATAGCCGAGCATGTGGCCCTGCCAATGGATGGCGACGGCATCGCCGTCGTGCGGGTTGTCGCGCTCCGCGCTCAGGGTCAAGGGAGAGCCGGCCCGCAATGCGGGCAGGAAGGCCGGCGCCTCGTGGTGGCGGAAGCCCGCGAGGCGGCTGCGTTGGATGACGAGATGTCGGCCGATGATGGCCTCGTCGAGAGAGGGTTCGGGGAGGTTCGTTTCAGATCGCTGCCGATGGGACATCGCGGTCGCCTCATGGATCCGGATAGCGTGATCCTACACAGGTGGGTGGCTCAAAAGGTGAGCCACCCAAGCGATTATTTTTGGACTTGAGAGAAGCTTAGGCAGTCGACTCAAAGAATCAACGCAACGACCGCGCCGGTCAAAAGCGTTGCCATGGTTCCGGCGAGGACCGACTTCAGCCCGAGCGCGACGATTTCGTCGCGTCGTTCCGGTGCCATGGCCCCGAGGCCGCCGATCATGATGCCGAGGCTCCCGAGATTGGCGAAGCCGCAGAGTGCGTAAGTCATGATCAGCCGGCTGCGATCGCTGAGCTCGGCGGTCGGGGTGCCGGCGAGATCCAGGTAGGCGATCAGCTCGTTGAGGATCGTTTTCACGCCCATCAGAGAGCCGGCGACCTGCGCCTCGGACCAGGGGATGCCGATCAGCCAGACGACCGGGGCCATCACCCAGCCGAGGATGCGCTGTGCGGTCAACGGCTCGCCGGCCACTGCCGGCAGCAGACCCAGCAGCTGGTTGGCGAGACTCACAAGCGCGACCATCACGATCAGCATCGCGAGGATATTGAGCCAGAGTGGAATGGCGTCGAGTGTTCCGCGAGTGATGGCGTCCATGCTGCTGCGCGACGCGATCGGGATGGCGACGATCGCCCGGTCCGCCTCGTCCGCATGCTCCGGCACCAGGATGCCGGCAATCATCAAGGCCGCCGGTGCGCTGATCAGGGAGGCGGTGAGGATGTGCCCCATCGCATCCGGCACCGTGTCGGCGAGGATCCCCGCGTAGAGCACCATGACGGTCCCGGCGACGGTGGCCATGCCGCAGGTCATGAGTGCGAAGAGCGCCGAGCGCGACAGTCCTGCCAAGTAGGGGCGGATCAGGAGGGGCGCCTCGGTCATGCCGACGAAGACGTTCGCCGCCGCCCCCAGCCCAAGCGCGCCGCCTGTCCCCATGGTCCGCCGCAACAGCCAGGCGAAGCCGCGTACCAGCAGGGGCAGCACCCGCCAATGGAAAAGCAGGGCGGAGAGTGCACTCATCACTAGAATCAGTGGGAGCGCTTGGAAGGCGAGCACGAAGCTGTTCTGCGGATAGCGCGTCTCGAAGGGTGCCGCGCCGCCGCCGAGGAAGCCGAAGACCAGCTCGGTGCCGGCCTGCGTGGCGCGTTGCACGGCCAGTACCAGGTCGGTGAGCGCCAGAAAGGCGTCCTGGGCGAACGGAAGCTTCAACAGCATGAGTGCGACGGCGATCTGGAGCGCTAGGCCGGCGAGAACCAGGCGTGGACGGACCGCGCGACGCCGCTCGCTCGCGAGCCAGGCCAGGCCGAGAATGACGCCCAACCCGAGCAGGGGCTGCAAGGTGCTCAGCATACGGCCGGACCGGATCAGTGATGCGCAGGCGAGGGCTCATGGCGGGTATGCTCGGCGAAGAGCTGTTTGGCGTCCACCGGATCGAAGGCGTAGTTGCGGTTGCAGAACTCGCAGGTGACGCTGACCGTGCCCTCCTCGGCGATGATGTCGTCCACCTCGGCCGGGCCGAGGAGCTTGAGCGTCTCCTCGATCCGGGTGCGCGAGCATCCGCACCGAAAGGCGATCGGCTCCGGCTCGAAGAGCCGGATCGACTCCTCGTGGAAGAGCCGATAGAGGAGATCGCCCGTGGATTGGCCGGTCAGCTCCTCGCGTGTCAGTGTGCCGGCCAGCATCCCGATGCGCTCCCAGTCTTCGTCGGTCAGACCCTCGCCGGGTAGGCGCTGCAGCAGCAATCCGGCAGCGCGGTTCTCTCCCGCGGTGAGCCAGAGTCGCGTCGGGAGCTGCTCGGAGTCGACGAAATAACGCTCGATCGCCGCCGAGAGATCCGCCCCTTCCAAGGGCACGATCCCCTGATAGGGCTCGGCGCCGCGCCGCTCGATCGTCAAGGCCAGATGGCCCTGCCCGAACCGCGCCGCGAGTGTCCCCTCGGCGGGCACCTCGCCTTCCCAACGGGCAAGCCCGCGGACCCTGTGTTCGTGAGTCGCCTGAGCAACCAGCGTACGGATGGGTCCTTTCCCTTGTGCCTGCAGGATCAGCGAGCCTTCGAACTTGATCGTCGAGGCGAGCAGCGTCACGGCGGCCAGCGACTCCCCGAGCGGATCGCGGACCGCCTCCGGGTAGGGGTGCGCACTCAGGACGGCACGCCAGGCCGCATCCAGATGGACCAGGTTGCCGCGAATCCCGATGTTTTCGAAGGTAAAGCGGTAAAGACGATCCGAATCGCTCATCTGATCCTCCAAGGGCGGTGCTCCAAGGGGCCGACTGTTGCCCTGTTACATCTTGTTGCAATTTGTCATCGATCGAGTCATGCGTCCGATCCGCGGCGTCGGATTGGACTGGACGCCCTGATCGCGCTTGACGTGTCTTCTAGTTTCAATCTGTTACATGAGCAGCGCAGGTCTGTTTCAAGCGTCCGACACCACGTGGCGAGGCTTGCAAGTAATTAAGCAAAGGCTAATATTACATCCAACGTTGTAGCTAAAAGGAAACAAACATGATGCCTCTTCTCTTAAGTCTGATCACCGCAACCCTCTTCTTGATCTTGGCCGGCGCGACCTACGGAGCCGAAGCGCTCCTGACCAACGCCTGGATCCCGATGGTGTTCTTGGGGCTGCTCGGATCCGGGGTCACCGTCTTCATCCTGAGCGAGCAGGCCAAGCAGTGACCGTCATGTCATTCATCCAACCCCGGTGCGCCGAGGCGCACCGGCGCTCGACCCGCTCAGCCTTGGCCTGAATCCCGCAGGAACTCCTCGACAGCCTCGGAGAGGTCGCGTTCTCCCGCGAGAACGGCCGGCTCGAAGCCTCGTCTCCAGTAGGGCATCAACAGACGTGCCTGACGCCACTCCTCGAAGAGGATGCGCGCCAAGGGTCCGCCCTCTTCGATAAAGCCCGAATCGCGAAAATCCCGCTCCGCGCGAGCGCGGTCGTAGTCGAAACGCACGATCTCCCAGGTCCAACGCCCCCGACGCTCTTCGAGCAAGGCATAGCTTCCGCGCGTGTCGCCGTCGAACGGCGAGCCGACCGAGCCGACGTTCAGGATGGGTGTGCCGTCCAGCTCGCGGTGCAGGGGGCGATGGGTGTGCGCCGTCACGAACAGGGCGACATCCACCGGGAGGTTGCCCCGGATCTCCTCGTCCGAAACACCGGCCGAGATCCCGAAGCGATTCCCGGCCATGGTCCCGTGGGTGACGTGCACCCAGCTGGCATCGCCCTCGCC
>NZ_JAABRP010000090.1 GCF_011390875.1 Thiocapsa sp.
AGTGCTGCGATGCGCTCGCGCAGCTGCTCGTAGGTCCAGTCGGCGAAGCGCCGCATCTGTCCCTCCAGCTCGGTGCGGGGCGGCTCCAGAGCGCAGCGCAGGATCCAAGCCTCGTGATTGCCCTTCACCGGCAACCAACCGCGTGTCCGGCGCAGCTCGTCGAACAGCTCCACGCAGGCAAGGCTGCTCGGTCCGCGGTTGACCAGATCCCCGTCCATCACGACCAGATCCGGATCCCAGTCGAGGATCCGCTCGACCGCGACCTCCATCGCCGGCAGGTTGGCTTGAACATCGGAAAAGATCGCAACCTTCATGATCGGGGCGTCCCGTGTTAAACCGCGTCCTGTGCGGTATGCGTCGTTTTGAGTGGACGGCCAGTTCGGCATCCCTCTGAGATGTTGGCGTCGACGCGGTTTAAGTATTTAATTAATTAATATTTTAACTGCATAGCTCTTCGATGATTCAAGATTCCTGAACCGCGTCCAGCTCCATACGCAGATCATGGCCACCGACCGCATCAGCTCTGCGAATCTCTGCATATTCCGCCCGGAGGATGCGGTTCAGCAGGCGACCTGGCCGATATGCTTGCGCAC
>NZ_JAABRP010000091.1 GCF_011390875.1 Thiocapsa sp.
GCCCCGACGACTGTCGGAGCTGGCGCGGTTTAAGACATTCAAAAATAGATTATTTTAAAGCGAGTCCCCGCTAAGGATCGTGGACGCACCAAACGTCGAGCTTCCTCGAAACTGAGCATCTCACTCTGGACGCGGTTTAGCCCATCCGCAGCGTCCCTGTGGGGGTCCGATCGATAAAACTCTCTTTCGCTTTTTTCTCCTAAACCGCGCCCGCCAAGTCCCCGTGTGCCCGCCAAGGCCGTAGCGACCCCGCAACATCGCATGTCGCGTCGAGCGCGGTTTAGACGTCGAACCGGTCGAACTCCATGCTGAACTGCCCCCGCCCCTGAGTGAGGCTGCGCAGCGCCGTGGCATAGCCGAGCAGGGGTTCGAGGGCGGCCTCCGCGCGGATCGCCACGTCCTCGCCGACGGACTCGGTGCCCTGGATCAGGGCGCGTCGGGCCTGCAGATCGCCCAAGACGGTGCCGAGGCTCGGCTCCGGGATGACGACCTCGACCCGCATGATCGGATGCATCGCTGCCGGCTCTGCGCGTTCGAGCGCTTGGCGCAATGCCTTGGATGCCGCTGCCCCGAGCGCCTCTGGGGTGGATGCCGCGCCGAAAAGCTCGACCTCCGTAATCCGCACCATGATGTCTTGGACTTGGGCTGCGAGCAAAGGTCCTGCCGCCAGGGTTGATCTCAGCGACTGCTCGATCGCCTCGCGTTGCGCGGTGCTCGGCTCCGTCCCTTCCGGAATTGTACGTGCGGCCCATTCGATCCGCTCCCCGGTTCCACGCGGGAGTGGTTCGACCGCGAGTGCGACGCGCGCCATGAGATCCTGCTGGCGCGGATCGGGCGTCGGCGGCGGCGCGAACACCGCATCCGCCGACGCCGGCCGGCGAATGGTCTCGCGCACGGCGACCGCAGGTCGTCCGCTGCGGATCCGCACGCCGAACTCGCGCTCGATGCGCTCGATCACGATCTGAAGGTGGAGCTCCCCCATACCGCGCAGCAGTCGCTGGCCGGTCTCGGGATCTTCTTCGACGCGCAGGGTCGGATCCTCCTGCTGGACCTTGTCCAAAACCTCGAGCAGCTTTTCTTCATCCGTGCCGGCGGCTGGCTCGATCGCCAACCCCAGCACCGGGGCGCGGGTCTCGATCCGTTCGAGGCTGAGCAGGTGGCCCGGGGCGCACAGCGTATCGCCTGTCGAGGCGTGGCGCAGACCGGCCAAGAGGACGATTTCGCCGGCTTCGGCGCGATCGATGCGGGTCTTCTTGCCGGCATCGACGTCGAAGAGGCGTGCAACCTGCTCGCGTCGAGCCGCGCCGGTCGGGGTCGGCACCTCCACCGTGTCGCCCGGCGACAAGGTGCCGCGATAGATCCGCGCGAAGACATGGCGGCGCCCGTCCCAAAGTTGGACCTTGAAGGCGAGGGCCGCCAGTGGACCCTCGGTGCCCATGGCAATCTCGACGCCGGTTCCGTCCGGTAGCGCGGCATGCGCCGAGGGTCGGTCCAGCGGCGCGGGAAGGAAATCGACCACCCCGTCGAGCAGCGGTTGAACCCCGAGATTGCGGAGCGCACTTCCGCCGTAGCAGGGGCAGAAGCGGCCCGCCAACGTGCCGCGTCGGATTGCGGCGCGCAGTGCCTCGGGCGAAGGCTCCTCGCCCGCCAGGACGCAATCGGCCAGGCCGTCGTCCATCTCCGCGGCAGCCAGGTAGAGTGACTCGCGCAGATCAGCGACTGCGGCCCAGAGCGCGTCCGGGCACGGTTCGATGACAAGCGCATCTCCCTGCTCGCCGAGGAAACCAATTCGCTTTCGCTCGATCAAATCCACGACCGCGAGCTCGTCCGGGAGCGGAAAGGTGATGGCGACGGGCTCGATCTTCAGGCGACGCCTGACCGCGTCGAGCGCCCTCCGGTAGTCCGCCCCGGGGCGATCCATTTTGTTGACGAAGAAGATGGCGGGCAGATTGAATCGCGTGCGTTGACGCCAGACCGTCTCGGTCTGAGGTTCCACGCCCCGCACCCCGTCGAGCACCAGGATGCAGCCGTCGAGGACGCGCATGGCGCGCTCCACCTCGATCGTAAAATCGACATGTCCGGGCGTGTCGACGACCTGCAGCAGGTGCTCCCGCCAGGGAGCCTTGGTCACGGCGGCGGTGATGGTGATGCCGTGCTGCTGCTCCTCGGCCATGTAGTCCATATGGGCAGCGCCGTCGTGGACTTCGCCGATCTTGTAGGAGGCCCCGGTGTAGAAAAGGATTCGCTCGGTCAGCGTGGTCTTGCCCGCGTCGACGTGGGCGGCGACGCCGATGTTGCGGACGTGAGACAATCGCGACAATTTCTTCATCCGATTTCAACCGATACAGAAGCGAGAGAGTCTATGAGCGATTTTGATCTTGGCCGACGCAAAAGCGCGTGGATCGCCGCGGCGGTCTGCGCGTCTCTGTTGGGCGTCGGGGTCATCGACGGTGCCGGGGCCGAGACCTTCCGTCTCGAGAATCCAAACGATTCCGTCGTGGGGGTTCCCTTCTACTTCAAGGCGCGTGCCCAGGATACCTTGCTGGATGTTGCGCGCCAGAACGGTTTGGGGTTCGACGACATGCGTCAAGCCAACCCCGATGTCGACATCTGGGTGCCCGGCGAAGGCACGCCCGTGATGGTTCCGGCCTTCTACGTGCTTCCGGATGCCCCGCGGACCGGCATCGTGATCAATCGCGCCGAAAAGCGCCTCTACTATTTCCCGCCGAACGACCCCAATGAAGTACGCATATACGCCATCAGCGTCGGCAAGGACGCAATGGGCACGCCGCTCGGCAACTTCACGGTCATCGAAAAGCGCAAGGACCCGACCTGGACGCCCGGGCCGAACGTTCGGGCTGCTCACGCCGCCTACGGCGACATCCTGCCGGCGGTGGTGCCGCCCGGCCCCGATAACCCGTTGGGCAAGTATGCCATGCGTTTGAGCCGTCCCGATTACCTGATCCACGGGACTAGCCAGCCGTGGGGGCTCGGGATGGAGGTGAGCGGCGGCTGCATTCGGATGTACCCTGAAGGTATCGAAGAATTATATGGTTTAACCGACATTACGACGCCGGTGAACATTATCGACCAACCCTATAAGGTCGGTTGGCGCGGAGACGAGCTCTACCTGGAGGTTCAGACCGGCGAGAAAAGCGTGCGGCGCAGCGCTAGAGACGTGATCCCGCAGTGGGTGAAGGATACCGAAGGCGTGACGATCGACTGGGAGGCGGTGGAGCGGGCGGTTAAAGAAGACACCGGCATCCCACAGCTCGTGGGAAGCCGGCGCAGTCCCTCGGAAGGGTCTTACTTGCCCATGATCTTCTGATACATGCGGTCAAGACGCTCGGTGTTGGCGTTGCAGCAAGCCTGGGCACTGTTGGCAGTGTCCATGGCCTGCTGAGCCATGTCGCGAGCGGTCTGGTCGGTGGTGCAACCGCCCAGCAAGGAAACGCCGAGAACGGCAATAGCGGACAGGGAAGCGAGCTTGACAATCTTGGTCATCGTTTTAAATCTCCTGAAGTAGGCCACTAGGCCCTATGTATATAACACATCACCGCGGGTTTTTCCGAACCTCGGGCCTATTCCCGTCCGGGCGCGCCGGGAGGGCTGGGCCGGAGGCAGGCCACTGATCGCGCATTTGTTGCTTTTGCCCCACTCTAAACGGTGGGAGACGCCGCCGACAGACGCGGATCACCGTAGAGATTGAGGCAAATTTAGCCACGTATCAAGTCCGCAACGACGGTGTAGGCTATTTTTTTTCCGCGGCGCGTCGACAGCGTCTGTCGAACTGCACGCAAACCATGATTCGCGTATCGAGATGGCGAATCGCGGGGCCTCGGAGCTGGAACAACGCACTCTTGTGGGGCAGAATCGCGCCCGGTCGACGATTCCGACGATCCGTCGGCGACCCCCCCTTGTCGGCCCGAAGGAGATGCAGATGCGGCGTTACTACGGTTGTTCAGGTCAAGAACCGGAAACGCGGTCCGCGCAGGCATCCTTCCGCTGCGACGGATTCGTCCGTGACGGCGTCATCGCCGCACCTCCCGGGGATCCGGTGTCGCTGAAGACGCTTCCGCCGTTTCTGCGTGCGCTTCTGGTCACGGACGGGACCGTCACCAAGATTCTGGAGGCTTATTTTTGGGAGCCCGTCACGGTCGATACGCTAGAGCAGCGTTTCGAGACGGCGGAGGAGTCCGTTCCTGCGATCGAGGTCATGCCCGGCGATCGCTGTCTGATCCGCGATGCGCGGTTGCGCGGGACGGATTCGGGACGGAGTTTTGCCGAGGCGTTTTCGCTGATTCGCACCGAGTTGATCCCGTCCGGCTTTCGCCAGCGCCTGATCGATCGCGAGATCGGCATCGGCGTGCTGATTCGAGACAGTGGTTTGGAAAGTTATCGCGAGGTCTTGGATGTCGGCATGGAAGTGAGCTCCGAGGGTCGCCGCGCCGTTTGCCGAACCTATCGCATCATCATCGAGAGGCGTCCGGTGATTCTGATTACGGAGTGTTTTCCCGTCGCGCTCTATGCCGGGGAGCCGGCCGTCGCCTGACCGGGCCCCATCGTCGCGGTCCTCGCCCCTCACCCCGCACCCCTCCTACCGAACGGATCATGCCGCTCCCCATCGATACCGTTCGGCTGCACGAGACCCCGGAAGGCGTCGATCTTGCGCTGCGGGTCGCCGGTCCGGCTCCGCGCGCCATCGCCTACCTGCTGGATGTCGTCGTCCGCTTAGCACTCCTACTCGTCGTTCTGCCGCTTGCAGCCTTTTCCGGTTTCGGCACCGGGCTGATCCTCCTGGCCCTTTTCGGGCTTGAATGGCTCTATCCCGTGGTCTTCGAGGTGCGCAGCGGCGCCACACCAGGTAAGCGGATCATGGGCCTGATGGTGGTGCATGACGACGGGACACCCGTGCGTGTGGCCTCATCCCTGATCCGCAATCTGCTTCGTACCGTGGACTTCCTCCCGATCCTCTACGGCGTCGGGCTCGTCAGTATGCTGGTGGATCGCGATTTCCGCCGTCTCGGCGATCTGGCCGCCGGCACCCTGGTGGTCTATGCCGATGCACCGCCGGCGAAACCGACCATCTCGCGGGTCGCCCCGCAACCCCCGCCCGCCGGTCTGCCGTTCGAGGCACAACAGGCGATCCTGGCTTTCGCCGAGCGCGGTCATGCCGTTTCCGATGCACGCCGGATCGAGCTGGCAGAGATCCTCGCGGGCGGCGTCGGCCGGCAGGGCGAGGCCGCCGTCGCGCAGGTCAACGCCTGGGCCGCATGGCTCGCCCGCGGGGCGCCGGACGGTCGCGGATGAAACAGGACGCCTTCGAGGCCGCCGCGTCGCCGATCTGGACGAACTACCGCGCGATGCTCGACGCACTCGAGAACTCGCGGCAGCGGCGCGCACATGTCCCGACCTTCACGACCTTTCCGCACTTGCATCGACGCTTGTGCAGCGACTACGCGCTGGCGCGCAGTCGGCGCTACAGCCCGGGGTTGATCGCCGAGCTCGAGGTGCTGGTGCGGCGGGGTCACCGCCAGCTCTATCGGCGACGATCGGCCCCGTTGCGCTCCGTGCTCGATTTCATGGCGAGGCGGTTTCCCCGGACCCTGCGTCGGCATTCAGCGGTCGTCTGGATCGCGGCGGCACTGTTTTTTCTGCCGATGATCGGTATGGGGATCGCCGTTCATCAGGATGCGGATCTTGTCTACAGCCTGCTCGATGCCGAGCAGGTCGCGGAACTCGAGTCGCTCTACGACCCCGCTCGGCAAACGCCGGGACGCGCCGGCGAGCGGCAGGCGGATACGGATGTGGCCATGTTCGGCTTCTATGTCATGAACAACGTCGGGATCGGTTTTCGCACCTTCGCCGGCGGGTTGATCCTGGGTCTCGGTAGTCTGGTGATCCTGCTTGTGAACGGTTTGTCCATCGGAGCCGTCGCCGGACACCTGACCCGTTTGGATTACGGCGCCACCTTCTGGCCCTTCGTCAGCGGTCACGGACCTTACGAGCTGACCGCGATCGCCATCTGCGGCGCGGCAGGATTGCTGCTCGGCCAGGCACTCTTGGCCCCCGGCCAGCGCAGCCGACTCGCCGCACTCCGAGCGAACGCACGCGATGCCGTGATCCTCGTCGGCGGTGCGGCGGTTCTGCTGGTCTTTGCCGCGGTCATCGAGGCGTTCTGGTCGGCAGGCCCTGCGCCTTCGGCGCTGAAATACAGCGTCGGTGTCCTCGGGTGGGTCCTGGTCGCGATCTATCTCACGCTGGCCGGACGAGCGGGCGACGATGCGCCTTGACGCTATCGGCGCGCGTCTGCGTCCGCGCCGTCCCTGGGAGGGGGTGGATCTGGGCTTTGCGCTGGGGCGAGAGTGGTTCGTGTCGCTCTGGATCCTCTGGTGGATCACCGCGCTGCCGGTCGCCCTGCTTCTGGCGGTGCTGACCGGCGGTCGGCCGGACCTCTGGTTGGTCGCCGTTTGGTGGTGCAAGCCACTGTTCGAGGCACCGCTGCAGTTCTGGGCGGGCCGTGCCCTGCTCGGCGAGCGTCCGGAACCTGCCGAGCGTGTCGGCATCATCCGAGGCGCCTTGACGCGACACATCCTGCCCCTGCTCCTGTGGCGGCGCCTCGGACTGCGCCGATCCTTCCTGCTGCCGGTCACGCTCCTGGAGGGTTTGAGCGGCGCGTCGGCTCGGCGCCGTCGCGCGGTCTTGAGCGACGGCATCGGCGCGCCGACCTGGCTGACCTTGATCTGCTATCACTTCGAGGCCATCCTCTGGGGCGGCGTGCTGCTCGGCCTGGTCTTCCTGGTCCCCGAGGAGCTGCCCCGTCTCGATCTGACCGCCGCGGTCACGCAGTCCGATTCCCCGGTCTATTGGATCAGCGCTGTGGTCTATCTGCTCGCCTTCTCGGTGATCGCGCCCTTTTACGTCTGCGCCGGCTTCAGTCTCTATCTGACCCGTCGCACCGAGCTGGAGGCGTGGGATCTGGAGCTTGCGTTTCGCCGCGCCCGCGACGAGCAGGATGCGGCAACCCGCGGGGCCACGAGTCTGACCGTGGCCGGTCTCTTGGCCGTCGGCCTGGTGTTGTCCTTGCCGAGTCCTTCCGCGGAGGCGTTCGCACCGCGCGATCCGCCTCTCGCAGCCGTTCTCGATACGGTTCTTGATCGGGGCGAGGCACAGGTCCTTATCCGGGAGATCCTTGCGGACGAGGACTTCGGGAGCACGCAGGAGGTGACGCTCTGGCTGCCGGTCGAGCGCGACCCCGCCGAGCCCATCGATGGCTGGACCTGGCCGAGCGACTTCGGCGCACTGGCGGTGAGGCTCGCCGAGATCCTCAAGTGGTCGTTGCTTGCCCTGGCGTTTGCAGGACTCGTTTGGCTAACGCTCAAGGTGATTCAAGGGGTGGCGCGCAATCGGCCTCGATGGCCCAGATCGAGACCCGGATCGCGAGACCAAGGAGACGGACCACCGGTCCTACTCGAGGGTCTCGGCGCCGAGCCGTTTCCCGACGACATCCCGGCGAGCGTCCGCCGCTTGATCGACAAGGACGAGCATCGCGCGGCCCTTGCATTGTTGTACCGCGCAAGCCTCGTCGAGCTTGCTCGGCAGGGTGTCGCGATCCCGAGGGGTGCGACCGAGGGCGATTGTCTCGCCTTGGCGGCGCTTACCCTGGCGGCCCCGCGGGTCGGCGTCATGGCCCGCTTGACCCAAACTTGGAGCCGCGTCGCCTACGCGCATCGGCAGCCCCCCGGCGCCGAGCTGATGGCGTTGCTCGACGACTGGTGTCGTGCTCGGGATTTGCCGACCGGGCCGACCGGGCCGACCGGGCCGACCGGGCCGACCGGGCCGACATGAGATCCGGGAGCGTCCTATGACGCCTGAGCGTCGCGTCCTCCGGCTGGTGGTCGCCGGGCTGATCCTGGTCGTCGTCGCCTTGATCGGCGCCGTCCTGAGTCAGCTCGAGCGTCGGACCCTGGAGATCGAGGTCGGTCCCTCGCAGGAGGCCAGGCGCAACCCCTTTCTCGCGGCGGAGCGTTTCCTGGCGCGTTCGGAGATCCCGGTATCGAGCGAAAGCGGACGCGAACGCTTGCGCCGGCTCCCGCCCCCGACCGACACGCTGGTCGTTCGTCATCCGGGGTCTCTCGCGCCCGAGCGCCGTCGGGCGCTCGAGCAATGGATGACCGACGGCGGGCGCTTGGTGGTCACGGCGGGCACGTCGGATACGGGGGCCGCGGCGGAGGCTGACCTTGTTGCCGCGTACGGTATTCGCCTGATCACCGAGGATGCGGATCGGCCCGCGGCCGATGGCCAAACAGAGGTCTTTGCCGAGATTCCGGTCGAGGCTCCGGGGCGCCCGCTCCGAGTGGCCTTCGCGGCGGAACGCTCTCTAGTGACGACGGCCGAGCCGGAGCCCGAAATGGCGATCATCGCGGGCGATCGCCTGCGCTTGGTGCAACTGCCCGTGGGAGACGGATCATTCACGGTGCTCGCCGACGATCGCTTCATGACCAACGCGGCGATCGGCGAACACGACCACGCGTTCTTTACAACGAACCTCGTCACCCCCGAACCCGGCGGCACCGTCTGGCTGCTCTACGACCGCGAGATGCCCTGGATCGGGGCCTTGCTCTGGTCCGCCGCGCCCTACGCGCTGGTCTCCGGCGCCTTGTGTCTGCTCGTCTGGGCCTGGTCGGCGGGCGCTCGGCTCGGACCGCTCCAGTCGGTGCCGAACCGTGATCGTCGTGACCTCCTCGAACATTTGGACGCGAGCGGCGATTTTCTCTGGCGACACGGCCAGGCCGACCATCTGATCAGGCCCACACGCCGACGGGTCCTCGAGCTCTGGCGACGGCGCCGTCCGGACCTCGGCGGGCTCGACGACGCAGCGCTGGCTCACGCGATCGCGCTGGTGTCGGACGAGGACCCGGATGCCGTCGTTCGGGCGCTCCATGTCCATGCGGAAGGCGCCGATGCCTTCATGCTGCAGAGCGCCCTGCTGCAGCGTCTGTGGCGCAAGGCGTCGATTCGGTAGAGGGCAAGCGCCGTAGGGTATGGACACGCGCCGGCCGTTGTGCCGAGCCGTGCGAGGCACAACCAACCGCCTGGGAAGTTGTGCTTCCTGGCGTCAGCACAACGTAGGGTTACGGGATGTCAGGGCAATCACCTAAGTCGACCCTACCGGTTCCAAAATCTATGCTCGGGCATCAAGACCCGCGCCAGCGGATCTCGACCAGCGGCACCTCCCATCGCTCCGAGCGGCATTGCTGTGAATGCTCGGGCGTGTTCTGTCGACTATCGCGGCGGATCAGGGCATCGACGCGGATCCGCTCGATGCGTTCGAAGTCGGGCAGCCAACGGGCCGCCGCGCGTTTTGACAGGCGGGCGATGCGATGGCCCGCTTGGTCGAGCAGAAATAGGTCCTGTCCGACCTGCACCCAACGCAGGTCGTCGCCCGGGCCGAGTGCGGCCAGATGACGGTGGATCGTCGCATCCGGGGTCATCCGCCCGGCATAGCCGAGATCCAGGTCCGCCGGTGTCAGGCGCGTGTAGCGGCGCCTGATGACCTCGACCGGGGGTGATTCCACGACCGGCTCGGCCTTGATCAGCCAATCGCCGTCGATCTCGGGCAGGTAAGGGTGTCGGCTGCCCGCGATCGTCATCAGCGTGAGGGTCTCCTTCGCTCGTGTCATGCCGACGTAGAAGAGGCGGCGCTCCTCCTCGTTCTGCGGATGCGTGTCCCATGCACCGTCGGCGATGAGGACATGGGGAAACTCCAGCCCCTTGGCGCCGTGCAGCGTGGCAAGCAGCAGACCCTCGCCGAGCCGGCGCTCCCGGCGTTGCTCGGCGAGGGTCTCCCAGCAGAATTCGGCGATCTCCACGGCGGGGACCTCGGTGGTGCCGGCCTCGGCCTGCCAATCCTCGATCAAACATTGCAGCAGGGATCGCCAAGGGCTCGGACGCTCAGGCAGCCACGCCGGCAGTGCCCGGGCGCTCAGAGCCTCGCGCCCGTGTTGCACAAGCCTGCTCAGGAAGGCGTCGATCTCGCGCACCCGGTGCAGGGGAGGCAGCTCGCCGGGCCAGTCGACCGGGATGCCTCGGTCTTCGCAAAGGGCGCGGACCGGCTCCAGGATCGTATGGCGGCGGGCGAGCACCGCGAATTCGGCCCAGTCCTGACCGCCGAGGCGCCGAAGCTCCTCGATGCGTGCGACCAGCGCGGCAGCCTGGCACGCCGGATCGGCCGCCCGGAGCACCAGCACCCGCCCCTTCGCATGGCCGTCGAGATCCTGCCAACGCCCGCCGGCGGGCCGAGTGGCGCGACGCCGGTCGACCCGGATCGGGTGGTCGCGCTTCATCCGTTCGCGATTGTGCGCGATCAAGGCATTCGCGGCGGCGACGATGTGCCCGGTCGAGCGATAGTTCTCGACCAGGTGATGCAGCTCGGCGGCGTAGTCCGCTTTGAAGCGACGGATGCACGCGACGTTCGCACCGCGGAAGGCGTAGATGCTCTGATCGTCGTCCCCCACCGCGAGCAGGGTCAGCTTGTCCTCGTCTTGGGCCCGCCCGGCGATGGCCGCCACCAAACGGTACTGATCGGCATCGATATCCTGATACTCGTCGACCAGGATGTGCCGATAGCCTGCCAGCAGACGCTCGCGCGCCGTGTCGGGCTCGATGCCGGGCAGGTCCACGCGGCCCTCGAGCAGGTCCACGGCCTCGCCGATGAGGCCGTCGAAGTCGGGCGTGGCATCGGTCGCGGCGGCGAGACGCTCGGCGTAGGAGCGCCCCGTCAGGCGCATCGCAAAGCCGTGGTAGGTCTGCACCGTGACGCCGCGGGCGTCGTCCCCGACCAGCTCCGCGAGCCGGCGGCGCAGCTCGAGCGCGGCGCCGCGGTTGAAGCAAAGCACTAGGATGCGGTGCGCCGGCACCCGCAGCACCCGCAGCAGATAGGCGCAGCGGTGGACGATGACGCGGGTCTTGCCCGAGCCGGGCCCGGCCAGCACCAGACGGTTGCCGTCCTCGGGGGCGGCGACGATCTCGATTTGCTCGGGGTTGCCCAGATCCTCGACGATGCGGCGAAAGGACTCGGCGGTGGTCGCGCGCAGGAGCTGCTCGCGGCGGTCGGCGAGCCAGCGTTTCACGAAGGCCTCCTTGCCGAGCGTGAAGTAGCCGGTGACCAGGTTCAGGGCCTGACGGATCTTCTCCGCACCCAGGCGGGCGTACTCGTTCATGACATGGATCTGGAACACCCGCTCGCGATAGTGCTGTGCGAGTGGCTGATACTGGGCCTCGCTGTAGCGTCGCCCCTTCGCCTGCGGGAGTAGACGCAGGGTCATGGCCGAGCGGAACACCGCGAATCCGTTCTGCAGGGTGATGGCGCCGTGCTCGTGCAGGAACAGCAGGCCACGATGCACAGCCGCCAGCGGGTCACGCACCTCGGCGGCGAGGGCCAGATCGCCGCGCAGCGCGCCGGTCAGCTCCTCCGTGCCGAACGCCACCAACAAGGCGCCGTTGGCGGGGGCATCGTCCGGGAGCTTGGCCAAGAGCGCCTTGAGGATGCGACCGGCCACGGCGCGGCGACGCTCGGCGGTGCGGTGAAGGGTCGGCCAATCGCGATGCAGACGCAGGCGGTAGTGGTCGCGGTCGGTCTGGCGCAGATCCAGGCTGCCGCGGGCGCCGGCCAGACCGCGACCGTCCAGGGTCAGGCCCTTGAGCAGGGTGCGCAGGGTCTCGGGGTTGCTGTCGTGGCCCTGATCGAGCAGATGTTGGTTGAGACGGCGCAGCGAGAGCGATAGCCAAACACCGGTCTGGGCGTCCGGGTCCTGCTCGCGCAAGGTCTCCAACATGGCCCGCTCCAGGCGCGCCACACGTGTGAGGGTCAAGGCCGAATGGTTCTTCACCTTGTGACTGACGAAGGCGGTGAGCTGCGGGCCGTCGCGCAAGAGGCCGGCGCCGGCCATGTCGTGCAGGGTCCGCAGGACACGCTGCGCCGGGGTGTCGCCGCGATCCCAGGACGGAACCGGATCGGGCGTTGCGGCCTGACTCTCTGCGGCGCGGACGAAGGCCGGCAGGCGTGCCAGCTCGTCGGCGCTGAAGGCGTCGTCCGGGTCGGTGTTGAGCATCGCCTCGAGGATCGCCAGCCAGCGTTGGCCCTGAGCGGCGGAGAGGCCCAGCCCGCGGATCTTGCGCTCGGCCTCCTCCAGGCTCGCCACCGCGGGGCGGCCCTGGAAAACGAAGGTGCGGTTCTCGTTGCGCTCGACCAGCCCGGCACGCTCCAGCCAGGCAATGGCGATGCGCACCCGGGTGTCGGCGTCCGTGGCGTCGGGATCGAAACCCAGCCTGAGGTCCTCGTCGCGCAACAGCTCGCCGCTGGTGACGACCACGACGCCCTCGCGGTCGCGCTTGGCCCGACGCACACCGCGCAGGATCTCGGCGATGTCGCGGCGCGACAGCTCGGAGAGTGACTCCATGCGAAACTGCGACTCGATGTCCTGCTCGTCGTAGAGCAGGACGCAGGCCGCGGGCTTGCGATCGCGCCCGGCTCGCCCGGCCTCCTGGATGTAGCTCTCGAGCGAGCCCGGGATGTCGGCATGCACGACCAGGCGCACGTCCTCCTTGTCTACGCCCATCCCGAAGGCATTGGTGGCGCAGATCACCTGCAGCTCGCCGGTCACGAAGGATTCCTGGATGCGCTTCTTCTCCGGCGCAGAAATGCCGGCGTGGAAGGCCTCGACCGCCCACCCTTGACGGCCCAAGCGCTCGGCCAGGGCCTCGGTGCCTTTGCGCGTCGAGGCGTAGACCACCGCCGCGCCGCCGGTCGGGTCCGGGTCCTCGCTCGATCTCGGCGCGCCGAGGTGATCGGTCAGGATGGCGTGGATCCGGGCGTCCTTCTCGTGCTTGCCGACGACCTGGACCTCGAATTCCAGATTGTCTCGCTCGACCCCGCCTGCGTAGTCGACTAGATCGAGACCCAGCTCCTCGTGAAAATAGGCCAGGATCTCGGCCTTCACATCGCGCTTGGCGGTGGCCGTGAAGCATGCCACGGGCGGGACCGGCACGCCTTGGCGCTCGGCCAGGGTGCGGATGAACCGTCCGGCATAGAGATAGTCGGGGCGGAAGTCGTGGCCCCATTTCGACAAACAGTGGGCCTCGTCGAAGATCCAGCAGCCGATCTCGCGGCTGGCCAGCATGTCTGCCACCGAGCGGTTGCGCAGCTGCTCCGGGGAGATGTAAAGCAAGGCGATGTCGCCGAGGCGCACACGCTCCATCACGTCGCCGCGCTCCGGTGGGGTCAAGAGGCCGTAGATGGCCGCCGCTCCGGTTGCACCCGTCTTCTTCACCAGGTTGTCCACCTGGTCCTTCATCAGGGCCTGCAGGGGCGAGACGACGACGCTCAGGGTGCCGCGCCGATGCGCGCGCACCAGGGCCGGCAACTGAAAGCAAAGCGATTTGCCGCCGCCGGTCGGCAGTATCGCGAGCAACGAGCGATCCGCGATGCCGTCGCTGACGACGATCTGCTGCAGGCTCCCGCCGTCCTGCGCCTGCGGCTCGGCGCGGAAGGTCTCGAAGCCGAACCAGCGCGCGAGCTGCGCCCGCGGGTCGTTGACATCCCGGCACCAGGCACAGCTTGGATCCTCGCAGGGGGTGTCCCGCAGGGCCTTGAGCAGCGTCACCGTCGCCGGAAAGCGATGCCGCACCCAAGGCGGCAGCACCGAGGTGCCGCCGGCCACCTGAAGCCAAGCCGCGGCGTAGGCGAGGATCGGGCGGCGGTCGGGGTTCGCCAGATGATCCAGGATCAGGCGTGGGGCGACGCTCGAGCAAGCGCGACCCTGCCAGCGGGCCAGCAGGGTCTCGCGCACCTCGGTGACGCTCGGCAGATCGCCCGAGAGCAGCCGAAAGACCGCGGCCAGGCCGTCGCCGCCGGTGGTATTGGCCTCCAGCAGGGTCGCGCCGCGGAAACAGAACTGGAAGACCCGGATCAGGTCGCGCTCGCCGTCTCCGGGCACGCCCGTTTCAGCGCCCGCATCTCCGTCAGCCATCCCGGTCGTGCAGCGCCGAGCCAGCTCGTCGACTTGCTCACGCAGCACTTGCTCGGCCAGGCGGCAATCCTGAACCGGGTCGGCGACGCTGTCGCGCACCAGCTTGTAGTCCTTGACGAGCCGGTGATAGGGGTTCGCCGGAAAGGCCAAGGGGGATAGGTAGAGCGTGTCGATGATGCGCCGCCCGAGCAGGTCCAGACTCGGCGCCCGGGCGCGCAATGTCGGCAGGTCGTGCCCCAGCAGATTGTGGCCGATGACGAAGCGCGCATCGCCGGTAAACCGTGCGAGGTCATCGAGTGCACGCGCTGGATCGAATCTCCCTTGGCGACGGAATTCGCGCCCCTGTCTGATCGCCCCGATCTTGTGAATAGCGCCGTCCGGCCCGGTCTCCAGGTCGAGCAGGAGCGACCGCTCGATGAGCGAATCGATGCCGGACGGCGGCGGCTCGGTCGGTGGGGCGTCATGGGGCACGGGTCTAGTGCGGATCTGCTTCCTTGAATCATTCGCAGATTAACCCGAAACGCGGTCGAGGTATCAGACGAACAACCGCAGTTGGTTCGCCGTGACCCGGTTTCGCCTTGTCCGTGACCCCGCGTTTCGATGACGCGGTGCTGCTGCGGACGAGGGTCAGTCCGCCGTCGGCGGTGTGGCTCGCGGCGGGCCCGTCTCTGCGCTCGCCGACCTCGTCGATGGCGCCAATACCGATGCGTTCCCGGGTCGTGCCTGGAGAAGAGCGGCGATGCCGGCTTCAGGGGGCCACGGTCGCGACCTGGTTCCGCCCTCTGCGTTTTGCCTCGTAGAGGGCGGCATCCGAGGCACGTAACAGATCCGCCGGCGACGCCACCGACGCATGGTCGGACGATGCGACACCTAAGCTGACCGTCACCCGCTCGGCGATGGGCGAGGCTGCGTGCGGCAGGTTCAGGTCCCAGACGGCCCTGCGGATCCGCTCTGCGACCTGCTCCGCACCAAGCAAGCTCGTCTGCGGGAGAACGAAGGCGAATTCCTCTCCGCCGATGCGGGCAGCTGCGTCTCCCGCTCGTTGCAGGGCGGACGCCATGGCCTGTGCGACACCGACCAGGCAGCGGTCTCCCGCGGGATGACCGTAGAGGTCGTTGTAGGCCTTGAAATGGTCGACGTCGGCCGAGACGACCGCAAGTGTACTGCCTGCTCGATCGGCCCGTTTCCATTCGCTCGCGAGCTGCTCTTCGAAGAGGCGCCGATTGCCGATCCGCGTGAGTTCGTCGACACGCAACATCTCTTGAAGAGCGGAGCCTTCTGCCATCGAGGACGCGAGCTTCAGCCGCATGTCGGTGGCATCACGGAACAGGTCCCTCACCCGAGCGGAGGAGGACAGCATGGCGATTCCGAACACCAGGATCATCAGCCCCATGATCAAGTGCACTCGGTCGCCGACGAAGACCATGCTGAGTGTCATCGGCAGCACGATGGGGATCGCAAAACAGGGATAAGCTCGATCCAAAGGTGACAGTAGCGGTACCCCTCCCGCGACCATTCCGCCGAGCACAAAGGCGAGAAAGACCTGATGCGGAAGGGAGCTCGGGTGAAACAGAAAGATGCCCGCTCCCCCCCACACCAGCCCCGCCGCGCACGCGCCCTTTATGAAGTTGCGTCTCCAAACGGCAGCCTCGACGCCCGCCCGACGCTGCGGATCCAAGAATGCGCGCAGATTCAGAAACCGAAACGCCGTGACCGAAACAAGACAGCTCAACCAGATGAGCAAAGTCGCGTTCCCGATACCTCCCCAAAGAACGCCGACGAGGAGTAGAGCGTTGATCAAGCTCACCACCAATGCGATCGGGAGCTGTCGATAGGCTTGATCGATCAGTGCGAGGAGAACTGCTCGCTCTTCCGAGTCGGCAAGGTCACGGTGCGCAGGTTCCAATCAGGCCTCCTCCGGCTCGATTCGGTGGTTCGAGATGCCTCTCTGCCGGCGTGCTGTCGTATCCCTTGAGCTGCCGCCGTCCTCCCCGGCAGTCTGGCGCACTAGACCGGCCGACAAAACGTCAGAAGCACGGATGACACCGCGGCGGTGTCACGCATGCCTTGGCGCCGTCCGCCACCTAACGCGATGGCCACAGATGCGAAAAGGCAACCCCTGCGGCGACATCGAATAGAAGCGTGCCTGAATGCGCTTTCCGGGCTTGATGACGAGGAGTCTACTGCGTTTTGTAAAGTCTTGTAAAACCGGGGCTGTCGAGTGCACCGTCGACCGCTTGGGCCAAGGTCTTTTCGGCTAGATTCTTGAGTTCCTCCACCGAGCCGAAGACCCCCGTTTTCATGGAAAGAATCGAACCTTCGACATTGTCGATGGCGATGCGATCGGAAAAGACTTGTTGATTGTTCTTGATGTCGACGACCTTGATATCGAGCTTGATGTGGGATTCTTTTCTCACGTATTGGTTGCAATCGTATTGCTGGACATCCACGCTCAACACATACTTCGCATCATCGGCGCTTGCGAGAATTCCTCTTTGCCTAAGTCCGTCTTGGAACGCATCTCGGACAATATCTTTTACGGGCTTCGGCGTTTCAAGCGTTTTCAATGGGTTTCCATAACCACCGCGAATCGCTCCCAGCCAATTCGCGTCATGCTTTCGATAGTCCGAAAATTGGCCGATTGCGATGATCGGGTTATCGGCTCTTTCTCCGCGATAGGATTTATGCTGCATTTGCACCTGTGTCGTACTGCAGCCGATCAGGGCCAGGCACAAGAGAGTAAAGAGTACCTTCTTCATTCAGGTTCCTTTTTGATGTGATCCGTCGGGTCAAGCGTTTATCGAACTTCAACGATCTGCTGATTCGTATCAATCCATCCGCGGGCTCGATCGACGACATCTCGGCGTGGCCGTCGCGCACCTTTTCATCCGAAACGTCGTTACGATTGGCGGGCCCGAAGTGTATAACACGTAATGTGTTTTCGCAAAATCCGCGTCGGCCGTTGGGTTGTTGCCCTCTCTCTGCGCTCGGATCCCGTGCCCCGCGCGTTCGAGCTGCGCCCAGACCTTTAGCCATGCGAGCGTTCCTAGCGCGGCGCACATCAAGCATCGTCGTGTTGTCGGCGCTATCATCAAGGCATGAGCACACTGCGCGAATCCATGGCCGAGCACGGCTTCGAGTCCAACGACGACTACGACTTTCAGGTGCGTTGTCTGCTGAAGGGTGCGCCCAACCGTATCCGCACGTTGAACATTCAAGGCGACGGCGAGCGCCGTAAGACTGCCTTCGCGACCGCGCTCGCTCATGCACTCGATACCCCGCACATCCTCTATCACGACTTTTCGGACGAAGAGCCGCCCACGCCGGAGGTGATCTTGCCGCCGGGCACCGACGAGTACGGGCGCAAGGCGTCTGCGGTCGACCCGCTCGACGACATCGTGAGCCAGGCCTGTGCGCTGAGCGAGGCCGAGTCCACGGTGCTGATCCTGGACCAATTGCAGGCGGCCGACTTCCGCGAGCATATCCGGGTACACCGCCTGATCCGCGACCGGCGCTGGCTGGTGCGCGATGCGCCCTATTACGCCAACCCGCGCAACCTGCTGTTGTTTTTGATCAGCGAGGCGCCGCTCTACCACTCGCTGCAGCGCGAAAGCTTCCGGGTTTGGATCGGACGCGTGTCCGAGCGGCGGGTCACCTTGAGTCCCGCAGAGTTGGGGCTCGGTGTCGACGCGGCGCCCTTGCTCGATGCCCTGAACGACCTTTTTCTTGCCGTTGACGCTTCACCGACACGCAGCGAGGTTGCTCGCTTGCTCGACGATCTCAGTGCACACGTCCAAACCGAGGAGCACCTCGTCCATGCCCTGTTCGGCCGCTGCGAAGCCATCGATCGCGAGCGTATGAGGGATCCGGATCTGCTGCCCGTGCTGAGCCGGGTCATCGAGAAGCTACGAGACTATCTGGATATCGAGCAGATCGTTGTCGGAAGGGGTTGCGAAGACGTGGAATGAGGTTTGGCTGGGAGTGGATTCGGCGTTTAGGAACCCCCAAACGATCGGCCGCCTGCGCCCGTCGTTTCTGGTCGTCGGCGGTGTCGGATCGCTCCGTTGATCCCGCCCCGAGATGTCGAGGTCATCGGTACTGCTCGAAAAACGGTTGGTCGATGTCGTAGTCCTTTTTCGGCCGGAGCCCCAGTCCGAGCGCCTCGAACATCTCGATCAACTTGTCCCCGTCAACCAACTCGATGGGCGTCGCCCCGTCACGGATCGCTTCGCGTTTGGCGTCGGTCGTAAAGGTCCCGGTTGTCAGTCCACCAGCACCACATGCAACCGCCGCGGCCCATGTGCGCCGAGCTGAATCGTCTGCTCGATGTCGGCCGTACGCGAAGGGCCCGAGACGAGGTTGACGGCCCGCGGCATGCCGTCCGTGCGCTCGCGCAACACTGCCCAGCCGTCCTCGAAGTGCCGGAGGATCCGCGTGGTCTCCAAAACCACGACCTGGTTGTCGGGGACGAAGTTGTGGGTGGTCGGGCTCTCGGGCGAGGCGAGGAGCATGAGGGTGCCGGTCTCGGCGATTGCCGCGAAGGCGGGGCTCACCGACAGGGTCTCCTCGATACCGGCGCGGTTGTGATGGATGCTCCAGTCGGCGGGCCAGTGGAGGTCCTTCAACCCGGCGCCGACGGCGGCGCGCGCGGCGAGGCCGTGTGCCGATCGGAAGGCATCCACGGCGGCCGGGATCTGTGCTCGGCCGGCGACGCGCGCGACGCTTCCCGAGCGGCTTTCGAGCTTGCGGATAAAGCGCGCCGTCAGGTCTTCGTTGAAGGCCGGGCGGAGATGCCGGACCGGTGTGGCGATGCGTGCATCCAGGGTTGCGCGGGTGGATGCATCGAGCGGTTCGCGCCCGGCTGCGCGACGTACGGCATCCAGGATGTCCGCTCGTGCGCTGTTCATGACTGCCCTCCGCGCTCGTTCTGCCAGCGTTCCAAAAAGGTTCGGCCCGGCGGGGCGGGGAGGTCGCGACCTTCGGTCCAGCCGCCGGCCCCCGGCAGGCGGTGGATGCGACCCGCACGACCGCCGATCGCGGCGAGCGCCCGCGCGGTCAGCCGCTCCAGCGCATGGTAGAGCTTGGGTCGGGTCGCCAGAAGACGCCAGGCGCCAAGCGCCTGGCGCTTGCGACGCGGGGTGATCGCCTGCTTGAACTGCTCGTGGCGCAGTCGGCGCAGGAGATCCGGCAACGGGATCTTCACCGGGCAGACCGAGGCGCAGCGGCCGTTCAGGGTGCAGGCGTTGGGAAGGTCGTAGGCGGCGTCCAAGCCCTTGATCAACGGTGTCAGCACCGAGCCCATGGGCCCGGGATAGACCCAGCCGTAGGCATGCCCGCCGATCGCGCC
>NZ_JAABRP010000092.1 GCF_011390875.1 Thiocapsa sp.
GTCGCGCGCCTTGCCCCGACCGGATTTGGCGAGATGACCGGCGAGCTTGAGCCGCTGGGCCTCGCCGCCCGAGAGTGTGGGCACCGGCTGGCCGAGCCGCAGATAGCCGAGCCCAACCGCGAGCAAGGGTTCCAGCGCGCGCTTGAGATCGACGTCGTCGGCGAAGCAGGCGAGTGCCTCGGTCGCCGTCATCTCCAGCACGTCGGCGATGGAGCGTCCGGGCTCGCCGGGCCGGGCGCCGATCTCGACCTCCAGCACCGGCGCGCGATAACGCCGGCCGTTGCAGTCCGGACAGCGCAGATAGACATCGGCGAGGAACTGCATCTCCAGATGCTCGTAGCCGTTGCCGCCGCAGGTCGGACAGCGGCCGGTCCCGCTGTTGAAGCTGAAGGTGCCGGCGGTGTAGCCGCGCTCCTTGGCAAGCGGCAGGGCGGCGAAGCGTTTGCGCAGCACGTCGAGCGCGCCGACATAGCTCGCCGGGTTGGAGCGCGAGGTCCGGCCGATACTCGATTGATCGAGCAGCACGACATCGGCGATCAGGCTGTCTCCGTCGATCCCCGCGTGTTCGCCCGGCGGCTCGTCGGGATGGCCCTTGCGCTGGCAGAGTGCGTTGTAGAGGACCTCCTGCACCAGGGTCGACTTGCCGGATCCCGAGACGCCCGTGATCACCGTCAGGCGGTGCAGCGGGATCTCGACATCGATCCCCTTGAGGTTGTGGGCGCGGGCGCCGCGGATGCGGATCCGCGGGCCGTCGGGTGCCGGCGGATTGGCCGGGTGGCCGGCGGCGACCTGTCGCCGACCCGCCAGATAGTCGCCGGTGAGCGATCCGGGCGTGCGGATCAGCTCCGCCGGCGGCCCCTCGAAGAGGATGCGCCCGCCTTGCTCGCCCGGTCCGGGGCCGATGTCGATGATCCGATCGGCGGCCCACATCACCTGCGGGTCGTGCTCGACGACCACCAGCGAGTTGCCTTGGTCGCGCAGTCGCCGCAGGATGGCCACGATCCGATCCATGTCGCGCGGATGCAGGCCGATGCTGGGCTCGTCCAGCACGAAGAGCGCGTTGACCAAGGTGCTGCCGAGCGCCGTGGTCAGGTTGATGCGCTGCACCTCGCCGCCCGAGAGGGTGCGCGACTGGCGGTCCAGGGTCAGATAGCCGAGCCCGACCTCGCAGAGATAGCGCAGGCGCGAGCGGATGCCGTCGATCAGCAGATCCAACGCCGGATCCAGCGGCAGCGCGTCGCAGAAGTCGCGGCAGGCGCTCAAGGGCAGGCGCATCAGGTCATGGATGCACAGGCCGGGGAGTGCGTGCCAGCTCGCCTCGTCCATCCCGATGCGCCCGTGCCGGAAGCGGCGCTCTGGTGCTAGTGCCCGATCCGCGAGCGCCTTGTCCCCGACCCGCCAATCCAGCGCCTCGTCGGTGAGTCTGGCCCCGTCGCAGGCGGTGCAGACATCGTAGGCGCGGTAGCGCGAGAGCAGCACGCGCACATGCATCTTGTAGCTGCGCCCTTCGAGCCAGGCGAAGAAGCGGCGCAACCCGTACCAGACGCCGGTCTCCCACTCGCCGTCGCCTTCGATGATCCAGGCGCGATCGGCCTCCGTGAGATCGCGCCAGGGCAGATCGGTCGGGATGCCGCGGCGGTGCGCGAAACCCATCAGGTCTTCCTGGATCTCCGAATAGCTGTCGGACTGGATGGGCTTGATCGCGCCCTCGAGCAGTGATTTGGACGGATCCGGGACGACCAGCGACCAGTCGATCCCGATGGTGCGTCCGAAACCCCGACAGGTCGGACAGGCGCCGACGGGCGAGTTGAAGGAGAAGCGGCTCGGCGTCGGATCCGCATAGGCGATGTCGCAGTCGGCGCAATGCAGATCGGCCGAGAAGCGCCAGGGCGGACCGGGCTGCCGATCGGCGTCGAGCGGATAGACCCGGACGCGCCCGTGACCGCGGGCGAGTGCGGTCTCGAGCGCCTCGATCGCGCGGCCGCGGTGCTCGGCGGTGAGGCGCAGGCGGTCTTGAATCACTTCGATGGCGGTCGCGTCCTCCGACAGGATCCGGATGTAGCCCTGTTGGGCGAGCAAGGTCTTCACCGCATCGACGTCCAGCGATGCCGGCACCGGCACGCCGAAGGCGATCGAGACGTTCCGGTCGGCGGCCTCCGGCAACGCGACCAAGTGCTCCCAAATCCCCTCGGGCGTATCGCGCCGAACCTCCCGACCGCACCCGCGACAGAAGAGCCGGGCGGTGCGGGCGATGAGGAGCTTCAGATGGTCGTTCAGCTCCGTCATGGTGCCGACGGTGGAGCGCGAGGTGCGCACCGGATTGGTCTGGTCGATGGCGATCGCGGGCGGGATGCCCTCGATGCGGTCGGCCGCCGGGCGGTCCATCCGATCGAGAAACTGGCGCGCATAGGGCGAGAAGGTCTCGACATAGCGCCGCTGTCCTTCGGCATAGAGCGTGTCGAAGGCGAGCGACGACTTGCCGGAGCCCGAGACTCCGGTCACGACGATCAGTGCGTTGAGGGGCAGGTCGAGATCGATGTCCTTGAGGTTGTTTTGGCGCACCCCGCGCAGACGGATCCGATCCCCTTGCCGATTGGGCTCTCGCATTGGTGTCTTGGCTCGATCTGACTCTCGGGGTTCAACGAATCTCGTTAGGCGAAAGGCGTTCGAGGGGAGTCCGGATCGTCGTGCGGGACGCGGGCCGTCTCGGAGATCTCGCTGAATGCAAAGACACGGTTGCGTCCGGCGCGTTTGCTGGCATAAAGCGCCTCGTCCGCGCGGACCATCAGGTCGTCGACTTCGGTGGCCATGCTCGGATAGGTGGCGTAGCCGATGCTGACCGTCGTGGTCACCGCATCTTTGCCGGTATCGATCAGCGTGCTGGCCACCATCATGCGAATCCGCTCCGCGGCCTCGTGCGCCGCCTGCTCGGTGGTATCGGGCAGCAGCAGAATGAACTCGTCCCCGCCGTAGCGCGCGACCAGGTCCGCGCTGCGAATGCTTCGGCGGATCCCGTCGGCTACAGCGCGGATGACCTGGTTGCCGACGCCGTGCCCGTAGTGATCGTTGACCTCCTTCAGGTTGTCCGCGTCGACCATCATGAGACCGAAAGGCCGGTCACGCATCACGGCGGAGTCTCTGTGACGGTTGAGCGCGACCGAGAAGGCGCGCATGTTCGGCAGCCCGGTGAGCTCGTCGGTCTCCGAGAGGCGTTGCACGAAGGTGCGCGAGAAGCTCATGTCGGAGGCGATCAGCGAGGTGACATAGGCGACCAAGGCGACGGGCGCGAACAGCAGCATCAGACGGCTGAAGGTCGAATAGGCGAAGAGATCGGTTCCCGCGGCCGTGTAACCGGCGAAGAGATAGAAGCTGGCGATGAGGGCCACCTCGAGGAGTGTCATCAGCTTGCCGAGCGTGAGGGCGCTGAAGACGATGACCAGCAGGAAGAGGCTGATCAGCGGGCTGTCGACCTTGCCCGTGTGCCAGACCACGAAGGCGGTGAAGGCCAACATGGCCCAGGTTTCGATCGTGAGCTTCCAGCGTGCCGGCAGGGTGAAGAGGTTCAGGTAGCGAAAGCCCAAGATGAACACGGCGAACACCGCGATCGCGGCGGCGATGCCCAAGGTCTGCTCGACGGGCTCCTCCGGGAGCACCAGATAGACCAACACGAGCACCAACAAGAGCCATTCGATCTCCGCCAGCGTTCGATTGAATCCCCGCAGCTCGATGGGGTCAGGCAAGTCGACATCCTTCTTCTTCATGTCCGAAGGCTCCGGTGACGGCTCGTGTGGTGTGCGATGGTTGCAAGGCGTCTATTCTAAGGCGATCAGGGCCGTGCCTTATCTGCCGCAGCGCACATAGCGTCCGTCCGGCCTCGGCGGCTCGGGTGAGGACTTGCATCGACGGATCAATCGCACGGGCGAGCTGATTTCCCTGAAAACTCGATAGTTATTCCGCGTCACGGCGCGCTTGGTCGAGGCTTGTGCTCGACTCGGATGCCCCTAGATACGATCCCGTCGGGCAGAGCGGGCTGAACGCCCTCCGAGCCCCACCATCCCTATCCACAAACCGAGGATTTACGACAATGTCCATGCGCCTCTCCACCCTTGCTACTGCAGCCCTCCTTGGTGCCATGCTGGTCGCCGGCTCCCTCATGACCGCCCAGGCCGGCGAAGGTTGCACCAAGGACAAGAACAAGGACAGCGGAACCTCCGCAGCCTACCCGACCTCGATTCGGCAGCTCTAATCCGACTCCGGCGCAATAACAGCCGGTCGGGCGGGGAACATTTCCGGCCCCGGCCGGCGACTTCGTCGAGCTACACCACTCGTCATTCTCATCTTCAAATCAAAACCGGCTTCGAATGTACTTGAGCGCACGACTAATCGGCAGCTCGATATTCGACGGACCGTTGCGGATAATGAACAACTCGCGGTTCTTGTCGTCGTGCAGGAAGGCCGGTGTGTCCGCGCGCTCGCACTCGACCGCTCCAACGCGCAGACCATCCAGTTCATAGAGGTCAAAGCGCACAAACCGCGCATACTCGGCCCCGATGTGGTGGTTCAGCAGATTCTTAAAGTGCAACCTGCACTTGTCGTCGTTCTCGAATTTATCGGCCTCTAATCCCAGCACCGTCCCGCTATCCGATACCCCGAGCAACAGTATTCCGCCTTCCGAATTCAGAAAGGCCGCTACGGCCTTCAGCCACGCCATCTCGATCTCCCGACCCGTCACCTTGCTGTGCAGGTTCATGCGCATGGTCGATTTAAACTCCAGATGTGTACTTTCGCCCGAGGCGATCAGCTCGCGCAGATCACCCTCGGCGCGTCGCCGGTCGATGCTCAGTTTGGGCATGTCGCGCAGCTGGCGGTGGTACTTGCGCACCACGAGTGTCGTCATGCCCAGGCTTGCCATCAGGATGCCCAGCACGGTGAGGGCAACGATATGCCACCGGCTCCGGAGAATCGCGAGGGTCTCGGAGACGGGAAGGACGACGCCTGCCCAGCCGCCCGAGAGGTCCTCGGTCAGCGGTCTGAAGCCGCCCCACCACTGAACGCCCGAGCTGGTGAAACGGATCAAACCCTGCGACGGTCGGTCCGCCTGATTCCAGGCCGACACGGCGTCGAATGCCAGGGGTCCGCCGGGTGTGAGATGGGCCGAAAAGAAGCCGCTGGCCTGTTCCGGATCCGGTGCGCGTGCGCTGTCCTCGGGAACATAGACGCCGCCCGCCCCGCTGAAGAGGAAGCCGCGTCCTTCGGCGGCGACGGCGTGTCGCTCGATGCTCTCGACGATGGTCTGAATGGTGACGTCCAGGGCGGTGACCCGCACCTGGCCTGACTGCATCCAACCCAAGGATGCCGTGAGTCCGGGGATTTGGGTCGACTCGAAGACATAGGGTCGGGTCCAGAGCAGGGTTCCGGGTCGGTCGGCCGCCGCGCTGAACCAGGGTCGTGTGCGCGGATCGTGCTCGCTTGCCTCTTCACGCGTCTCCTGCGGACGCAGCTCGGCGTCCCAGCGGGTGATTCGCAGCGGCTGTCCCGTTCCGGGATCCCGCAGGCGGCTCATCCAGCCGTTGCCGTCGCGGCGCAGAAAATATTCGGCGCCGTCGGCCGAGGCATCGATCGCGCCGGCAATCTGGCCCATGTGCGCAAGGATCGGAGCCAGGCGCTGATTCAAGGCGCCCTCGTCGGCCGGGGTCAGACCGGCGGCGGCGAGACCGTCGCGAATGATCAGCAGCTGCTGCTCGACCGGCACCAGGAGACCGCGAACCTCGTCGCGAACCAGTGCGGTTGCGGCCTCAATGCGGTTTTCGGCTAGATCCTCCTTGATGAGGTTGATCAGGAGGATATTGATGGCCACCAACAGGCCTACGGTCAGGAGCACCAGCAGCACGAGGTCGCGCAGGAGCCGCGAGCGGACCGGACCCGACGAGGTCCGCAACAACGAGAAGGGCGTCATGAGGAGGCTTGTCGTCCTGAGAGGCGGTGTGGCGTCCGGGGCCCGGCGACGTGCAATCGCGCGAAATATCCCGCTGCTCTGGGTATAGTAACCCTGCCTGCACGGGGTGATCTCGTGCTCAGGTCGTGCGGGACGCGGCGACGAGACATGTCGACCGATCCTCCAGGCAAAAAGACAGGAGATGCCGATGTCCGAGATTCATTACGACGCTCATCCCTCGATGTTGCGGATTCGTCCCTTTTCGACCCCATTGATGATCATCCTGTTGTTTGCGGGGATCCTGTTTGCCGTCATGGGTCCGGTGTTGATCCCGGTTGCCCTGCCCGAGCCGCTCGACGAGCGGATTGTCAAGATCTCGGGTCTCGTCGTCGCCGGACTCGCCTTGCTGCAGCTTTGCATCTGGTGGTTGGCCACCCGCTCCGACCATCTCGTCATCCGCGACGACGAGCTGGTCTGGACCCACGGTCTGCTGAGCAAGAGCTACACCGAGATCAAGCTCTCCTCGGTGCGCACGGTGCGACTCCATCAAAGCCTCCTTCAACGCATCCTGAATGCCGGCGACATCAAGATCTACACCTCCGGGGACGATCCGGAGCTGATCGTCCGCGGCCTGCCGAACCCGAATCGACTGCGCGAGCTCATAAAACGTCTCTGAACTGAACCGCGTCCGCAGCCCATGATCCGGTTTGACCGGGGTTGGGCGTCGAGGTCACCAGCGACGTCGTCCCTGACGCGGTTCAGAATAAAAAGAGAGAACTCTGAACGGCGTCTCCCGTGTCGGTGGTCGATTTACTGACCACTAACGCGCCGGAGCAGGAACTGGGTCAGCAAGGCGACAGGTCGTCCGGTCGAGCCCTTTTCCTTGCCGCTCAGCCAGGAGGTGCCGGCGATGTCGAGGTGTGCCCAGCGATAGGCCTTGGTGTAGCGCGCAAGGAAGCAAGCGGCGGTGACGGCGCCGGCCTCGCGCCCGCCCACGTTGGCCATGTCGGCGAAGTTGGTGTCGAGCTGCTGCTGGTAGTCGTCCCACAAGGGCATGCGCCAGGCGCGATCGGCGGCGGCTTGGCCGGCCGCGAGGATCTCCTCGGCGAGATGATCGTCGGTGGTGAAAAGGCCGGAGGCATGCTTGCCGAGGGCGATCACGCAGGCGCCGGTCAGCGTGGCCAGATCGATCACGAGCTCCGGGTCGAAGCGCTCGCTGTAGGTGAGGGCATCGCAGAGGATGAGGCGGCCTTCGGCATCCGTGTTGAGGACCTCGATGGTCTGGCCGGACATGCTGGTGACGATGTCGCCGGGTTTGTTGGCGTCGCCGTCAGGCATGTTCTCGGACGAGGGGACGACGCCGACGAGGTTGATGGGCAGGCCCAGCTCGCAGGCGGCAAGCATGGTCCCGAAGACGCCGGCGCCGCCGCACATGTCGTATTTCATCTCGTCCATGTCGGCGGCCGGCTTGATCGAGATGCCGCCGGTATCGAAGGTGAGACCTTTGCCGACCAGCACGACCGGTTTGGCGTCGGGCTCGCCGCCGCGGTAGTGCATGACGATCAGCTTCGCCGGCTGGCGGCTCCCGCGCGAGACCGAGAGGAGCGCGCCCATCTTGAGCTCCTCCATGTCGGCCTCTTCGAGGATCTCGGTCTCCAGACGCTCGTAGCGCTCGCCGAGCTCCAGCGCCTTCTCGGCCAGATAGGTCGGTGTGCAGATGTTGCCGGGCAGGTTCCCGAGTTCTTTGGACAGGGCCATGCCGGCCGCGATGGCGCTGCCGTGTTGAATCGCCTGCTCGGCACTCTGCGCGTCGGCCTTCTCGGAGAGCCAGACGTCGAGCCGCTTCAGCGGTGTCTTGGGTGCCTGTTTGTCGTCCTTCTTGGTCAGGGTGTAGCGATAGGTCTTGTCCTCGGCGGTGGTGACGAGGTCGCGCACGGCGGCGTAGAGGTCGAGCCCGTCCGGACCGAGCTCGGGCAAGGTGCAGAGTGCGGCGCCTGCATGGGTCTGCTGGAGCGCGGCCAGGGCGCCGATCAGTGCCTTGCGATAGTTTTCGCGCCCGAACTCCTTGTGTTTGCCGCATCCGACCACGAGGACCCGCTCGCTGGCTAGGCCGGGCAGGTCGTAGAGCATGAGTGTGCCGCCGAGCCGACCGTCCATGTCCCCTTTCTTCAGGAGCTCGGACAGGCGCCCGCCCGTGGCGGTATCGAGCGTGGCGGACGGCCCGGCGAGCTTGCGCCCCTCGAAGATCCCGATCAGGATACAGGGCGTCTTGAGTTGAGCGATCTCGCCGGTCTTGATTCTGAATTCCATCGTCGGACTCCTCTTGGAGGGCCAGGGTGAGAGCGGTTTCCGGGCCGGTCGGTCGCGACGCGTTGCCGACCGTCGGCCGTTCACGGATCTGGTGCTTTTGATGTCGAACTACGAGTCTACCGGAAGAAACCGTTCGGTCGAAGCCCGCACGCTCGAGGGCCTCGGACGCGTCGCGTCGGCTTCGCATCGACGAGGCGTTTCCCTCGCGCGGGTGAGCGCCGCACGGGTCGAGGTGGCGGGTCTGGCCTCATGATCATCCTCGAGCGCTATCTCGCGGGCGCGGTCATCGGTGGCACGCTGCTCACGCTTGCGGTTCTGTTGCCGCTCCTCGGCTTTTTTATCCTCGCCGACGAGATCGACGCCGTCGGAGTCGATGGTTACGGCCTGGCGGATGCGCTGGCGTTCATGGCGCTGAGCCTGCCGCGCTATGCCTATCAGGTCTTTCCCATCGCGACTCTCATCGGCGCCCTGATCGGCCTCGGAGCCTTGGCGAGCCGCTCGGAGCTGGTGGCGATGCGGGCCGCCGGCTTCTCGGTGGCGCGGATCATTCGGGCCGGCCTACTCGGCGGTCTGCTGCTGGCGGCACTCGCGGTGGTCGTCGGGGAGGTCATCGCGCCGGTTGCGGAGCAACGCGGCCTGGAACTACGCCGTCAAGCGCTCTCGGGCGATGTTGCCCAGCAGACCCCGTACGGCTTTTGGGCAATCGACGGTCGTGCCTATGTCAACATCCGCGAGATCGCCTCGCCGACGCGTCTGCGCGACATCTTCATCTACCAGGTGGACGCGGAAGCAGGCTCGCTGGTCGCAACCCACGCGGCCGGTGCGCGTTACAGCGAGGCCGGTTGGGTGCTGGAAGACATCGCACGCAGCCGGGTAAGTGCTGCGGGGGTCGAGGTGGAGCGCACGGAGCGGGCCGAATGGAGCTCAATGCTGGATCCGGGGCTGCTCAAGGTCGTGGTCGTGGATCCGCAGGTGCTGCCGGTCTGGGGACTCTATAAGTACATCCGCTTCATGACGCTCAATAAGCAGGATGCCGGACCCTACGAGGTCGCCTTCTGGGGTAAGGTGTTGCACCCGGTCCTGACGCTTTCGATGATCTTTGTAGCGATTCCGATCATCCTCGGCTCGGCGCGCACCACGGGGCTCGGTCCGCGCATCTTCGTCGGCGTCTTGGTCGGCATCCTCTATTACTTGGTCAGCCGCACCTTTGCTTTCGTCGCGCTGCTGTTCGGGCTCGACCCGCTGGTTGCGGCGATCATGCCGCCGTTGTTGTTCATCACCGGGGCTCTGTTCTTGCTTCGTCGGGTGGGATAGGGACAGCGACTCAGGGTTTCTTCCCGGATCGCAGCAGCATCACCAGCCGAGTCTGCGATTGGCGGTCGTGCCAGGCCAGACCGTCTCGGTCGATCAGGCTCCACCAGAGGCCGAGTCCGGCCGGCAAGAGGCTCAACAGGGCCCAGCCGAATCGCTTGAGCGCGTCGCCTGTGTTCAGGTTTTCGCCGTCGTCGCGGATCACGCGAAACCGCCAGGCGCGCATGCCGAGGGTCTGACCGCCGTGGGTCCAGAAGTAGACATAGAACCCGCAGATCACGATCGCCAAGTAGACCTGCATCAGGGCAAGATGGAGCGGGTGCTCGTTCGGCGAGGCGCCGGTGAGGCTGGTGTAGGGAATGACGACCAGCATGACCGCGAACATTAGAACGCCGAGCAGCAGCACGCTGTCATAGAGCAATGCCCCGATGCGGCGCAGCAGGGAAGGGGTCTTGGCAAGGCTGATGTCGAGGTCCATGGTGTCCTTGAACCGCGCCCGGCGCGGTTTGCGATGTTTTTGGATGGGATCGGCCCCGGCAGACGTGACGACCGTCGGACTCGACGCGGTTTAACATATTCAAGAATTTCATTTTAAACCGCGTCCCCGCTGAGGGTTTTGGATGCACCAAACGTCGAGCTTTCTCGAAAATGAGCATGTCGCTCTGGACGCGGTTTAATGCGGCACTCCGTCAAATCCATCCTGTTCGTCTTGCTGCGGCGCGTACCCATGCCCGTGATCGCGATCCTCGTCGGCCTTGCCGTGGGGCTGGCGGTATGGGGGCTTCTCGATCAGGTGCAAAGCCGTCAGGTCGACAAGATCTTCGAGCAGGAGCTCCAAGCGCAGCTCGACCAGCGTGCACGCGAGAGCCTGATTCGCTTCGACCGTTATCTCTCCAACTATGGAGCGACCACGCGCCTGCTCGCCAACCACCGGCGCCTTTCCGAATATCTCGAGCCGCTGTTCTGGTTCGAAGACGACACCGCCGTTCCCGTCGTCTACAAGGAGTTTCGTCCGCATTGGCTCCCGGATTTCTTCGAGCGCGAGGCGCTGAGCTCCCCGAGTCATGTTCTGCTGACCGACCCCCAGGGTCGGATTCGAGAGGTCTTCCAATCCGGCAACGATCCGCTTCCCGAGGAGATTGCGACCCGAATCCCGACCCGCTTGCTCAACGTGCGTGATGTGCGATCGGTCATCGAGCGGTTCGACGACAAACTCTACTTGCTCAGCAGCGATGCTGTCGAGGACGCCGGTGGCTACGCGATGGGACATCTGGTGGTTCTGGTGCCCGTGGATGATGCCTTTCTGGCCTCGTCCCAACGCGGCGTCTATGTCGGGCGCGCCGCGGCGGCGTTGGTGGACGGGGCCGACCAGCGGATCGTCGCGAGCGTCGACTCGCAGATGCTGACACCCGGAAGCCTGCTCTCGGAATGGTCCGGGAGCTATCTGGTCACCTCCCAGTCCATGGCGGAGTACGAGGGTTCCGATTCGAACGTCCTGTTTGCGACCTTTGTCCCGCATGCCGCGGTCGAGAAGATGTCGCGGCATGTCCGCATCTTCGAGCGCCGGCAGCGCGGGATTGCCGCCGCCGTCTACATTCTGGTGTTCACCGCGGTCATCTATCTGGTGTCGTCGCGACTGAACGCGGTACTGAAGCGCATGACGCGATTTTCCCAACGGGCGCTCGGTATTCCGGAGCCCGGGTTTCATCGCGGCGGCAATCAATTGCTCCTGCTCGAGGAATGGATCCAGCATTTCACGCAGCTGGTGCTCAAGGCGCGCGAGGAGATGAGCATCAAGCATCAAGCCGAAATGCGCGAGAGCGAGGCGCTCAAAGCGGCTGTCATGGAGGCGTCGCTGGATGCGATCGTAACGCTCGACCATGGCGGTCGGATCATCGAGCTCAATCCGTCGGCGGAGCGCGTGTTGGGGCTCGATCGCGGCGAGGCCACGGGGACCGTCTTTGCCGAGCGCTTTCTGCCCGAGATCGCGCGCCCGGCCTTTCAGCGTCTTCTCGACCGCTCGCGCCACCTTCATCGCGAGCCCCAAGGGCGGGGCGAGCTGGTCGCGCAGCACTCGGATGGTTCGGAGATCCCGGTGGAGATCTCGATCGTACCGATCGACTTGGAGTCCGAGCGCTTTTATACCCTTTACATCCATGACATTACGGCGCGCAAGCAGGCCGAGCGCGAGATCAAGAGCCTCGCGCGGTTTGCCAGCGAGAGCCCGAATCCGATCCTGCGGGTGACGGGCGAGGGTCTGATCGTGTATGCCAATCGTGCCAGTCGTCCCTTGCTGCAGGCCTGGGGTGCCGAGCCGGGCGAGTGCCTGCCGGAGGATTGGCGCGAAGAGATCGCCGTTGCGCTCGAAAGCGGCGAGCCCCAAGAGCGGGAGCAGGAGATCGCGGGGCAGGTTTATTCGCTGCTGTTCGCGCCCATCCGAGATCTCGGTTATCTCAACATCTATGCCCGCGACATCACCGCGGTGCGCCGCGCCGAGCAGGAGGCCCGTCAGCATCAGGCCGAGCTGGTGCATGTGTGCCGACTCAGCACCATGGGCGAGATGGCGACCGGCATGGCGCACGAGCTCAATCAGCCGCTCTCGGCAATCGTCAACTATGCCAACGGCTGTAGTCGCCGTCTGCAGAGCGCCTCGTCCAAGACCGAGGATCTGGTCGGTGCCATGGGCCAAATCACGGTGCAGGCCCAACGGGCGAGTGAGATCATTCGTCGCCTGCGTGCCTTGGTCGGCAAGCAGCCGCCGATCCGCACCGACGCCGATCTGAATCATCTGGTGCGCGAGGTGTGCTCCTTCGTCGAGTTCGAGACCACTCGACTGGCTCTACAGATCGAGGTGGATCCCGGCGCGCACCCGATTCCGGTCAACGTCGACCTGGTCCAGATCGAGCAGGTGCTGTTGAACCTGGTTCGCAATGCGATCGACGCCCTGCAGGAGTCGCCCGAGGACCGTCGTCGTCTGCGTATTCGGACCCGGGTTGAGGCCGATCAGGCCATCGTCGAGGTCGAAGATACCGGCCCGGGCATCACTGCAGACCGTATTCTGCATCTCTTCCATCCTTTCTTTACAACCAAGGAGGGCGGCATGGGCATGGGTTTGGCGATCAGCCAGACCATCGTAGAGAATCACGAGGGCCGCATCTGGGCCGAATCCGAGCCCGGACAGGGCTCGATCTTTTACGTCTCGCTGCCCCTCGCGCAGGCCGATGCGCCCGAAGCGACGGCTGCGAGTGAATCCGAGCTCTTGGAGAGCCTGACATGACCACCGACGCAACCGTCTTCGTCGTCGATGACGACCAAGCTATGCGAACCTCTCTGAAGTGGCTGATCGAATCGACCGGCATGTCGGTCCAGACCTACGAGTCGGCCGACGTCTTTCTCGCCAGCTACTATCCGGGGCGCGCCGGCTGCCTGCTGCTCGATGTGCGGATGCCCGGAATGAGTGGGCTGGAGCTGCAGAGTTATCTGGCGCGCGAGGGTTATCGTCTGCCGGTGATCTTGATTACCGGGCACGGCGACGTTTCGATGGCCGTGAAAGCGATGAAGGCGGGAGCGATCGACTTCATCGAGAAACCGTTTCACGACGAAGATCTGCTGCGCAGCATTCGGCGCGCACTCGACGACGATCAAAGACAGCGAGCCGGCCAGGCGGCGCGCGCCGATATCGCGGCACGACTCGCGGAGCTCACGCCGCGCGAGCATGAGGTCATGGCGATGGTCACGGACGGCAAGTCGAACAAAGACATCGCCGCCGCACTCGGTGTGAGCGCCAAGACGGTCGAGGCACATCGCGCCCGGGTCATGGAAAAGATGCGTGCCGACTCCCTTGCGGAGCTGGTACGGATGGCCCTGCTTGCGGCGGCGGACGGGCCTGCCGTGCGCTGAGATCGGAGAGGTTTGCTCAGAAGTCGTCGGAGCCTCAAAATGGCCGATCTTCAATGATTCTCCGGAGCATGTTTGATGTCCGAAAAGGCCCCCTGGATTACCTTCCGACCCGAGCTTAAGGTGCTCGATTGCACCGTTCGCGACGGGGGGCTCGTCAACGCCCACCAGTTCGGCGATGACTTCGTCACGGCGCTTTATCACGCCTGTATCGACGCGGGCATCGACTACATGGAGATTGGCTACAAGAACTCGCCGCGTGTCTTCCCGAAGGACAAGTTCGGTCCTTGGCGCCATTGCGACGAGGCCGATTTGCGCCGCGTGGTCGGTGACCACGACGCCGAGGCCACCGGACTCAGGCTGGCGGTGATGGCGGATGCCGGAAAGAGCGATTGGCAAACCCAGATCCAGCCCGCGAGCGAGAGCGTCCTTTCGATGATCCGTGTCGCTTTCTACGCCCATCAGGTGTCCGAGGCGGTAGACATGATCCGCCACGCGACCGAGCTCGGGTACGAGACCACCGCCAACCTGATGGCTGTCTCGAACATTACCGAGACCGAGATCGATACCGTGCTCGAGGCGATCGCGGAGACCCCGGCCAGCACCATGGTCATCGTCGACAGCTTCGGCTATCTCTACCGTGAGCAGATCGACCGGCTCTACCGAAAGTACACTGCGGCACTTGAAGGCACCGGGAAGGAAATCGGCATCCACGCACACAACAATCTCCAATTGGCCTTCGCCAATACCATCGAGGCCATCATCCTGGGCTGCAACCGGGTCGACTCGACGATCTTCGGCTTCGGCCGCGGCGCCGGGAACTGCCATACCGAACTGCTGCTCGGTTTCCTGCGCAACCCCAAGTTCAATGTCCGCCCCATCATTGAAGTCATCCAAAACAGGATGTTGCCGCTGCGCAAGGAGCTGGATTGGGGACCGTCGGTTCCGTACAACATCACCGGACAGCTCAATCAACACCCACGCTCCGCGATCGAGTGGCGCGAGGGCGCGACACCGGATGACTATCTGACGTTTTACGATAAGGTCGTCTCGGAGATCTGACGGTCGTCAGTCGGCAGCTACCAGCCGCCAGCTGATAGCTGATAGCTCATAACAGGCGGCAGGAGGCAGGCGCCAACTGCACCGCCCGAACACCGATCCGCGTTAATTCCCCCTCATCCCTTGGAGGATGTCATGTCCAACGAAGCGACCTTGACCGTGGGCGACGCCACCTATCGTTTTCCGATCATCGAGGGGACGGAGGGGGAGCGCGCAATCGATATCCGAAACCTGCGCGCGGAAACGGGTCTGATCACACTCGATCCCGGATACGGCAATACCGGGAGTTGCCGAAGCGCCATCACCTTTATCGACGGCGAGCAGGGGATTCTGCGCTATCGGGGTATTCCGATCGAGCAGTTCGAGGACGCGCCGAACTTCGTCGAGGTCGCCTGGCTCCTGATCTTCGGCCATCTTCCGACCCCGGAGGAATACGACACCTTTGCTGCTGATTTGACCGGGTGCGCCAACCTCGACGAGGGGATGAAGCATCACTTCGAGGGTTTCCCGCGTGCGGCGCCGCCGATGGCCATCCTCTCGGCTATGATCAATGCCCTGTCCTGTTTTCATCCGGAGATCTTCGAGCTCCAGGACAAGGATTCGGTGCGGATCGCTGCGGCCGGCCTCATCAGTAAGATCCGCACCATCGCCGCTTACGCCTATCGCCACTCCAGGGGGCTGCCGTACATCTACCCGGATCCCAAACTGCGATACGTTCCGAACTTTCTGCACATGATGTTCTCGCAGCCCTACGAGCATTATGTCTGCGAGCCGATCGTTCGAGACGCGCTCAACCTGATCCTGTTGCTGCACGCCGATCATGAGCAGAACTGTTCGACCTCGACGGTGCGCATGGTCGGCTCGAGCCAGGCCAATCTCTTCGCCTCCTGTGCGGCAGGCGTCTGCGCGCTGTGGGGTCCGTTGCACGGCGGAGCGAACGTTGCGGTGCTGGAGATGCTCGAGCAGATCCACCAGGGACAGATGACCCCGGACGACTATGTGCGCCTGGCCAAAGACAAAGACAGCAAGGTCCGGCTGATGGGTTTCGGGCACCGCGTCTATCGGAACTTCGACCCGCGCGCGCGGATGCTGGCGAAAATCGCCGAGCGGCTCTTGCCGCAGCTCGGCGTCAAGGATCCGCTGCTCGATATCGCACGTCGGCTCGAGGAGATCGCGCTTGAAGATCCTTACTTCGTCGATCGCCAGCTTTATCCCAACGTGGACTTTTACAGCGGTATCATTCTGCGCGCGATCGGGATTCCGGTGAATATGTTCACGGTCATGTTCGCGATCGGGAGACTTCCCGGTTGGATCGCCCACTGGTGGGAGCAGGAGCAGACGCCCGGCAATAAGATTGCCCGGCCGCGTCAGATCTATGTCGGACCCGAAGAGACGGACCGCGTGCTGTTGAGCGAGCGGCGCTAGTGCGGGCGAGCGAGGTGGGCCGCGGCTCGAGAACCGATGCGCCGTCACAGATGAAGGCGTCGTAGCTCGGCGTCGACCTCGGCGTGCTCCCACATCTGCTCGAAGTCGGCCCGCAGGCGACGGGCCTCCATTCGGCCGTGCATGTCGAGAATGCCTTCGCCGCCTTCGGCGTCGGGTCGCTTGAGGTACGCACGCTCGTCACTGATCAGAAAGGCATCGGGACGACTCGGGACGTCGGCCAGACGGCGAATCGCGATCCTCGAGGTCAGTCGCTGCGCGAGCCCGACGATCTGATTTCCGGTCTTAAGCCCTTGCTCCGGATGGCTCAGGAGTGCACGTACGGGCGTGTTCGGGCGTGCGAGTGCGAGCCTCTTCGCGGCCTCGATAAACGCGTGCGTATTGTAGAGATCGAGATCCAGGGTGCGGTCGAACACGAGCAGCTCGCGGCGCGCCGCCTGTGCGACCACAATCCCGGCGTCACGAATCTCGCGACGCGTTTCCAGTAATCGCGGGCCGTGAGGTGGTTGAGGTTGTTTCATGCCGCGGAGCTCCGAGCGGTCTCGCCGCGGCATTCGTACTGTCCGTGTCGAGCTGAAAAATCACGTTGCCGGGTGCCCGAAAGAGGCAGTTGCGAAATAACAACAGGGGTGTGCGGCCGTGCGCATGCAACGTGGCTGCGCGGCTCGGTCCTCGATATGCATTGGGTTGATGTGGTATTCTGGCAGCGGTCGTTGCAAATATGTTTCGCGCACTGAAAAAAGTTGCACTTTTGTGCCTGTTGTAGGCTAAAATGTCGTTGTCCCAAGTGCGGTCTGTCTATGCCGTCCGCGCGCACTCTTGAACCGATGAGCAGGCCAACGGCGACAGACCCGCGGCGAACAAGCGATTCACCTACGATGATGTTGCTTTTTCCAGACATGTTCTCCGCCTTCGGTCAACGTCGACGTTAGAATCATCATCCATCCACCCGAACAGGAAACAATAAAGATGCGCAAACAGAAAAAGACCTCAAGGCTGGCCGCGCTTGCTGCTCCGCTCGCGATGGCCGTAACAATGGCGGCTCCGCTGTCCGTCCAAGCCGATTACAATTACGAGCATTTCTGGTCTGCCCAGCCCGAAGGAACGGCTTGGGTAACCAGCTACGGCGAGTGCTGGCAGAGTCTGCACGGCCCCAACGATCTGGAGCCCTGCGTGAAGGCCGTCGTACCGAAGGAATTCGTTGTCCGACTGAACTTCGAGTTCGACAAGTACGAGATTCAAAACATCGTGAACGACGACGAGCTGCGTCGTCTCGACGACTACATCGCTCAGGTGAAGGCGACCGACACCCGCGAGGAGATCTCGCTCGTCGGCCATACGGATGCCAAGGGTTCCGACGAGTACAACATGGCCCTCGGCATGCGCCGTGCCGAGACGATTCGCGACTACATGGTCAGCAAGGGTATCCCTTCAAGCGACATCGTCTCCGTCACCAGTATGGGCAAGCGCGACATGCTGCCTGAGTACGACATCTTCTCGGTGCAGCAGCGCCGCGTGAAGATCCTTGCCGAGTACGAGGGTAACTGACGCCCAGCCGTCACGACGGGTGCATCGATCTCCCGGCCTTGCGCCGGGGATCGGGCATCCCCGCTGAATCCCTTCGCAGTTCTCCATCCCCGTTTTAGAACCGCACCGACCACTCGCGTGACCGGTGCGGTAGGGTCCAATAAGCCTCATCCCCCCGACCGGGGCTTATGGGAGGGCCGTTCACGTCTCGACGTGAGCGGCCTTTTTTATTCTCCCACTACTCAGATTTCGCGTGCAAGCCGAGCGGCGTCCCCGAGATAGTTTGCGGGTGTCAGTGCCGCGAGCTCGGCCTTCGCGTCTTCCGGGATCTCCAGTCCGTCGATGAAGACCTTCAGCGCTTGGGGTCCGATGCGCTGCCCGCGCGTCAGCTCTTTGAGCCGCTCGTAAGGACGGTCGACACCGTAGCGGCGCATCAAGGTCTGGATCGGCTCGGCCAAGACCTCCCAGTTCGCATCCAGATCGGCCGCCATTCGTGCAGGGTCGGCTTCGAGCTTGCCGATACCGCGCAGCGCCGACTGCAAGGCAATGCTGGTGTGGGCGAGGCCGACGCCGAGGTTGCGAAGAACGGTGGAGTCGGTGAGGTCGCGCTGCCAACGCGAGATGGGCAGCTTTGCGGCCAGATGTCCGAGGATGGCGTTGGCGATCCCGAGGTTGCCTTCCGCGTTCTCGAAGTCGATCGGGTTGACCTTGTGCGGCATGGTCGAGGAGCCGACCTCACCCGCGACGGTACGCTGCTTGAAATAACCGAGCGAGATGTAGCCCCAAAGGTCGCGCGAGAGGTCGATCAGGATGGTGTTGAAGCGCGCCAGCGCGTCGAACAGCTCCGCCATGTAATCATGGGGCTCGATCTGGGTCGTGTAGGGGTTCCAGGCGAGCCCGAGAGATTCCACGAAGTCGCGGGTCAAACCCGGCCAGTCGACCTCCGGATAGGCGACGCGATGGGCGTTGTAGTGTCCGACCGCGCCGTTCATCTTGCCCAGCAGCGTCACCTCGGCGACTCGATCGCGCTGGATGCGCAGACGGTGGACGAGGTTCGCCATCTCCTTGCCGAGCGTCGTCGGCGTGGCCGGCTGTCCGTGGGTGCGCGAGAGCATCGGCTGATCGGCATAGCGATGCGCCAAGTCCCGAACGGCCGCAATGACGGCGTCCATCTCGGGCAGCAGGACATGGTCCCGCCCGGCGCTCAACATGAGCCCGTGGGCGAGATTGTTGATGTCCTCGGAGGTACAGGCGAAGTGAATGAACTCGCTGGCCGCGTGGACTTGCGGATGGGCTGCGACCTGCTCCTTCAGGAAATACTCGACCGCCTTCACATCGTGGTTCGTCGTGCGCTCGATCTCCTTGATACGTTGTGCATCCTCGACGCCGAACTGCTCGGCGATGTTGTCGAGCAGCCGGTCGGCATCGGCCGAGAAGACCGGCACCTCAGGGATTCCGGGGTGCCGCGACAAGGTTTGGAGCCAGCGGATCTCCACGAGCACCCGGTAGCGGATCAACCCGAATTCGCTGAAGATCGGCCGCAGATCGGTCGTCTTGGCGCCATAACGCCCGTCGACGGGCGAGATGGCCGTCAGGCCGGTGAGATCCATCGCCATCGGATCAGGCCGCGAGCCGACGCAGGACGTAGGGCAGGATCCCGCCGTGCCTGTAGTAGTCGATCTCGTTCGGGGTATCGATCCGCACCTTGGCCTTGAAGGTCTTCACCGACCCGTCGGGCGCCGTCGCAGTGACGGTCACCGCCTTCGCCTCGGCGTTGTCCAGCCCGGTGATGTCGAACTGCTCGGTTCCGGTCAGGCCCAGCGATTGGGCGTTGTC
>NZ_JAABRP010000093.1 GCF_011390875.1 Thiocapsa sp.
CGCTCTTAGCAGCCCTGATAGTCTAGCTGTCTGGAATGCAGATTGAGCCGGAAGATCACACAGTGAACGAGGAGAGGACGGATTTCCGACGGCGGCCGTTCAGGATCGGCTACTTTGTCCAAGGACGACTTGAGAAAGCCCGGAGCATTTTGTGGGTACGTTTGTGGGTATGCCGACCGTCTTGTTATTATTTTTCTTTATAGATCAGTTCTTTAAGTTAAAATAGTGGCGGAGAGGGAGTCCGCATATTTCCCGTCTCAAAACGCCCTCCTTCATCCGGATAAGAATAT
>NZ_JAABRP010000094.1 GCF_011390875.1 Thiocapsa sp.
ACTCGGACACCTCTCCACGGGGAATCGCGATCGAGCCGAGAGGGGAATTGCTCTCCAATTGCCATGGCTACGACCCGCGAGCCCGGTAGAATACAGGAAGGCAGGATTGCGTTCAAATCAGGCTCGAAAAGTCTGGATGGGCGATGCCTCGTCGAGGGGAATGTCCTGTCTGAAATCCACGACCTTTCCGAAATCCACCCACGGAAATCCACCCGGAGGAATCCACAGAAACATGGTTTCCCGAAAGGACCCGGGGCATCCGGCGCTGGCCGATGTTGCCGATCGTTACCGCCTTTATCAGTTGGCTGTCCAGAACCCGCGAACGGAGATTGATTTCGTCGACCGGACCTTTCGGCAGCTGCGCGGGCGAAGTGCTCGCCTGCTGCGCGAGGATTTTTGCGGGACGGCCGCGGTGTGCTGCGAGTGGGTGAGTCGGCGCAAACGGAATCGGGCCCGGGGCGTGGACCTGGACCCCGATGTCCTGGCCTGGGGGGAGCATCATAATCTCGCGGCGTTGGACGCGTCCGCACGGGCGCGAGTCGCCTTGATTGCGGGAGATGTCCGCGAGGTCGAGACGCCCTCCCCCGATATCGTCTTGGCGATGAATTGCAGCTACTGGCTACTCACAGACCGGTGCCATCTGCTGCGCTATTTCGAACGGGTACGCGACACCTTGGCTGTGGGTGGGATCTTTTTTCTCGATGCCTTTGGTGGTTACGACACCTTTCGCCTACTTACAGAGGAGCGGCGGGTAGCGGACCCGCAGGGCGGCAGCTTCACCTATATCTGGGAACAAGCGGCGTACGAACCCGTGACCGGCAGGCTGGTGTGTCATATCCATTTTCGGTTCGACGATGGATCGGAGTGGCCGCTTGCCTTCAGCTACGATTGGCGGCTGTGGACATTGCCGGAGATCCGCGAGTTGCTGGCGGCGGCCGGCTTTTCGCGAGTGATGGTCTACTGGCAGGGGTGGGACGCCCACGGCAAGCCGGACGGCGTCTTTGTGCCGGTCGAAAGCGGAGAGCCGGACGCCGGGTGGATCGCTTATCTCACAGCGGAGAAGTAAGCGCCGTCGGGCGACGATGACGGCGCCGTGCATCCCGCGGACCGGAATGTGGTCGCGATCCGGGCTCCGGCCTTAGGGGTCTATCGGAACCCTAAATGCTCAGGATGCGATGCGCAAACGGACGTTTTCGAGACGCGACAGGATAAAATCGGCGACGGTCTCGTAATCGTCGAGGGGGAGCACGACGAGCGGTGACTCGACTGCGAGGGAAACGTCGGTGGCTACCGCAATGATGCTCGGATCACCGGGATAGAGCGGCGCTTCCCCCGTGGACGGGCGATGGACCTCGATCTTCGGATAGTCCGCATGCTTAAAGCCTTCTACGAGGACCAGATCGAGTCTGTCGAGCTCGAACCGCGCAAGCATCCGATGAAGATCCGGGTCCTCGCCCTGCATCGGATTTTGGACCTGCAACGCCCAGCGTGCCTTGGAGGCCAGCAGGGTCTGATGCGCACCGGCCTCGCGCACCTCGTAGCTGTCCTTGCCGGGCACGTCCAGGTCAAAGCGATGGTGTGCATGTTTGAGGTAGCCGACGCGCAGACCACGACCGCCGAGAACGGCGACGACCTGCCGGAGCAAGGTGGTTTTGCCCGACCCGCTCGGAGCGACAAAGCCGACCACGGGAATGATTGTCTCGACCATCGGGTTGCTCCTCGGTGCACAGCGGGAACGGGATCGCCTCTTCGGGGGCGCCTGTTTGCCCGCATTCTAAACGCGTGAGTCCGGTCCACGCCTTGGACATTTTTCGAAGGCCGGCGCAGAATGTCACGCAGAAGCGGTCGGCCCCTGTTCCGGTCACGACCGACGCAGCGCACCACCGCGCATTCCTCGCGAAATGCAGTCCCTCGACGACATCGTCCCGAAGAAAAGACTCCCGAATCCATGGCTCAATACATCTTTACAATGAATCGGGTCGGCAAGATCGTGCCGCCCAAGCGCGTCATCCTGCGCGATATCTCTCTGTCCTTCTTCCCGGGCGCCAAGATCGGCGTACTCGGTCTGAACGGCTCGGGTAAATCAACCCTGCTGAAGATCATGGCCGGTCTCGATACCGAGATCGAGGGCGAGGCGCGCCCTCAGCCCGGCATCAAGATCGGTTTCCTGTCGCAGGAGCCGGGGCTCGATCCGAACAAGGACGTGCGCGGCAATGTCGAGGAGGCGCTCGGCCACATCACGGCGGCCTTGGAGCGGCTAGATGCGGTCTATGCCGCCTATGCGGAGCCGGATGCGGACTTCGACGCTCTGGCCAAGGAGCAGGCCGAGCTCGAAAACCTGATCGAGGCCACCGACGGGCACAATTTGGAGCGCACACTAGAGGTCGCCGCGGATGCACTGCGTCTTCCGCCCTGGGATGCAGACGTGACTAGGCTCTCGGGCGGCGAGCGCCGCCGTGTCGCGCTCTGCCGTCTGCTGCTGTCCAAGCCGGACATGCTGCTCCTTGACGAGCCGACCAACCATCTGGACGCCGAATCGGTCGCCTGGCTCGAGCGCTTCCTGCATGAGTATCCAGGCACCGTCGTGGCCGTCACCCATGACCGTTATTTCCTGGACAATGTCGCGGGCTGGATCCTGGAGCTCGACCGTGGACACGGCATCCCCTGGGAGGGCAACTATTCCTCCTGGCTGGAGCAGAAGGAGCAGCGTCTGGAGCTGGAGCAGAAGCAGGAGCAGGCGCGCATCAAGTCCATGAAGCACGAGTTGGAGTGGGTGCGTTCCAACCCGAAGGGCCGCCACGCCAAGAGCAAGGCGCGTATGGCCCGATTCGACGAGCTGCAGTCGCAGGAATTCCAGTCCCGCAACGAGACCAACGAGATCTATATCCCGCCGGGCCCCCGTCTGGGCGACCTGGTGATCGAGGCCGAGGGGCTGAAAAAAGCGTACGGCGATAATCTGCTCTACGACAACCTCTCCTTCACCCTGCCCAAGGGCGGCATCGTCGGCATCATCGGCCCGAATGGCGCCGGCAAGACGACGCTCTTCCGCATCCTGACCGGGCAGGAGACACCCAACGCCGGCAATCTGCGCATCGGCGAGACGGTGAAGATCGCCTATGTCGATCAAAGCCGCGATTCGCTCGACGACAGCAAGACCGTCTGGGAGGAGATCTCCGACGGGGCGGACAACATCGTGGTCGGTCGCTACGAGATGTCCTCGCGCGCCTACTGCAGCCGCTTCAACTTCAAGAGCACCGATCAACAGAAGCGCATCGGCGATCTCTCCGGCGGGGAACGCAACCGGGTGCATCTGTCGAAGCTCTTGAAGAGCGGCGGCAACCTCCTGCTGCTCGACGAGCCCACCAATGACCTGGACGTGGAGACACTGCGCGCACTCGAGGAGGCCCTGTTGACCTTCCCCGGCTGCGCGGTGGTGATCAGCCATGATCGCTGGTTCCTGGATCGCATCGCGACCCACATTCTGGCCTTCGAGGGCGACTCGCAAGTGACCTGGTTCGAAGGCAACTATGCCGATTACGAGGCCGATCGGCATCGGCGTTTGGGCACCGAGGCGGATCAGCCGCACCGACTCAAGTATCGGAGGCTCAGCGCCTAGACGGCCACGGGGCCGTCTGCGCCCGACCATGAGCCTCCGTCCGAACCGATTGATTCGGCATCCCTGGAGACCCTATCGGGTTGTTCCCGCCTCCACGCGCTCGGCCACTCGGGGCTTTGTGATCGCCCTGAGCGGCAGCCTCCTGACCTTGGGCCTGGTGGCCTGGGATTATCGCGAGCGGATGTCGGCGATCGCTGACGATTCGAGCCGGCAGCACGCCGAGCTCGGGGTCGCGCTGGCCTTGGCGCTGGGCGTCGCGATCGCGACGATGACGATCGCACCCCTCTTCTATTTGCGTTTCCGTTCACTCGCACGCGCAGAGCTCCACGACCTCGCCGATCTGGACGCCGCCGGCGAGACCTTGCGCGCCCTGCTCGGCACCGTCTCGCACGGGGTGATCTTGACCGACGTCGACGGCCGGATCCGCTTGTTCAATCCGGCCGCCGAGATCCTCTTCGGCCGCCTCTGCGAAGAGACCCTGGCCTTGCCGATCGAGATCCTGATTCCCGATCTGCGACTGTCGGAGGTGATCGAGAGCACCCGCGCGCGCCCCGGACTCGGATCGCGCGTGCTGCACCTCCGCGGCGTCCGAGCGGACGATCGGCAGTTCCCGATGCGTGTGCTGACTCGACCCCTGACGCTCGACGGCGAGGATTTCCGGATGCTGATCGCGGAGGACATGACCGACCTCGAGCGCAGCGAGCAACGTATGGAGTTTCTCGAGCAGCGCGACCCGCTGACGGGGCTCCAAAACCGCCCGACCTTCGAGCGCGTCCTCGGTGCCGTCATGCCGCTGCGCGGCAAGGAGAACCCCAAACACGCGCTCTGCTTGATCGATATCGACCGATTCAAGGTGATCAACGACACGTTCGGTCACGCCGCCGGCAATAAGGTCCTCGAACAGCTCGGGCAGATCGTGCAGACCAAGTTGGGTGCCGCAACCGCTCTGGCCCGCTTGAGCGGAGACGAGATCGTCGCCCTCTTCGTCGGCGATGCGGCACACCAGGCAAAGGAACTCTGCGAAGATCTGCTTCGCACGACGCGCAACTTTCTCTTCACCTGGCAGGAAAGCTCATTCGACATCACGCTCAGCATCGGCTTGGTCGTGTTCGATCCCGCGAAGGTCGGCGCCGTCGATGCGCTCGGACAGGCCGATATCGCCTGCCGTGTCGCCAAGAAGCAGGGTCGCGATCGGATCCATGTTTACGGTCATCGCGATGCGGAGAGCATCCGCCACCGCGGAGATCTGGCCCTCCTGCCCGTCATCGGCCGTGCGCTGAGCGACGGGCGATTTCGGATCATGGCTCAGCCGATCCAATCGCTCAAAGGCACCAATGAGCCGATCCACTACGAGATCCTGGCGCGGATGCAGGACGAGAAGGGCGAGGCCGTGGTGCCGGAGACCTTCATCGCGGCGGCCGAGCGTCACATCCTCATGCCGACGATCGACCGATGGATCGTCACGCATGTCTTCTCGCACCAGTCCGAGCAACTTGCCGCTTGGCACGAGGCGGTTCCGGATCGCTTCATGCTGGCGATCAATCTGTCCGGAACCACGCTGATGGACGACGGCTTCACCGCGTATCTCAAACGTCAGTTCTCCGAGTACGAGATCCCCTACGCCAGCATCTGCTTCGAGATCACCGAGACCGCCGCCGTGGCGGATTTGCGCCGCGCACGGACCTTCATGCAGGAGATGCAAGCACTCGGGACATCCTTCGCGGTCGACGATTTCGGAACGGGCTTCGCCTCCTATGCCTATCTGAAGTTCCTGCCGGTGGACTATCTCAAGATCGACGGGAGCTTCGTGCGCAATCTGGAGACCGACCCCGTCGATCGCGCGCTCGTCTCCTCCATCAACCATATCGGACATGTGTTGGGCATGAAGACGATCGCCGAGTGGGCCGAAACCCCTGAGCTGGTCGAGCGACTTCGCACGATGGGCGTGGATTATGCCCAAGGCTTCGGGGTCGGGCGGCCGTTGCGGTTGGAGGATCTTCGGCTGCATCGCGCCTTGAGACAGAATGCAGCCGTGCAGACTCCGGCGGATGTCCTGCCTGGCTCGATCGCGCTTTGATGCCTGCGCGCAGCGAGGCGATCCGCCGAGCCCCGGATGTCATCGAACAGGACGGATAGCGAGATGGGTGCCAAGAAACGACTCCTCCAACGCGTAGAGACCCTTTTAGAGCGTCTCGCGACCCTGCTTCCGGCCGGTACCGATGCCCCGGACTGGACCGCCCACGCCTTTCGGTGGCGCCGCCGCGGCGATCGCGGCTGGTTGCAGGCGGTACCCGCTCCGCATAGGATCGACCTCGACGACCTGCTCTGTCTGGATCGACAGAAGACCGAGATCGAGCGCAACACCGCGCAGTTCCTCGCCGGTCGCGGGGCCAACAATGTCTTGCTGTGGGGTTCACGCGGGACCGGCAAATCCTCGCTGATCAAGGCAGTCTTCAACGCGATGCGCGACCGCGGATTGCGTCTGATCGAGGTCGACAAGGATGACCTGATTCAACTGCCCGAGATCCTGGAACTGATTCGCGACCGCCCGGAACGCTTCATTCTTTTCTGTGACGACCTCTCCTTCGAGGCCAGCGAATCCGGCTACAAGGCGCTCAAGGCCGCCTTGGACGGATCGATTACGGCAACGCCGGAGAACCTGCTCATCTACGCTACCTCCAACCGCCGGCATCTGCTGCCGGAGCTCCAGTCCGAGAACCGGGAGGCCCGTTTCGTCGATGGCGAGCTGCATCACGGGGAAGCGGTCGAGGAGAAGATCTCGCTCTCCGATCGGTTCGGACTCTGGATCGCCTTTCACCCATTCAGCCAGGCCCAGTACCTTGCCCTCGTCCGCCACTGGCTCGCCCGCTTCGGCGATGCATCCGAAGTCGCTGCACCCGAGGCGCGCGAGATGCTCGAGCGGGCTGCACTCCAGTGGGCCTTGCGCCGCGGCTCGCGCAGCGGTCGCACGGCCTGGCAGTTTGCACGCGATTGGTCCGGGCGCGATTGACCGCACGACGAATCGGCCATCGGCGCTCCCGGCGAGGATGAAGCGCTTTCGATGCGATCATTCGCAGAGACACAGGTGAAGTGATGAGCCAGTTGAAGCAGCCTCCGTGGCTGAAGAACGCCCAGGGTACAATGCGGAGGGTCGGCGTCGAGTTGGAAATGAGCGGGCTCGAGCTCGATGCGCTGGCCGCATGCGTGGCCGACTTTTTCGCACTCGAGATCAGATCGCGCGGACGTTACGAGCGCGTGCTCGAAGGCGATCCGGCCGGCGACTGGATCGTCGAGCTTGACTATGACCTGCTCAAACGGCTCGGCCGCGAAACCCGCGCCGAGGACACCTTGGAGGGCGAAATCGGTCGGGCAGCAGAAGATGTCCTCGCCTGGGCCGCCGAGGCGATCGTTCCCGTTGAGGTGGTCGGCCCGCCGCTGCCGCTGGAGCGGCTCGGGGAGGTCGAAGGGCTCATCGTTCACCTGCGCGAGGCGGGTGCCAAAGGCACCTCCGACAGCTTCGTCAACGCCTTCGGCATGCAGTTCAATCCGGAGGTGCCCGGCACCGATCCGGACACCCTCACGGCCTGTTTGAAGGCGTTCCTGTGTCTGTCGGACTGGCTGGTCGCGCGTGCGGACATCAATCTCACGCGAAGGGTCACGCGCTATGTCGATCCCTTCCCGCCGGGCTACATCCGCAAGGTGATCGCGCCCGACTACCGGCCCGATCTGTCGGTGCTGATCGACGACTACCTTGCCGAGAACCCGACCCGCAACCGCATGCTCGACATGCTGCCGCTGTTTCTCTTTCTCGACGAGGCGCGTGTGCGCAAGGTCACGGAGGATCCGCTTGTGAAGGCGCGGCCCACCTTTCATTACCGTCTGCCCGATTGCGAGATCCACAAACCGGGCTGGGGTTTGCACCACGCCTGGAACGACTGGGTGGAGGTAGAACGCTTGGCCGCGGACGAGACACGTCTGAACGGCTGCTGCGCGGCCTATCGCGCCTTTCTCGATCGTCCACTCGAGCGCTGGCTCGAGACGTGGAAAGACGTCCTGGAGGCCGAGTGGCTGGACCTCCGGTAATCGCGATCACCGGACCCGCGCGCGGCGCCTTCGGTCCTCGCCTGCTGGTTGCCCTCGCGGTGCGCCTCTACGGCGGGCGGCCGCTGCAGGTTCGCCCGGGCGACGCCCCGAAGACCTTGACCTACCAGGGCGTGGTGGTGACGGGCGGTCACGATGTCGAGCCCGTGCTCTACGCCGCCGAGCCCGAGGTCGAGCCGAATTACGACAGGGCACGCGACGCGCTCGAAACCGAGGTGATCCGGGATGCGCTCGACCGCGGTTTACCGTTGCTCGGGATCTGCCGGGGTGCGCAATTGCTCAATGTCTGCCGTGGCGGATCCTTGTTCCAGGACCTGCACTCGCATCGGTACAAGACCTCTCATCGCTGGACGATCCTTCCACTGAAGACCCTCTGCGTGGATGACGCGGCCACGGTGATCGGCCGCCTTCTGGGTCCCGGGCGCCGGCGCATCAACAGCCTGCACAACCAAGCCATCGACCGACTCGGGGACGGTTTGCGCGTCAGCGGTCGAGATCTCGACGGCATCGTCCAGGCGATCGAAGATCCGCAGGCGGAGTTTTTGGTCGGCGTGCAATGGCATCCGGAGTTTCTGATCTATGTGTCGCGTCAGCGTGCCCTGTTCCGCGCGCTCGTCGGACATGCGCGCGCCCTGTCCTGACCGAATCCTCTTTTGCGATACGCTTCCCCGGGCGCGCGGTCCCGGCATCCATAGCAACGGCGGTGACCTCACATGGCTCGGCGAGAACCCAAAACCATATCGTTGGCACTCGGCAGCGGCGGTGCCCGCGGGATCGCGCATATCGGAATCATCGAGTGGCTGACCGAGCACGGCTACCGGATCGGCTCCATCAGTGGTGCCTCGATGGGCGCCCTGGTCGGCGGGATCTATGCAGCCGGCGAGCTCGATGCCTACAAGCGCTGGGTGTGCGCGCTGAGCCGCGGCGACGTCCTGCGTTTCGTGGATCTCGCCTTCAGCGGAGCGGGTCTGATCAAGGGCGACCGGATCATCGATACATTGCGCTCGATGGTCGGCGAGCACTCGATCGAAGAGCTGGGTATGAGCTTTACCGCCGTCGCCACCGACATCGACCGACAACGCGAGGTCTGGATCTCGGATGGGCCGCTCTTCGATGCCATTCGCGCATCGATCGCCGTGCCCGGCGTCTTTACCCCGCACCGGTATCGCGGGCTGACGCTGGTCGACGGAGGTCTGCTCAACCCGGTGCCGATCGCGCCGACCTTCCGCGACTTCACCGACTTGACGGTTGCCGTCAATCTCAATGCACAAACGCCGAACGCAGACGAGTCCGTCGATGAGGATACCCGCGCCAAGCTCCGGGACGACACACCGGCTTCGATCAACCCGGACGGAGAGACATCGAGCCAGCCGAGCTATCAGGAGCGAATTCGTCAATTCTTGGAGGACATCGGCGAGAGTTTGACGGGACGCGAAGAGGAGCAGATCGGCGTGTTCGACCTCACGCTACGCTCCTTCGAGACGATGCAGAATGCGATAGCGGCGGTCAAACTCGCGGCCTATCGGCCGGACGTCGTGATCAACGTCCCGCGCGATGCCTGCGCTGCGCACGAATTCCACCGGGCGAAAGAACTCATCGCGCTGGGCTATCGCCTGACCGACGACGCCATGGGTTCGGCCGCAACCTAGGCTTGACTCGCGGCGCATCGCACGCGAGACAGGAGGCACATCATCACCGACGGCTGCACGCCGTCCAGGACGTCTACCTCTCCGAAAGGGTCACCATCGCATGATGCATCGGGTACGCCGCGCGCCGACCATTGCTTCAGCCATTCATCCAGCGGCGGAGGGGTTCCGCAATGCTCGGGGGACCGCCGAAAACGCCGAGGGCCACAGACACCGACGCCGCGTAGATGTCACGGCGGCGACGCCTGCACCTCGCACCGATGTTGGGGATGAATCGCACAGGTTTTCGCTCTCCTCGCTCCGGCGATCGACCCGATCGGCCGACCAAAACCCATAGTGACCGCTCGACAGCGCTCCGACAACCCCGCCGGCATCGATCCCGGGTGCTCACTCCGAAGGCGCGGCGAGATAGGTCTCGGACTGCATCTCCATGAGACGGCTGAGCAGCCGCTCGTGGGCAAAATCGATCAGTCCGCCCGAGTAAAGTCGATCGATGGGGGCGGCGGTCGAGAGGATGAGCTTGACGCGTTGGTCGTAGAACTCGTCGACCAAATGCAGGAAACGCCGCGCGGCCGCTTCGTGCTCCGGCCCCAAGATCGGCACGCCGGACAACAGCACGGTGTGAAACTCGCGTGCGATCTCGATGTAATCCGCCGCGGACCGAGGGCTCCCGCAAAGTGCGTCGAAATCGAACCAGATCACGTCCGCTGCCTGTCGACGCACCGGAAAGGTCCGGCCGTTAACCGAGAAGGCATCCGATCCGCCTTGATGCCCGCCGGTCAGACGATCGAAAGAGTCCGTCAGACGCCGCTCTGTTTCGTCCGGGCCGGCATCCTCGACGACGAAGAAGACTCCGCTCTGGGTCAGTGCACGCAAGCGGTAGTCATGGCCGCCGTCGAGCTCGAAGACCCGGGTATGGCGCTTGAGCAGCGCGATGGCGGGCAGGAAATTCCCGCGTTGCAGACCGTTGCGGTAGAGATCGTCGGGTTGGGTGTTGGCGGTGGTGACCAGCGTGAGACCGCGAGCAAAGAGCGCACCGAGGAGCCCGTGGAGCAGCATGGCGTCCGTGATGTCGGTCACGAGGAACTCGTCGAGACAGAGAACTCGGACCTCCTCGCAGAGTCCTTCTGCGATCACCTCGAGCGGATCGGGCTGCTTGGGAAGACGCGACATCCGATCATGCACGTCGCGCATGAAGTGATGAAAATGGATGCGGCGCTTGCCCGGCAGCGCGAGATCCTGAACGAACCAGTCCATCAGGTAGGTCTTGCCGCGCCCGACACCGCCCCAGAGATAGATGCCCGGGATCGGCGTCGCCGGGCCGCGTTGCCGACCGGCCAGACGCCCGATCAGACCGCGCCCGAGAAGGCCCCGGCCGCCTTGGCGCTGCGGCGTTCGCAGAAGCGTTTCGTGCAGCCCGAGAAGCAACTCGCCGGCCTCGCGCTGGGCGGCATCCAGCGGTTTGAAATCGGCCATGGGTCAGACGCTCGGCAGCCAGTCGCGGATCCGCCGGACGCCTTCGTCGAGATCCTTGATCTCGCGCGTGTAGGCGAAGCGGACATGGCGCGCCGCGTCGTGACGGCCGAAGTCATCACCGGGCGTCAGAGCGACACCGGCTTCTTCCAGCATTCGGCCGGTGAAGGTCATGGAGTCGAGCGCCATGCCCTCGGGCAACCGGGCGTAAAGGTAGAAAGCACCGCTCGGCTGCACCGGGATCCCGAACCCAAGAGCGCGCAGCGCGGGCAGCAGCCGGTCGCGCCGCCTCTGAAACGCCAGACGGCGTGTCTCGAGGATCTCGATGGTCGCCGGATCGAAAGCCGCCAAAGCGGCGCACTGTGCGGGCGTGTTGGCGGCAATGAAGAGATTCTGCGCCATCCGCTCCATGACTTCGACCGCGTCCTCGGGTCCTGCCAGCCAGCCGAGGCGCCAGCCGGTCATTCCGAAGTATTTCGAGAAACTGTTGATCACATAGAGATCGCTCGAACCAAGCGCAAGCGCGGTGCGATCCGGCACATCGTAAGTCAGGCCCTGGTAGATCTCGTCGACAACAAGTGCCGTGCCGCGGTCTCGACAGAAGGCATGGAGCTCACTCAGCATGTCGGGCGCGATCGATGCACCGGTCGGATTGGACGGCGATGCGACGACGATCGCGCGCACGCTCGGGGTCCACGCGGACTCGGCCAGCGCGACCGTCATCTGATAATCGGTATCCGGACCCACGGGGACGGCGATCGGCTCGACCCCCATGAGTTGCAGTACCTGTCGGTAGCAAGGGTAGGACGGGTCGCAGATAAGCACGTGATCGCCTGGATCAAGCAGGGCGAGAAACACGAGCTGAAGGGCACCCGAGGCACCCGGCGTGATCAAGATCCTTTCGGGGTCGACCGGGGTGTCGTAGCGATCGGCGTAATAGGCGCCGATCGCCCCGCGTAGCGCGGGCAGCCCGCCGGCCGAGGTATAGCGCGTGCGGCCGTCGGCCAAGGCGCGTTGGCCGGCCTCCAGGATGGGGCCGGGGGTCGGGAAGTCAGGCTCACCGACCTCCATGTGAATGATGGAGCGGCCGAGCGCCTCGAGCTCGCCGGCCCGCGCGAGCAGGCGCATGACATGGAAGGGCTCCACGCGACGGGCTTGCCCGGACAAGCGGGTGGCTGAAGTGGTCGGTAGCACGCGGCTCGGCTCAGACCCGACCGAAGGCGGCTCGATGCAACCGATCGAGCGTCTCGAGGTCCACCATCCGGCGGTCGCCCAAGTCACCGATGAGGGCGCGTGCGGGACGATCCGGCTCCCCGAGTTGATCGACCACCAGCGGGGCGTCGCTCAGGTCCTGTCCGGCCGTGTAGTCGTTCACCGTCACCAAAAGGGCTCGCAAGCCGGCGCCCAGGGCGGAGCGAACCCCGTTGTCCGAGTCCTCCACCGCAACGCAATCGGTCGCGTCCAGCCCGAGCTCGGATAGCGCGAGCAGAAAGATGTCCGGTGCAGGCTTCTTCGCCGGCACGACATCGCCGGCAGCGATCACCTCGAACCAATCCCGTAGACCCGGCTCGCCGGCGTTGTCGAGCAGCACGCTGACGTTCTCGGGTGTGGTCGTGGTCGCAATCGCCAGGCGTACGCCGGCATCGCGCGCCTCGCGCAACAGGCGCAGTACACCCGGTCGCAGCGGGATGGCGCCGCCTTCGAGCAACGAGACGTAGTGGCGGGTCTTCGCGCGATGTAGACCGGCAATCATATCCGCCGCGTCGAGCGACGGATCGAGAGCGATCCCCTCCTCCGCGATGTAGGTCGCAATCCGCTCCTTTCCGCCGGTGACCCGCAGCAGCTCGCCGTAACGCTCCGCGTCCCAGAGCCAATCCAAACCGGCCTCGGCGAAGGCGGCGTTGAAGGCGGGGCGATGTCCGTCTCGCTCGGTGTCGGCGAGCGTACCGTCGACGTCGAAGATCAGTGCCTTGAAGCCAAGCATCGTTAGCCCTCCGCGGGCATCATGAAAAAGGCCGCCCAACCGGACGGCCTCATCGCTAATCACGGACGATCGCGGATCAGTCCTTCATACGGTACTCATCGTGACACGCCTTACAGGTTTCCCCGAGTTTGCCGAAGGCGTTCGAGACTTCGACTTGATCTCCGGAGGCGGCAACCTTGGCAAGATTGTCGGCCGCCGCTACGAAGTTCCCAGCGATGGTTCCGACGTCTTCCATGTTCGCGAACAATTCCGGCTTGACCCGAGTCTTGACGTTGCCCACATCCTTTTCGGTGCCTGGCCCGAAGAGCGCACCCATGCCGGAATTGGCGATGGCGGCGATCGCATTCGCGGCGGCGGCAACCTGCTCCGCGTTATAGTCGCCCTCCAGATTCGACTTAATCTTGCCCATGTTCCAGCTCATGAAGCTGTAACCGGCCTGGCGGTACTGGATCTGCTCCTCGGGCTTGAGATCGGCAAGTGCCGTGCTGGCGATACCCAGGGCGGCGATCCCGAGGACGGTGCTGGCTAGGATTCGGTTCATTCGACAGTCTCCATGTTGGTTTGATTTCCCCGCCCGGTGCAACGTTGGGGAGCTCGGCGGCAAAATCCAGTGCCCCGCCTCTCGACCGACGCTGCTGTCCGAGCATGAAAGGCCGCCGAATGATAACCCATGCTCGTCGGCTTGCCACCCCGAGCGAACCCGAGCGAAGCGCTCGGAGTGGGTCGCGCGAGTGATGAAACCCGATACGATCGGTGGCAAGATCCCGATCGGTTCTCGACCTGTTCCGATCCGCACCGAAGGCAGGCATCCGAGGCGGCGATCCGATCTATTTCAATGGGGTTCCATGAGCGTTCAACTCACCCGATCACTGGCGACACTTCTCGGCGAGGTCGAACGGCCCGGCGACTTCCACGCGACCGGCACCGTCGACATGCATCCGCCGCGCATCCAGGTCGAGGGCGTGGGCACCCTGTCGCTTCCGCTCATGGCCACGCAGGCGGAGGCGCTTGTCGCCCAAGCGGAGCAGGCCCCATACGGGCGCGGCACCGAGACCCTGGTCGACACCGGCGTGCGCCGGACCTGGCAGATCGACGGGGCGCGGGTGCAGATCTCGGGCAAGGCGTGGGCGCAGGATCTGGAGACCATGGTCGCCCAAGCAAAGTCCGGACTCGGCGTGAACGGCGCGGTTTCGGCCGAGCTTTACAAACTGCTGGTCTACGACACCGGCAGCTTCTTCATCAGCCACCGCGACAGCGAGAAGGCGCCCGGCATGTTCGCCACGCTGGTGGTCGTCCTGCCTTCGGAGCACCGCGGCGGCGAGCTACTGGTGCGTCATCGGGGTCGCGAGGTGCGCCTGGATCTGCGTCGGGACGAACCCTCCGAGGTCGCTTTCGCGGCCTTCTATGCGGACTGTCTCCACGAGGTCCTGCCCGTCGTCTCGGGGTATCGACTGGCGCTCATCTACAACCTCATCCGCACCGAAGAGGATCAGCCCCTCGGACCGCCGGACTATGATCGCGAGCACCAATGGGCGGTCAAGCTGCTGCAGGCCTGGGGCACGCCCGCGGCGGGCGGGTCGGACGAGCCGACCCTCACGAAACTCATCTATCCGCTGGAGCACGCCTACACCCCCGCCGAGATCGGGTTCGACCGGCTGAAGGGCGCCGATGCGGCCGCCGCGGGTCTCCTGGTTGGCGCTGCGCGGGAGGCCGATTGCGACGTCTATCTCGCACTGGTCTCGATCGAAGAGTCCGGCTGGGCGGAACACACCGGAGGCGGTTACTGGGGTCGTCACGACGAGGACGAATTCGAGATCGGCGAGGTCAACGAAAGCCAGCAGATCGTCGACACCTGGCGCCATCCCGACGGCAGCCATCCGGATTTGGGGCCGTTGCCCTTCGAGCTGGAAGAACTCTCCCCGCCCGGCGCCTTCGACGACCTGGAGCCGGACGAGCTTGAGTTTCAGGAGGCCACCGGCAACGAAGGAGCGAGCTTCGATCGACTCTATCAGCGCGCCGCCCTCGTCGTCTGGCCGCGCACGCATCGCGCTGCGGTCCTCAGCCAAGGCGGACTGGAGGTCAGCGTTCCATTCCTCGGCGAGCTGGTCCGGCAATGGCAAGAGGCCGGTGCCGATCCTCGGGCGCCGCTCCGGGAGGAGGCACACCTGCTCGCTGAACGGATTCGCATCGATTGGCCCGAGGCGGACTGGGTCCGACGCAGGGCCAGCGCGGACGGCGTCGCGGCGGCCTACTTGCAGCACCTCACGGCCTTGGGCGACCTTGCCGAGATTGACGCCTTTGCAGGCGGACCGATCGCGGCCGGAGCTTACGGTGAAACCGACAATCCCGCACTCGTCGAGGCGCTGACCGCCCTCACGCCCGAGCGTGCACAGCGGCTGATCCACGACATCATCGCCGGGAACGCGAGGGCCCATCCGGTCGCCTGCGCCGATCTGCTCGCACGCGCCGCGAACCGGATCATCGAGACCGGAACCGGGACAGCCAAAACCTTGCGCCGGGCCGCCGACGCACTCGTGCAAGCCCTCCCCGGCCGACGCGCCACGCAATCCCCTGTCGATGCCTACCGGTATCTCAACGCATCGACGGGTACCGAGCCAACCGATGCCATGGTGGCGAATCTCCTGAGCGGTCTCGAGCACATCGACCCCGATCTGGCGCGACGGGCCTTCGAGCATCTCTTGAAGCATCCCGACCGCTACGATATCGACCGCATCCTCGTGCCCGCAGCCCTAACCTTGCACGCCGACGAGACAACCCGCTCGCTCCCCTCCGCACAAGCCTTGCGTGGGCTGGCGCTCGCACACCTGCGCCGACGCATCGCCGAACCCTTGGAACCCCCGTCCGACTGGCAACGGGCCAGCCAAGTGACCTGCACCTGCGCCAACTGCCAAGAGCTCAGCCGCTTCCTCGCCGATCCGACCCGACCGGAATGGGCCTTCCGAGCCGCTCAACGCCATCGCGATCATGTCGCGGACTCGGTGCGAACCGATTGCTGCGACCTGGATCTCGACACCGAACGACGCGGCAATCCGCACACCCTGCGCTGCACGAAAAACCAAGCCAGCTATCTGCGCCGGGTCGTGCAGAGAGAAGACGACTCGGCCCATTTGACGCAACTCGGTGGACTCCCCGAGACCTGACGATGGGTTCGGTTAGATGGCCCCCCGCGACGGGACATCATCTGCCATCAAATCGACACTTTCCTGGCTCACCAGGCGCACACCGAGTCGCCGCGCCAACCCCTCTGCGCCCTGCGCCATGATTCGCGTATGGTTTCGAATGAACAGCGCACGGGCGAACGGGGCAATCAGGTTCATCCACCACCGTGTGCTGCGGACATGCCACTCGTACTGAACGATGCTCAACGCGCCTTGCCGAGCGAAACGCCAACGGCCGATCCCTTCAAGGTCACCCTCGGCAGTACCCTCGATGACCTCCAGATTTTCGATACGGGTCGCTCGTACCTCGAACACCATCCGATAAGGCAACGTCCCTTTCCAGTAGTAGCGACGTATATTGTCGATGCCGTCGGCATCCCCGGCTTGCACCTGCTCGACCTTCTGAACGCCTGGCCACCACTCAGGCCAGCACAGGGTATTCTGGATGACGAGGTACACTTGCTCAAGCGGTGCTTCGATACGCCAGATCGCCAGCAAGTGATAGTCCGCCATGGGGCCTCCAGCGCCTCCAACTCAGTCATTAATGCGCCCGGCTCGGGTCGTCATGAGCCGGAGAAACCAGGGTCAGAATCCGGGGCTCGCCCGGGGCTTGACCTGAACCTCGCCGATACGTCCATCGAATCCAACCTCAGCCCGGCGCCTGATGCAGGGTGATCTGAGTGAAGGGGATCTCCCAGCCGTTGTCGTTGCAGGCATCGACCAGGATGCGCTGGATGGCGTGGCGGATCAGAGGCGTATGGGGTGCGGCCTCGCCTGCCGCATCGACGTGGATTTCGTAATCGAGCGACGAGGCCGCGGCCGACTGAAAATGGACCGCAACCGCCTTGATGTGCTCGCGCGGAACCACGTCGGTTAGTCCCTGCTCAAGTCTCTCGCGCATCCGTTCGGGCACCTCGGTGGTCGCGATCCCCTGGTGCCGATAATCGATCCCGAAGGTCGAGACGATTCGAAAACCCTCGGACAGCCGGCGCGGATTCAGACCAACAAAGACGTCGGTCGGGTAGACGACATCCTCGCCACCGATCTCCCTGAGATGCACGGCGCTCGGGCTCTGTCGCGACACCTGCCCCACGCGTCCGTCCGCGAGCTCGACCCAGTCACCGGTTCGGGTCGGGAACCACTCCTCCTCTGCTCCGGCGGGTCGGGAATAGAGTCCGACCAACGCATTCACCGGAATCTCTTGGAGCCCGCCGTCGAGCCGCGGATTGGCCAAGCGAACCCTGAAGCCGAGCATCTCGACCTGATAGGGCAGACCGTTGAAACGGATGCGCTCACCCTCTCGGACCGCGCCGATGTTCAGGACCAACCGCACGGTTTCGACCTGGCTCGGAAGCGTCTTGATGCTGGCCCAGGCGACGCCGATCAGGAAGATGACGATGATGCCGAGCATGAACCAATCGCCCGCCATGTTGAACACCAACATCATCGCGATCAAACCGCCCAGCACGCTGAAGACATGCAACAGCAACGCGGTCAGACGACTGCTGAACTTCGTTCCTGCCGTCCCCGCGCCGCCTTTCGATGCCTGGAGTCGACCCAGCAACGACGACAGGAATCGCACTCCGAAGAACACCGCAGCGAAGGCACCGACGGCCAGGAGAAGATTCAGTCCGCGGGTCTGAAAAAAGCGCTTGGCGTAATTGGTTGTTTCGTCGAAAACGGATTGGCGCTGCGCGAGCCGATTCCCAAGCTGGATATCGAGCGCGGTGTAGCGGTTTGCGGTATCGTCGGCGACGCGCTGCCAGTGGGCGAGGCGTTCTTCCAGCCGCCCTCCGAGCTCGTCGGATGGCCCCTCTGCGAGGAGACGCTCCAAGCGCTCGACCGCTTTCTCGGCCAACGCCTTGCGCTCCTCGACCTGATTGAGCTCGGCTCGCAGCTCGCCGATGGCGCGGGATTCGGCGGTCGCACTTTCCAACTCGGCGAGGATCGGCTTGAGCAGACTGCTGAGCTCTTCTTGCCAATCAAAGGGCTGATCGACCTCGTCGATGAAAGGTCGAAGATCGATCTCCAATGCGAACCGCTCGAACTGAAGGCGCTGCTCCTTGAGCTGTTCTCGGAGCTCGCGAAGATCATCGCCGAGCGCTTGCCTGGTCACATCATCCTCGGCCGCAATCAGCCGGCGCTGCGTCTCCGCCACCTGTTGTTCTTGGCTCGACAATGCCTTGTGCAGTGCTTCGAGCGACTGGAGCGACGCGGTGTCCTGCGTCTCGAACGGCGTCGCGAAGGGGGATGACTCGGGTCGGGATCCGTCCGGAAGAGCGTCGGGCGTCGGGTCTTGAGCCACTGAAGGCAACGGTAGGCCAAGGACAAGCAGGATGGCCGCAGCCGCAACGATTCGGAGTTTCGTTGAATTTCGGTGCATGGTACCTCGCAGGTTGAGCCTAGGTGACAACGCGCGACGCCGCGAGGCCATCAGCGAGCACGCCGTCGAGCCAGTCGAACATCCGCTGATGAAAGAGCGATCGTCCCAGCATCGCGCAATGATCGCCGGCGCCTTCGGCCGCGAGAAAGCGCGCGAGAGTCTTCGGGCCTTCAAGGGCAGCGTAGACCCCGTCTGCCGACGCCGCCAAGGCGTCGTCCTCCTCCCAAGCAACGAACACCGGACAACGGATCGACCGTACCGCCTGCCGATTGCTGTAGAGGCGCGCGATCTCCAGATACTCGGGGAGCGAGTCGATGCCGTGGACCCAGAAGGCACGCTGGACAATCTTCCACCGCAGGGCGGGCGTTGCCGCGATGCGAGCCATGTAGGGTGCAAAGAGCGCCGGATCCGCGTGGCGTGGGTCCTCAAGCGCCTCGGCCGGCAGATCGGCGAGCATCTTATTCGTCGACCCCAGCAGCTCCATGAAGCCGGGGTCCGCGATACAGGCCGCCAGC
>NZ_JAABRP010000095.1 GCF_011390875.1 Thiocapsa sp.
CCCGGGTGTGCCTCGGCCGTGCGCAATTCGAACCAGCCGGCGCCCGCGGCCTGCATCTCGAGCCAGCGCTCGCCCGCGGGATGTTTCAGGCAGAGCTCGATCCGCCGCGCGGCGGGTGCCCACAGGCGAAACCGCACGGTTCCGTCGTGCTCGACCGCGGCACCGAAGGGCATGGTCTGTTGCCGTGCTGTCATCCATTCCCCTTGATCGTGATTGTGTTTCGGAAGCGCCGCCGGTTCCGTGCCTTCGACTGCGGAGATCCACCCTCTAATCCTGTCGCAGCAGCGCTTTTCGACCTCGGGTGCCGCATCCGAGGGGAGGGGATGGGAGAGGAGCGTTGGGGTCTGTCCGGGCGACGGATGATTTCACAGCCCTGCGTGCAGGACATCGACCGCTTTCTCGGCCTCGCCACTGCCTATAATACTCAGAGAAATACCGAGGGTCAGTGCGGCTCCGTGGGGAAAATACGACCGCCGCCGGCCGAACCGAATCGACGGGTGCCCCATCGGGCGCTTCATGTTGCGCCGAGCTCTACGGGCTCTAGGGGCTCTACCGGCTCTATGAAATCCGTTACGAGCTGCATCACCGACCCGAATGGGCGGCGATTTCCATCCATGGGGTTGAGCTACTGTGAGCCGCGAACCGATTGGAAGCCGTCGCTCGGATGATTCGGGCCCCGTCATATGAACAGATCGGGCCGCCGGTTGGTTGCGGGTGTGATCTTCGTCCTCCTTCTCGCCGCCGCGGTGGCGGGTTGGGTGCTCGTCGGCGGCGGGGAGTTGAGGTCTCTGCCGGACGCGCTGCGAGGTTGGCTGGGCGATTCCCCGCTGCCGGAGGGTTTTGCCGTGGCCAATGGTCGGATCGAGGCGACCGAGGTGGATGTCGCGACCAAGCTCGCCGGCCGCCTGGCTGAGGTGCGGGTCCAGGAAGGCGATCGTGTCGAGGCGGGGCAGGTCGTCGCGGTGCTCGATACCGACGCCTTGGAGGCCCTTCAGCGCCAGGTTCGCGCCGAGCTGAGGCAGGCCGAGCAGGAACGTCAGCATGCACTTGCGGTAGTGGAGCAGCGCGAGAGTGAGCTGGACTTCGCCCGCCGCGATCTCGACCGGCTGCAGCGGCTCTCGCGCACCGATCAATTCGTCTCCGAAGAGCAGGTCGATCAGGCCCGCACCGGCGTGCGCAGCGCCGAGGCGGCCCTGCGGGCGTCCCGCGTGCAGGTGGTCGCGGCCGAGGCGGCGATCGAGGCGGCGCAGGCGGGTCTCGAGCGCGTCGAGGTCGATATCGCGGACAGCACCCTCGCGGCGCCGCGCGGCGGACGTGTGCTTTACCGACTGGCCGAGCCCGGCGAGGTGCTGGGTGTCGGAGGAAAGGTCCTGACCCTTCTCGACCTCGGCGACGTCTACATGATCATCTTCCTGCCTACGCCGGCGGCTGGACGGGTCCCGCTCGGTGCGCAGGCGCGGATCGTCCTGGACGCAGCCCCCGAGTACGTGGTCCCCGCGGAGGTCTCGTTTGTCGCCCCGCGCGCCCAATTCACGCCCAAGCAGGTGGAGACGCAGAGCGTGCGCGAGTCGCTCGCCTTCCGCGTCAAGGTGCGCATCGCCCCCGAACTGCTTGCGCGTTACGAGGCGTTGGTGAAGACGGGGCTCCCGGGCGTCGCCTATGTGCAGCTGCGGCCCGATCTGCCCTGGCCCGCACATCTGGAACCGAGATTGCCGCCCCCGAGGTCATCGCTATGGCCGAGCACGCCGCCGGCCCCGTCGTCCGACTGAGCGGTCTGAGCCACGCCTACCCGGGTGTGGACGCGCTCGACGAGGTGGCGCTCGAGCTTCCAGCCGGACGGCTGACCGGCCTGATCGGGCCCGACGGGGTCGGCAAGTCGACCCTGCTCGGGATCATCGCCGGGGTGCGGCAGATCCAGTCCGGTCGGGTCGAGGTGCTGGGGCACGACCTGCGGCAGCATCGCGAGCGCGACGCGGTGATCGAGCGCATTGCCTACATGCCTCAGGGCCTCGGCCGGAATCTCTACCCGAGCCTCTCGGTCCGGGAGAACCTGGATTTCTTCGGTCGTCTGTTTGGGCAGGGCAGGGCGACCCGGGCGGAGCGCATCGCCGAGCTGACGGCGGCCACCGGCCTCGCCCCCTTCACCGAGCGTCCGGCGATGCACCTCTCGGGCGGGATGAAGCAGAAGCTCGGGCTCTGCTGCGCGCTCATCCACGACCCCGAGCTGTTGATCCTCGATGAGCCGACCACCGGCGTGGATCCGCTTTCGCGTCGGCGCTTCTGGGAGCTGATGGACCGGCTGCGGCACCGTCGCCCGGACCTGAGTATCCTCGTGTCAACGGCCTATATGGAGGAGGCCGAGCGCTTCGACACCCTGGTGGCGATGGACGCCGGCCGGGTGCTGGCCGCCGGCACCGTCGGTGAGCTGTGCGCACGCACCGGCGAGCGCGACATGGAGTCGGTCTTCGTTGCCCTGCTCCCCGCGGAGCGCCGCGGCGGACATCGGCGCTTGGTGGTGCCGCCCCGCACGCCCGACGGGGACGCGCCACCCGCCATCCGTGCCGAAGATCTCACCCGACGTTTCGGTGACTTCACGGCGGTCGACCGGGTCAGTCTCTCGATCCACAAAGGTGAGATCTTCGGCTTTCTCGGCTCCAACGGCAGCGGCAAGACCACGACCATGCGAATGTTGACCGGTCTCCTGCCGGTCAGCGAGGGCGAGGCGTGGGTCTTCGACCGGCCGGTGGATGCGGAGGACGCGGCGTTGCGCCGGCGTCTGGGATTCATGTCCCAATCCTTCTCGCTCTACGGCGAGCTCAGCGTGCGCCAGAACCTCGATTTGCACGCGCGTCTTTATCGATTGCCTGCAAAGGATATCCCCGCGCGCATCGCGGAGCTCGTCGAGCGCTTCGATCTCGCACGCGTGATCGACGCCCGCGCCGAGGCGCTGCCGCTCGGCGTGCGCCAGCGTCTGTCGCTCGCCGTGGCGGTGATCCACGCGCCCGAGCTCCTGATCCTGGACGAGCCGACCTCCGGGGTCGACCCGATCGCCCGAGACCGTTTCTGGAAGCAGCTCCTCATGCTCTCGCGCGAGCAAGGGGTGACCATCTTCATCTCGACCCACTTCATGAACGAGGCCGAGCGTTGCGACCGTATCTCGCTGATGCACGGCGGTCGGGTACTCGCCGAGGGCACCCCGGCGGACATCAAGTCACGGCAGGGCGCGGCGACGCTGGAGGATGCCTTCATCGCCTACATGGAGCAGGGTGCGGCGGACGCGGGCGAGGAGGTAGCCGCCGAGTGGGAGACCGCGCAGGATCCCGTGCTTCTCCCGCCGCCGCGCAAGCCGTCCCGGCCCGCACGCTTTTCACTGCGCCGGCTTTGGGCCTATACCCGGCGCGAAGGCACGGAGATTCGGCGTGACCCGATCCGTCTGGCCTTCGCACTGCTCGGGCCGGTGATCCTGATGATCGCCATGGGCTTCGGGATCTCGTTCGATGTCGACGAGATCGCCTACGCTGTGCTCGACCACGACCGCACCCCGGCGAGCCGCGCATACCTGGAGCACTTCGCCGGCTCGATCTGGTTCTCCGAGCAGGCCCCGCCGGCCGATGCGGAGCAGATGTGGCGGCGGCTCGAGAGCGGCCGGCTGACCTTGGCGATCGAGATCCCGCCGGGCTTCGGTCGCGCCTTGACGCGCGGCTCCGGCTCCGAGGTCGGCCCCGAGGTCGGCTTCGTCATCGACGGGGCCATTCCCTTTCGCAGCGACACCATCGGCGGCTATGTACAGGGCGTGCATCGCGGGTATCTGCAGACGCTCGGGGCCGATCCGTCCGCGGGACTGTCCGCATCTCCGGTGACCGTCGAGACGCGCTTTCGCTACAACCAGGACTTCAAGAGCGTCTACGCCATGGTCCCGGGGATCCTGATGCTGCTGCTGATCATGATCCCGGCCACCATGACCGCGGTGGGGGTCGTGCGGGAGAAGGAGCTGGGCTCCATCACCAACCTCTACGCGACGCCGACCAAGGGCGGGGAATTCCTGCTCGGCAAGCAGCTCCCTTACGTGAGTCTGGCGCTCCTGAGTTACCTGATGCTGCTCGTGATGGCGCTCTTCCTGTTTCGGGTGCCGCTGACCGGGAGTCTCGTCGGGCTCACGCTCGGGGCGGTCCTTTTCGTCTTCGCGAGCACCGGGCTCGGGCTCCTCATGTCCACCTTCATGCGCACCCAGATCGCGGCGGTGTTCGGAACCGCCATCGTCAGCACGATCCCGACCATCCTCTTCTCCGGCATGCTGGTGCCGGTCTCCGCGCTGACCGGACCCGCGCGCATCATGGGCTACGGCTTCCCGAGCGCTTGGTTCAATCACGTGAGCGTGGGAAGCTTCACCAAGGGGCTGACCCCGGGCGATCTCTGGTTGGACTATCTGGTGCTTGCGGCCTTCGGGCTCGCTTTCTTTCTGCTCGGGCTCGCCCTGCTTCGCACCCGGGAGCGCTGAGATGCGGCTCGCGAATGTCTACCGCCTGGGGCTCAAGGAGCTGATCAGCCTGCGCTACGACCCGGTGTTGGTCTTCCTGATCATCTATGCCTTCACCTTCGCCATCATCGCCCCGTCCCGCGGAGTGAAACTCCAGCTCGAGCATGCCTCCGTGGCCGTAGTCGACGAGGACCGCTCGCAGCTCTCGATGCGCCTGACGGAGAGCCTGCTCCCGCCCTATTTTCAGGCACCCGAGCAGATCGGGCTCAACGAGATCGATGCGGCCATGGACGCGGGTCGCTACACCTTCGTGATCGACATCCCGCCGCGTCTCCAGGCCGATGCCTCGGAGGGGCGTCAACCGGCCGTGCAGGTCATCGTGGACGCGACTGCCATGGCGATGGCCGGTGCGGGTGCGCGCTACCTAGAGCGGGTGCTGGTCGAGGAGCCGCTGCTCTACTTCCAAGGCGATCGTGCGGAATCGTCATCGGTCGAGGGGTCGGCGGTGGGATCGGTGATCCGGCTCGCCTTCAATCCAAACGGCGAATCGATCTGGTTCATGTCGGTGATGCAGATCGTCAACATGGTCACCCTGCTCGGCATCGTGCTTACCGGGGCGGCGCTCATCCGCGAGCGCGAGCACGGCACCATCGAGCATCTGCTGGTGATGCCGCTCAGCGCCGCCGAGATCATGCTCGCGAAGGTTTGGGCCAACGGCCTGGTCATTCTCTTGGCCGCGACCTTCGCGATGGTCGTGGTCGTCCAAGGGCTGCTCGGGGTGCCCAATGCGGGCTCGCTCGGACTCTTCGTACTCGGCCTCGGGGTCTACCTCTTCTCGATCACGGCGCTCGGCATCCTCCTCGCCACGCTCGCCCGGACCATGCCTCAGTTCGGGCTGCTCTCCATCCCCGTGTTCCTGGTGATGTACATGCTTTCTGGCGCCAACACCCCGCTCGATGCCATGCCCGAGCTGCTGCAACGGGTGATGCTCGTCTCGCCGACGACCCACTTCGTCGCCTTCGTCCAGTCCGTGGTCTTCAGAGGCGCCGGGTTTGATCTTGTTTGGCCGCACCTGGCCGCGACCTTAGGTCTCGGGGCCATCGCCTTTGCCGTGGCCCTAGCCCGCTTTCGGCAGACGGTGAGTCTCAGTCGGCTTTAATCCCGCATCTCGCTCTGGACGTGGTTTAAGCCGCAGCGCCCTCGCGCTCCACATAGTCTTCGTAGTTTCCGCGGAAGTCGACCACCCCCCGAGGCGTCAGCTCGATGATCCGGGTCGCGAGAGACGAGATCAGCTCGCGGTCGTGGCTGACGAAGATCAGGGTGCCCGGGTAGTCTTCCAGCGCGGTGTTCAGCGACTCGATGGACTCCATGTCCAGATGATTGGTCGGCTCGTCCATCAGCAGGATATTGGGCTTCTGCAGCATCAGCTTACCGAACAGCATGCGGCCCTGCTCGCCGCCGGAGATCACGTTTACGGGCTTCTTGATCTCGTCCTGCGAAAACAGCAGCCGCCCCAGGGTGCCGCGGATGACCTGCTCGTCGTCGCCGGGCTGTTTCCACTGGTCCATCCAGTCGTACAAGGTGGTGCTGTCGGCGAAATCGGCCGCGTGGTCCTGGGCGAAATACCCCAGGGTGCTGTTCTCCGACCATTTGATCTCTCCGCCGTCGGGTGCGAGGTCGCCGGCGAGGCTGCGCAGCAGTGTGGTCTTGCCGATGCCGTTGGGACCGATGATGGCCACCCGCTCGCCGACCTCCACGGTCAGGTCCAGACCGCTGAAGAGCGGCGGGCCGTCGTAGCCTTTGACGAGGCCGTCGACCTCCAGCGCCAGACGATAGAGCTTCTTGTCTTGGCCGAAGCGGATGAAGGGGTTGACCCGGCTCGAGGGCTTGATGTCCTCGAGCTTGATCTTTTCGAGCTGGCGCTGGCGCGAGGTGGCTTGTTTCGCCTTGGAGGCGTTGGCCGAAAAGCGGCTGACGAAGGTCTGCAGCTCGGCGATCTGGGCCTTCTTCTTGGCGTTGTCCGAATAGAGCCGCGTGCGCGCCTGGCTGGCGGCGGTCATGTACTCGTCGTAGTTGCCGGGGTAGACGCGCAGCTCGCCGTAGTCCAGGTCGGCCATGTGGGTGCAGACGCTGTTCAGGAAGTGGCGGTCGTGCGAGATGATGATCATGGTGCTGTTGCGTGCGTTCAGCACCTCTTCGAGCCAGCGGATGCTGTTGATGTCCAGGTTGTTGGTGGGCTCGTCGAGCAGCAGGATGTCCGGATCGGCGAACAGCGCCTGGGCGAGCAGCACGCGCAGCTTCCAGCCGGGTGCGACGGCGCTCATGGGGCCTTCGTGCTGCTCCAGCGGGATATCCAGGCCGAGCAGCAGCTCGCCCGCACGCGCCTCGGCCGTGTAGCCGTCCAGCTCGGCGAAGTGCACCTCCAGATGCGCGACCTCCATGCCGTCTTCCTCGCTCATCTCCGGAAGCGCATAGATGCGGTCGCGCTCCTTCTTGATCTGCCACAACTCCTCGTGGCCCATGATGACGGTGTCCAGCACCCCGTAGTTCTCGAAGGCGAACTGGTCCTGGCGCAGCTTGCCGAGCCGCTTGCCGGGTTCGACCGAAACGTTGCCCGCGCTGGGCTCCAGGTCGCCGCCCAGGATCTTCATCAGGGTGGATTTTCCACAGCCGTTGGCGCCGATCAGGCCGTAGCGATTGCCTCCGCCGAATTTCACGGAGACGTTCTCGAACAACGGCTTGCCGCCGAACTGCATGGTGATGTTGGCTGTGGAGATCAAAGCAGGGTTCCGCAAGAGTTTGAATAGAGAGGGGCGGACCGCCGGCATTCGGCGGCCCGAAAACGCAAAAAGCCCCGCAGATGGCGGGGCTTTTTCAGCTCAGGTGACGAGCACCTGAAGGCTGTTTTTACTTCGGTACGACGTTGGTCGCGCTCGGGCCCTTCTGGCCTTGCTCGACGTCGTAAGAGACGCTTTGTCCCTCGGCCAGCGACTTGAAGCCACTGCCTTGGACGGCGCTGTGATGGACGAAGACGTCCTTGGAGCCGTCGGAAGGAGCGATGAAGCCGAAGCCCTTCTCGTCACTGAACCACTTAACTGTGCCTGTAGCCATTTACGGTATTCTCTGATTTAACGAACGTGTTTACATATGCAGGCGACTGTCGGGAGATTACGGAAGGATCTGCCACGTCACGCGGAGAGGAGGAACAACCGAAATACTACAAGGAAGCACTGCACGCCGCTTATCATGCCCAATACCGAATCGTTTATCAAGGTTTTTCTGTAGGTTTTTCTGGAGGCCCGGGTCGATGCGAGAATATACCGAGCACACGCGGGTTTTTCGGAAAGCAGGGTGCGTCCCGCGCGTGTCGGGACAAGGCGCGCCGACGAGGCGTAGCGGCGCCTACGGCGAGGAGGCGCAACGCCGGCCCGGCGCGCGCGCGGGGCGTGCAATGCGGCGAAAAATCCGCGTGTGCTCGGTATATCGCCACAGGCTCAACGAACAACCCACGAGGTCACCCGGATGAGAATCCTCCACACCATGCTGCGTACCGGCAACCTGCAGCGCTCCATCGCCTTCTACACGGAGATCCTCGGGATGAAGCTCCTGCGTCAAAAGGACTATCCCGACGGCGAGTTCACCCTCGCGTTTCTCGGCTACGGCGACGAGTCGGAGCAGACCGTGATCGAGCTGACCTACAACTGGGGCGTCGAGCAGTACGACTTGGGCACCGGCTACGGCCATATCGCCATCGAGGTCGACGACGTCTACAAGGCCACGGACCGGATTAAGGCGAAGGGCGGCAAGATCATCCGCGATGCCGGGCCCATGAACGCGGGCAAGACCATCATCGCCTTCGTCGAGGACCCGGACGGCTACCCGATCGAGCTGATCGGCGCACGGTAGCGGGCTTCGAGCGCGAGCGGTTCATCGCGATCAAAAGCGCCGATCCACTTGGTCGCTCAGTTGGATGCAAGCCCTGCTCTGATCGCGTCGACCTCGGCCGAGGTGTACTCCCTCACCTCGGTTAAATGACCCCAAACAGGTTTGGGCCAGCAGGGATCGGTCGGGCTTCTGCCGATGACATGGACATGCAGCTGCGGCACCAGATTGCCGATCCAGGCCACGTTGACCTTGGGGCAACCTAGAGCGGTCGTCAGATAGTCCGAGATGCGCCTGCAATCGTCGAGGACCGCGTCGCGCTGCGGGATCGGCAGATCCAACAGATTGGTCAGGTCCGTCTCGGGCACCAGGATCAACCAGGGCACGGCCGCGTTGCGATGCAGGAGCAGGTGACTCGCGGACAAACGGCCCAGGGGATGGCAATCGACAAGGAGTTGGGGATGCAGGGTAAAGTCGGTCATGACCATCGGGCTCCGTTGAATCTATAAGGCGGCAATCGAGCATCCTGAGGAGTTGCAGAACATCATGCAGATCAACGATCCGAACGCCTACCGTCGTTGCGAGGAGATCGATCTCATCGGCGACTTGATCGAGGTGCGCGACCGCCGTGTTCTGGAGCTGGGTTGCGGTGCCGCCTACATGACCCGTGCTCTGGTGACCCGGCTCGGCGCGGCCCGGATCACGGCGACCGAGGTCGATCGCATCCAGCACGCGCGCAACCTCGCGATCGAGGATCTGCCGCAGGTCTCCTTTCGCTACGGCGGCGCCGAGTCGATCGCGGATCCCGACGCCAGCTACGATATCGTCGTCATGCTCAAGTCGCTCCACCATGTCCCGGTCGCGGCCATGGATCAAGCGCTGCGCGAAATCCATCGCGTGCTGGTCCCGGGCGGTCTGCTCTATGTCTCCGAGCCCGTCTACTGGGGCGATTTCAACGCCATCATGCGCCTGATCGACGACGAGCGTCTGGTCCGCGAGGCCGCCTTCGAGGCCCTCCGGAGCGCCGTCGATGCAGGGCTGTTCCAGCTGGTGGAAGAGGTCTTCTTCGAATCCGAAGGCGTGTATCCCGACTGGGCGAGCTTCGCCGCACGCTTCATCGACGTGACCCACAGCGAGCGAAATCTTGATGCCTCCCGTCTGGCCGAGATCCGCGCGGCCTTCGAGCATCATCTGACACCGCAAGGCGTGCGCTTGTGGAAGCCGCATCGGGTCGATCTGTTGCGGCGAGTCGACTGACGCGACCGGGAGCCGACCATGATGCGATCGCGCCATCGGGACCGCATCGACCGAGCCGGAGAGTCATGAGCACAGTCCCCGCGGCCCCGACACGCATCGCCTTCTGGCATCGCAAGGGCGGAACGGGCAAGACCAGTCTCGCCATCGGCTGCGCGGTCCGTCTGGCCGGCGGATCCGACACTCACGCGGAACGGCACTCCCCCGCGCCCGGTGCGCAGGTGCTGCTCTTGGATGCCGATCCCCAGGGCACAGCTGCCGCCTGGGGCGAGCGCTTCGCCGACCGGTTCGGAATCGCCGTGCGGGCGGACAGCGGGTTTGCGCTCTGGCGCGACGGGGCCGAGCGCGCCAAGCGCTTCGATGCCGTCCTGGTCGATTGCCCGCCGACCGTCAGCCCCGAGGTCATGGAGATCCTCGCGGGTGTCGATCGGCTCCTGGTCCCCACCCGCCCGGCTTGGCCGGATGTGTGGGCGTTGGAGTCCGTTGCCGATCTGGTCGCGGACCTTCATCGGCAAGAGGCTCGGCTCGCGGTCAGCGTTGTCTTCAACCAGGTCGGCGACGAGGCGCTCGCGCCTTTCGCGGCCACGATCGCCGACCTTGGCCTTGATCTTCTTCCCGATGCCATCCCGCGCGACGACGCCTGGCCCGCGCTCTTCAGCGGCGGGGAGCCGCCGGACAGCGTTGCGACTCTTGTCGGGAAGCTGGTTCGACCAACGGGAATCCGGCTGACCTGAAGGCTTTTAGCCCGGAGAATGTGGTCCGTTCATGCTCCATTCCATCTTGCATGCAGTGGGTGCTTGCATTAGCCTGATGCGTCATTCGGGTTAATCACCGGAGGAGGCTATGGCGATCATCACAGTGCGCCGGATCGATCGAGCGGACAAAGAATGGCTGCAAAGAGAAGCCGCGCGGCAAGGCATCTCGATGGAAGAAATGGTTCGGCGTCTGATTTGTGAGAAACGCCAACAGTCTGTGGCGCAAGCGACGCCTTCTGAGATTGTCAGGCGCTATTTTGGGCCGCAGGGTGGCGTCGAGCTGGGTGAGAGGGCAGGGTTCGGCTTTAAGGTTCCGGATCTTCGGGCCCCGAGCTCGACATGAGTGGCTCGCTCTACCTGCTCGATACAAATGTTATCTCCGAGTTGATGCGCCCGGAACCAAGTCCCGCAGTCCTCGCCTGGATCGATGGGACAGGTGTGGAGGGATTGGCGCTCTCGGCAGTCAGCCAGTGGGAGATTCGCTACGGCTTGGCGCTGCTCCCGGAGGGAAAGCGTCGTGATGATCTGGCACGTCGGTTCGATGGTCTTGTCGCCGATCTCTTTGGTGCCGGCGTCTACGATCTCACGTCGGCCGCAGCAGAGCGCTGTGCGTCGATCATGGCGCGAAAGCGATCAATGGGCGAGTCCCTCGACGACCACCTGCCGGATGCCATGATCGCCGGGATTGCTGCGGATGCGGGGCTGACGTTGGCTACGCGAAACCGGGCAGAATTTCGCAACTGCGGCATTCCGCTGGTCGATCCTTGGTCTGGGGCGGGTTGATGCCGCGAAAATTGTTGTTTGTCCCCGGTTATTTTTGGGGCGGGCGCTCATGGAGGCGCTTGATCGTGTGGCGCAGCCCGCTGGTGCCGGGCTGATGGCCCCTTACACCGGCGAGGTCGGGTCCATAAGACTGGCCCGTAAATCGCCGAGTGTGATCATGAGGGTCATGGGATCCAGCGGCGAGGGGTCAAAGCCAAGGCACTGGTAGAACGCCTTGGCGGACTCGTCCAGGGCATGGACGAGCAGGCCGCGTATGCCGATGGTGTCTGCGGCGCCGAGCACGCGTCTCCCGGCGTCCTGCACCAGGGCCCGGCCCAGACCCAACCCGTGATATGGACGGCTTACGGCCAAGCGGGCAAGTACGACGACCGGGATGGGATCCGGCATGTTGCGCCGCAACCGGCCGGTCGCGAGCTCGGATGCCACGGCACTCGATGCCAAGGCGTAGAAGGCAACGACCCGCCGTGCGTCGCACACGACGAAGGTTCGCGAGGCCCCGCTCGCCTGATTGCGCAACGCACGTTGCTTGAGCCAGGTGTCGAGCATCTCGCGGCCACACATGAAGTCGGCGCAGTCATGCAGATCGGTCAGTGGCTCCGGTGCTCCGACCGTCAAGGTTTTTCCCAAGGCGGCACAGTCTGCATGGTCTTGCGGAGTCGTTCGTTGGGACGAGGCGGCGCATCGAGCCGGGCCTGGAAGGCTGCAAAGGCATCGCTGTCGACGCGCAACAGGGCCCGGTCGAGCAGGGTCTCCTCTGCCGCCCGGCGGGTGGCGTCGAGAATAAATTCGGTGCGATTCTTCCCCGTCGCATGGGCGGCGCGATCGATCAGATCACGCTCCTCGGCCTTGATGCGCAGGTTGAGAGTCTGGCGTTTGGCGGACGGTTCGTGAATCGTGGGCATGGCGGTGTCTCCCCTATGGATCGATACTAGCACGTACGTAATGACGGCGTCATCACAACATCAAAGGTCACAGGGTCGAATGGCGCTAACATAATCCCAAACGATTGAAAGTTAAGGTTAGATCGGCTGGCATGGTAGGCATTGTCTGGCCTTGCTCGGTTCTGGAATTAAGCAAACTTTCCCCGGAATTCATCAGCTTTTCTAAAGCTTGTGACTGCCTCCTCGCTTATCTTGGTGCCATTCGGCTCTAACCCCGCTTCTCGATCTACGCTGACGGTGTGAGAGCCCTCTTCGTCTTGTTCGGTTCGTCGAGCGCATCCCCGAGCAGCTTGTCGATCGACGCAAGTGCAGTCACCAGTTGGTTGGCCTGGTCATACTCGGACTTCGGATCGGCATAGGCATGCGACGCAGGACCTCGGGTTTCCGAGTACTGCGTTCGGCTCCTTTAAGCCGTTCGGCGTAGGTCGCGAAGGACATGCACAACACATCCTCCGCCGGCAGGGCATCGATGCGCTCGGCGATGCCCGGCGGATGATTCTTGATGAGATAGATCAGGATGTTGGTGTCGAGCATGTATCGCATAGATCCTCCCTGTCCTGCGGCAACGGTCGTTGCGTACGATCCTCTTCCAGAGCGGCGACAAATCCTCGTCGAATCCCTCGAGAACCTCCAGCAGTGCTCGACCTCGGCCTTCGTGCAGCGGGTGCAGGATCAGATCGCCATTCGTGGTTCGGGTAATCTCGACCCGCTCGGTATCGAGTCGGAGCTTGGCGGGAATCCGCACCGCTTGGCTGTTGCCGTTCATAAAGACACGTGTAGTCAGAGTGGTCATGGTTGCCCCCCAAAGCGTACACACGCTAACGTATGAACGCGAGGATGCAAGCCGATCAGGGTCGGCTTCTACTGCCCTCTGTCTGTCATGCCCAGTCGCTTCGAGTCGACGTCGCTCGATACGGCGACGTCCCACCCAGCGGTCCCCTCGTGACGTCCCATAAGGTTAGCGCAGAAGCCGCGCCATGATGGCTCGACGCCGCGGGAAAAGCGGTCGGAACGGTTTCCGAGTCGAAGCGACTCAAGCAATGCGCTGGACGGCATCGGCGGCGAGCACCTCCACCCGCTGGAAGATCTCGGCGTCCAAGTCGGCCAATCCCGCGACCACCGCGCGCATGAAGGCGCGTTCCTCCACAGCCTGCTCGTAGTCGGGCACGGACTGAATCACTGCGACCCCCCGCCCCCTACTGGTGAGCAGCACGGGCCGATGGGACTCGACAGCGTGTTTGACCACACGACCGGGGTTGACCTTAGGGTCGGTCAAGGGGACCACGTCTTCGGAGAATTTCACGCTCATGGACGCCTTATCTCTGGGCTTGTTTGGTGGCGAAAACAGCACCTGTTAACTGGTCTTCCAACAGAGCCTTGGTTGGAGGGTGCCGCAGCCTCCTGCATCGACACCCTCGCGGGCCGTGCACCCCGCCTATCCCTCCGACGAAGACTCGGCCGCCGTCCGCGCGAGCGGACGTCCGAAGGTCTGCTCATAAAGCTCCGAATATGGCTTGAGCGTCTCGTAGACGTGGTCGGGCACCACCCGCGACTCGAACTTGGGAAACTTGCTGCGCACATAGTTGAGGTTGCGCAGCAGCTTCATCTCGATGACGGCGCGGGCGAACTCGAGGCCCTTGGGTCCGCGGGTGCGCTGGAGCATGGCGACCAGCTTGCGGATCGGCATCGGCGGGCGCTTTTGTCCCGGCGGGTGGCTCAGGCGCTCCATGTAGCGCGGCATCCCGCGGTTGCGATCGCCGGACTCGGTCAGCTCGCCGATCTCCAGCTCCGGGCGAAGCATCTCGAAGAGCTCTTCACCCGTGGGCGTGCGCACCATGACCCATTGCCAGCCGAACGGGGCGCCCATGTAGCCGATGGTGATGTCGCTCAGGGTGTTGGCGTAGTCGAAGCAGGAGAGACAGGACGACGGGAAGATGCCGTGCAGCTTGTCCATCGGGAAGTCGATATAGTTCAGGCGCTCGACATGCCCGTCTTCATGGCGCATCCAGAGGCTGAAGTCCTGCATGAACTCGTGATGCACGACCGTCTCGGGCGACTTGGAGACCTGGGTCAGGAAGTATTCGAGGTCCGGATAGCTGACGTTGTCGCTGCAGGGGATGCCGATGACGTAGAGGCGATCCAGCCCCAGCTCGGCCTCGGCGGCGCGCAGCTGATGGACCTGGCAGCCGGTGCCGACGACGGCGAGGCGCTTGATGCCCTGATCGCGCACCGCGTCGATCAGGCCGAGTGCCGGCGAGAGGCAAGGTTTGTTTCCGGCGGTCGCCAGGACCTCCTGCGGGGTGCGCGCCAGGATGGGCAGCGCCTTGAAGCGCGTCCCGGGTGCGGCGGCAGTGGTGATGACGGCGTCGACCTTGCCCTGCTCAAGCAGGCGTGCGCCCAGCGCCGTGACCATACCGGTCCATTGCGCATCAGGGTTGGGACGGGCCATCCGCGCGGCGTACATGGCGCGATAGATCCCGAAGCGGCCTTCTTCGCCGGCGTGGCGGGTGCGACCGTGCAGACGCTGCTCGATCCCGCGGGTCTGGTTGCGCACGAAGGTGCAGGTCTGCGACATTAGCAGCTTGAGGCTGCTGTCGCAGAAGCCGCAGTCGCTACACAGACGCGGACGCCCCTTGAGCCGCTCGTCGCTGCTGAGCAACGAGATCTGGTCGAGTCCCTTCGAAGGACCTTCTTCCAACGGCGCAATGTCGGTGCTCGTCATTCGCCTGCCCCCGGGAGGTCGTGCCGGGGATCATGCGTGGCGACGAGCGCCCCGCGCGTGATTGGGCTCGTCATTGAAGGAACGGACATGCTTCGAATTCTCCTCAGGGTGTTGGCTGGTCTCGTTGTACTTGTCGTTTTGGCGGTCGTTGCCGGGCCTTTTCTGATCTCGGCGAAGCCGAGTGACGGGCTCGCCTCCAACGCCGAGGCGGCGTCGGCCGAAAGTCGTTTCGTCGGGATTCCGTTCGCGGGGACCGCGGGGCTTGCGGTCCATTATCTCGAGCAGTCGCCGCCGGTTTCGTCCCGGGCGCCGTCCGACGCGACGGCCTTCCTCCTGCTGCACGGCTTCACCTTCAACGCCTGGACCTGGCGGCCCGTGCTCGACGCCTTCGCCGCTCGGGGTCGGGCAGTCGCCTACGATCAGCTTCCCTATGGTCTCAGTGCGAAGCCGATGCGGGCTGACTGGGACGGCCCGAATCCCTACTCGAAGGATGCCGCCATCACGCAGCTCTTCGCGGTAATGGATGCGCTCGGGCTGGAGCGTGCGGTCCTGGTCGGGAATTCCTCGGGCGGTACGCTCGCTCTGGAGGCGGCGTTGGCCCACCCCGAGCGGGTGTCGGCGCTGATCCTGGTCGCGCCCTGGGTCTACGCCACGCGCCCGACGTTGCCCGAGTGGTTGGCCAGTCTGCCGCAGATGCGTCGTCTGAGTCTATTGATCGCGCGCAAGTTGGGCGAAGATGGCGCTTTGATGGATCTGTCCTACGCCGATGCAACCATGATCTCGGATGAGCGCCGCGCGCAGTTCGGGATTCACACCCGGATCGCGGGTTGGGATCTCGCCTGGGGCGAGCTGCTGGCCTTGTCGCTCTCGGCGCCGGTGACGGTGAGCTCGCATCTGGAGGAGGTGACGATCCCTGTCCTGCTGGTCAGCGGCGATACCGATCGGTTGGTGCCGATCGAGGACAGTCGACGCGTGGCCGATGCGCTGCCGGACGCGACCTTCGCCGTGATCGAGGGCTGCGGGCACGTCCCGCAGGAAGAATGTCCGGAGGCTTTCGAGGCGGTCGTCGGCGAGTGGCTGGATGCCTGCGGGTTGTGACGACCCTTCCGAAGCCCGCCCCGCACCGGTTTCTGAACCACGCGCGCTCGAGTCGATGCGAAAAGAGCTTAAATTGCGCTCGTTTCGGTCGAAATCGCCTTCGCGTTGACCGACTCCGCTTGACCTGACTGAAGTCGGGGCGCTAGGGTCGCGTCCCGTATCCTTTCGGTCCACAACACACTGCAACTCAAACTCACTGCAACCAGGTTCGCTGCGTATGCCCATCCCGTTTCCGTTTTCCGCTGTCGTCGCCCAGGAGGAGATGAAGCGCTCCCTGTTGATTGCGGCCATCGATCCCTCGATCGGCGGCGTTCTCGTCTTCGGTGACCGCGGGACGGGTAAGTCCACGGCAATTCGTGGTCTCGCGGCGCTTCTGCCGAAGATGCGTGCGGTCGACTGCGTCTATAACTGCGACCCGGAGGCGGGCGAGGACGCGCTTTGCGTCGAGTGCCGCACCAAACGCGCCAAGGGTCCGCTGAAAAGCCGGATGGTGCCGGTGCCCGTGGTCGATTTGCCGCTCGGTGCGACCGAGGACCGCGTCATCGGTGCGCTGGATCTCGAGCGCGCCCTGACCAAGGGCGAGAAGGCCTTCGAGCCCGGACTCCTGGCGCGTGCCCATCGCGGCTTCCTCTATATCGACGAGGTCAACCTGCTGGAGGACCATCTGGTCGACTCGTTGCTCGACGTTGCCGCCTCCGGCGAGAACCTGGTCGAGCGCGAGGGTCTGAGTATTCGTCATCCTGCCCGCTTCGTGCTGGTCGGCTCGGGCAACCCGGAGGAGGGCGAGCTGCGCCCGCAGCTGCAGGACCGCTTCGGTCTCTCGGTCGAGGTGAAGACCCCGCAGGATCTGCCGACCCGGATGAAGGTCGTGCGGCTGCGCGACGAGTTCGAACGCGACCCGCCGGCCTTCGTGCAGAAGTGGAAGCGCCAGGACGGCAAGGTCCGCAGCCAGATCCAGAAGGCACGTGATTTTCTGCCGACTGTCGAGGTCCCGGACGCGACCCTGGAGCAGGCGGGACGGCTCTGTATCAAGCTGGGTACCGACGGACTGCGTGGCGAGCTGACCCTGATCCGTGCCGCTCGTGCCTTCGCGGCACTCAAGGGCGATGCCGTGGTGCTGGATGAGCATCTGGTTCAGGTCGCGGCCTCCGCGCTGCGGCACCGCTTGCGTCGCGATCCGCTGGACGAGTCCGGATCGACCAGCCGGGTCCAGCGGGCGGTCGGGGAGTTGTTCGGGGAATGAGCAATCCTGCGGCGATGCCTGAGTCGGAGCCCGAGCGTCCGCGCGGCGAGGCCGGGGTTTCGCGCTGGGAGGACGCCGTGCTCGCGGCCGCCCTCATGTCCGTGGACCCGGTCGGGACCGGCGGGGTCGCCTTGCGCTCGCTCGCCGGCCCGGTGCGCGATCAGTGGCTGACGATCATGCGCGACCTGCAGCCGCCCGGGACGCCGATGCGGCGTATCCCGCTGCATGTCTCCGACGGACGCTTGCTCGGCGGTCTGGATCTGGCCGCGACCCTGAGCGCCGGCAGGCCGGTTGCCGAGCGCGGTTTGCTGGTCGAGGCGAACGGCGGGATCGTCGAGCTGGCGATGGCCGAGCGCATCGGTGCCGGTACCGCGGCACGGCTCACCATGGCCTTCGATTCGGGCGAGGTGGTGCTCGAGCGCGACGGTTTGGCGATGCGCTCGCCGGCGCGGTTCGCCGTAGTCGCCCTGGACGAAGGCGTCGGCGACGACGAGGGGCTGCTCAACGCGCTGCTCGACCGTCTGGCCTTCCATCAAGACCTCACATATATCCGTGTCCACGAGGCGGTTGCCTGCGACTACGACGCCGACGAGATCCTCGCCGCGCGTGCCCTGCTTCCCGGGATTCAGGTGAGCGAGGCGCAGATCGAGGCGCTGTGCAGCACCGCCTTGGCCTTGGGCATCCCCTCGCTGCGCGCCTCCATTTTTGCCGCCCGAGCAGCCTGCGCCGCCGCCGCGCTTGAAGGCCGCACCGAGGTCACCGACGAAGACTTGGCCGTCGCCGGCCGACTGGTGCTCGCCCCGCGTGCGACCATGCTGCCGCCGATGGAGCAGCCGCCGGACGAGCCGCCTCCGCCCGAGCCGGAAGAGCCGGATCAGGAGCAGGACAAGGGCGAGGATCAACAAGAGCCGAAGGAGCTTGAAGATCAGGTGCTCGAAGCCGCCAAGGCGGCGATCCCGGCCGACCTGCTCGCGCAGCTCCAGCTCGGCAAGCTGCGTCGCTCGCGCGCCCGTGCCACCGGCAAGGCCGGTGCCGTCCAGAATGCACCCCTGCGCGGACGCCCGGCCGGTGTCCTGCGCGGCGAGCCGCGTGCAGGTCTGCGTCTGAACGTGGTCGAAACACTGCGTGCCGCCGCACCTTGGCAACGTCTGCGGCGCGAAGAGGTCGCGCGCTTCGGAGGCGAGTCCAACCGCATCGAGATCCGTCAGGACGACTTCCGCATTACCCGCTTCAAGCATCGCTCGGAGACTACGACCATCTTTGTCGTGGATGCCTCGGGCTCCTCGGCGCTGCATCGCCTGGCCGAGGCCAAGGGCGCGGTCGAGCTGCTCCTGGCGGACTGCTACGTGCGCCGCGATCGGGTCGCGCTGGTCGCCTTCCGCGGTCAGTTCGCCGAGGTGCTGCTGCCGCCGACACGCTCGCTGGTCCGGGCCAAGCGTTCGCTGGCCAGCCTGCCGGGCGGCGGCGGTACGCCGCTCGCATCCGGGATCGATCTGGGGATGATGCTGGCCGATTCGGTCAAGCGCCGGGGTGGCACGCCGATCCTCATCATCATGACCGACGGTCGCGCCAACGTGGCGCGCGACGGCACCGGCGGGCGGGCGCGCGCCAACGAGGACGCGCTC
>NZ_JAABRP010000096.1 GCF_011390875.1 Thiocapsa sp.
GCAGAAGAACCGGCAGATCCGCGTCCCGAGCGACCGACAACTGCGCCTCGAGCAGGGCCTGCTGACGCGCCCGATCCAGCTCGGGCAGAAAATAGTCCAGACCGATCTCGCCGACCGCGAGCGGGCGATGCTCGACGATCGCCCGCTCCAGCCCATCGAGATCGGATGCACGGTGTCGGTCGAGATAAACCGGATGCAGACCCAGCGCCGGATAGAGATCCTCCGCCGAGTGACAGAGCGCGAGCAGACCATCCCAACCCTCCGCATGGATGGCCGGAACCACGATAGCGGCCACACCCGCCGAACGCGCCCGAGCCAGTACCGCCCCTCGATCGGCATCGAACTCGGCAACATCCAAATGGCAGTGTGTATCGATCATGAGTCGCATCCGGACGGTATCGCCATCGCGCGAGGCACGGAAGACCAAACCCGGTCGCTGATCGGATCGGTAAGGCAAACAAGCGCCGTAGGCTGGACAAGCGCAGCGCCGGCCCGGAACTCGATGGACTTCGCTCTCGCGCGACCACCCTGCAGGGTGGTCGATTCTCTTTCCGGCCATCTCCTTAAACCGCGTCCAGAGCGACATGCATCATTTTCATTTTGCGTTAGCTTCGGTGATGTCCTCAATCTCGGTGAGACGCGGTTTAAAATTTAATATTTTTTAATACTTTAAACCGCGCCGGCTCCAGCGTTCGTCAAAACCGCCGGGGCCGATCCCATCCAAAAACATCGCATACCGCACAGGGCGCGGTTTAAGCAACTGACTTCTGATCGCGCACGAACAACGCCTTGTGCGGCCCGCGCCCGACCTGTCGCTCCTCGATCTCGAAGAGCTGGATCGCCTTGAGCAATCCGCTGAGCTTGGCATAGCCGTAGTTGCGCGAGTCGAACTCCGGGCTGCGCTTGGCAATCGCCGAGCCGACGGCGCCCAGGCCGGCCCAACCGGTGTCGTCGGCCGCGCCATCCAGGGCGGCGCGCAGCAGATTCACCAACTTGGTGTCGCGCTGCAGGTCCTTGCCGCTCTTGCGCGTTGTCGAGTCGCCGGCGGCGCCCTCGCGCAGCACCTCGGTGAAGACGAATTTATCGCACGCTGCAACGAAGGGCTCGGGTGTCTTCTGCTCCCCGAAGCCGTAGACGGTCATGCCCGATTCGCGCAGCCGTGAGGCCAGGCGCGTGAAGTCGCTGTCGCTCGAGACGATGCAGAAGCCGTCGAAGTTGCGCGAGTACAGGAGATCCATGGCATCGATCATCATGGCCCCGTCCGTCGCGTTCTTGCCCTTGGTATAGCGAAACTGCTGCATGGGCTGGATGGAGTGACGCAGCAGCGTCTCCTTCCATGACCCTAGATTGGGCAGGGTCCAATCCCCGTAGATGCGCTTGACGTGGGCCGTGCCGTACTTCGCGACCTCGGCGAGAAGTCCCTCGACGATGCTCGCTTGGGCATTGTCGGCATCGATGAGCACGGCCAGTTTGAGGTTGGCGATGTCGGACATCCGTGGTCTTCCTGTCAATCAGTCTTTGAATTCAGTGGATTCCGATCACACCGGATCGTCTGCATGGGATGCGGCGCCTGATCGCATCGCCTGATCGCACGCAGGCTCGCTTCGCCGCTGCCCATCACCAGATGAGGTCGTCCGGGACCTGATAGTCGGCGTACGGATCGTCCGCGTCCTTCTCCTCGGCGGCCTTGTTGTGGACCAGGACGAGGCTCGCATCGCGCGCAGCCACCCGGACGGCAATCTCTGCGGGCACCACCTCGTAGAAGGCATCCTGACGGACAACGGCCAGGCTTCCCGCGACCAGCTTCGCGTGCTGCACCTTGTCGACATAGATCCGTTTGAGCGTGGTACCGTCGGTAAAGTTAAACGCCAGATCGCCGCGATCACGCACCACCCGGTGGGTGTGCACGAGCTGGCGAATCTCGTTTTCAGCGGCACGCAACGCCGCCTCTTCCTGACGGCGCAGATTGAGCTCGCGGTCGCGCTCGAGCTTCTCGCGACGGGCAAGGTCGGCGGCCTGACGCGCCTCGTTGTCGACCGCAGTGCTCCGCGGACCGGCATGGCGTTTCGTCTTCTTGTGTTTGGTGGAACGTGCCTGCTTGAGCTTCTGCTCGTCGACCAAGCCGGCCTTGAGCAATTGGTCCTGCAACGAGTTGCCCACGGTGTGGATCTCCGAAAAAGATGTCGACGACCGCCCAGTCCGTTCAGGTCCGCTCACGTTCGCGAACCGTCGGCGGATACCCGAACGCCCCGAGCCGGACGACAGGATCCGACAGGCGCGCCCGCGACGCAAGCATGTGCGTCGTTTCCCTGATCGAAAGTTCCCCTAGCCGAAAGGCGGGGTTAGAATCCCGCCGGGTGCCGTTCCGCGATCGGCCTCGCCACTGTATCTTTTTGCACCGCGTGTCGTCTCACCCCACTCTTTGGATCCTCGGAGCTCTTCTCATGTCCCGTGTCGCCCTCGTTGTCGCGCTTGCCCTGTCTATCCTCGTGCCGACCCACGCCTTGGCCGCCGAAGTTCTGGGCTACGTCGACATGCAGAAAGTCCTCGAGGAAAGCAAGCTCGGCAAGCGCCTTCAAGACGAGCTGCGTGAAGAGTTCGGGCCGCGCGGCGAGACGATGGCCACCGAGGAGCAGGAGATCCGCAAGCTGCAGCAATCACTCGAGCGCGATGCCCCTTTGATGAGCGCCGACCAGGTCAGCAAACAGGAGGCCGAGGTGCAGAAGCGCATCGAAGCCTTTCAGGAAAAGGCAAACGCAATTCAACAGGAAATCATGAAGGTCCAGCAGACCAAGAGCCGCGAAATCATCGGCCCGGCGCGGGACTCCATCACGGCTGTCGCCAAAAAGAAGAAGATCGGCATGGTCGTGGAGCCGGGGATGTCCGGGCTGCTCTACATCGACGAAACACTCGACCTGACCCCCGAGATCATCAAACACCTGGATGAGAACACCAAGTAAAGCGGCACGCACGCGAACCGTTCGGCATGAACGGGCTATGTCCGACCCGTAGCGCTGCGGTATCATTTTCAGGCATCGAGTCGGATTCGCCGCTGCGCCTCCATCCGGCGACGGGACCGGCCCCGACCACACGACCCCCGGCGCGAGCATTGCGCGGGTTATTGCACTCTCTTGAGGAACGGACATCATGCTTGGCGAATCACACGACCTCCTTCACGAGTTCCCCGATCTCGAAACGAAGATCGCGACCCTGCGCTCGAACAACGCCGAGTTCGCGCGGCTCATGGACGACTACGACGCGCTCGACGCGCGGGTCCGCGGCCTTGAAGAACTCGGCACACCCGTTGCCGACGAGACCATCGAGGAGCTCAAGAAGGAACGCTTGGTCCTGAAGGACACGCTCTACGGCATTCTGCGGTCCTGACGGCGCGTTCGGGTTGCCGACAGCGGCCCGTGAGTCGGGCTTGTCGAGCGCCGGCAACCCGACACGAGTGCCACCCACGCCAGGGCGAGGGCCGCCTCCCTCTCACGCACGCACGCCGCCCACGCCCTAGACCACCGAGAGCCGAAGCTCGCCCCCCCGGCTCTATCGCGTCCTGGACAACCCGGACACCAAATGAAACCATGCGCGGATGCCCAGTTCCGACCGCGTGAGCAAGACCCCCGTGCAATTTCGTATCATCCCCGTCACCCCCTTTCAGCAGAACACCACCTTGCTTTGGTGCGAGCGCACTCGCGCCGCCGTCGTCGTCGATCCCGGCGGCGAGGCCGAGCGCATCCTCGACCAAGTCACCGCGCTCGAGCTGCACCCGCAAACCGTTCTGCTCACCCACGGCCACCTCGACCACGTCGGCGCCAGTGCCGAGGTCTCGCGCAGACTCGGCATCCCGATCTGGGGTCCGCATCCCGACGACGCCTTCTGGCTCAACGCCCTGGCCGAGCAGTGTGAGATGTTCGGGTTTCCCCCCGTCACCGCCTTCGAGCCCGATCGCTGGCTTGGGGCTGGCGAGCGCATCACCGTCGGCGAGGAGACCCTCGAGGTCCTGCATTGCCCGGGCCACACGCCGGGCCATCTGGTTTTCTTCGACGCAAAGAACAGGCTCGCCCAAGTCGGAGACGTCCTCTTCAAAGGCTCGATCGGACGCACGGACTTTCCGCGCGGGAACCATCGCCAGCTCCTCGACTCCATCCGGGAGCGCCTGTTTCCGCTCGGCGACGACGTCCGCTTCATCCCCGGGCACGGCCCGATGTCGACCCTGGGCGAGGAACGACGCACCAACCCCTTCGTTCGCGAATAAACGCGTTCGGCGAGCAGCGTCCGCAACCGGGCATCGGCCCGCGGAAGAAACGGCATCATGCGAAAAACTGGCATCCCGACGCCGACACCGGGCCGCAAGGGCAGTCCGCCGCGCAGCCGCCCGTTGCGCAACCCGCAGGCCGAGCCGCCCGATGCGCCGGCGCAGAACGCGCTCAAACGCACCAAAAAGGCCCACTTCCTTGAACCCTACCGACTCTCCGAGTCCGCTCGCGCCGCCTTGCTCGCTCGCCTGACCGATCAGGCCGTCGGCGATCCGGAAAGCCGCGAGCTGTTCGCTGCAGCCGTCGAGTACGGCATCGCGAGCTGTCGGGCATCGACAAAGGAACCGCGCGCGGCCGAGAAACCGATGGTCGCGACCAAGCCGGACGTACGCCCGGTCGAGAAGCCCGCTGCCGGATTGGCCGCCCAGCCGGCGGAGAGCCCGGCCACCGAGCCGGCCACGAATCCAAGCGCCCCGCTCTCGGCCCTCGCGGAGACCGCCCATCTGCTCGTGCGGGGACTCGGAGCGCTCGACGACCGCACCCGCGAGGCCATCGCCGAACGTCTGCGCAGCTCCGACCCCTTCGGCCGTGTCCATGACCACGCCTACTTGGACGCAGTCCGCCGCGAGGTCGAGCGCATCGCCGAAGCCGCAGCAGCCCTCCTCGACATGCCTCCCGCGTCGCCGACCGTCTCCGCACCGGTCTCGCCCTCGGTCGCCACGCCCGCACCGGCAGCGGCCACGCATCCGGAGGACCCGATCGGCGAGACGGCACGACGCCTCGTTCGGCGCATCTCAGACGCCTACGAGGCATGTTTCGAGATCAAGGCCGAGACAGGCGCGGGATACCCCTTCATCCCCGTCCTTCGGCTGATCGCCGAAGACGCCGGGATCGCGCTGCCTGCGGATGACGCCGGACTTCGCGCGGCCCTGCCGCCGACGCGCTGACACCGAGCCGCATCAGCTTGAATCGACCGTCTCGCCACCTATACCGAGCGCACCTGGGTGCTTCGGAAAACAGGGTGCGTCCCCGCGCGGGTCTGGGCAAGCCGCGCCGACGAGGCGCAGCGGCCCCTCGGCGAGGGAGTGCAACGCGGTCCCGGCACGCGCGGGGCGTGCAAAGCGGCGAAAAATCCGAATGTGCTCGGTTTACAGTCGTCGGGCCGTTCGGCCGCGTTTCTGAGTACAATGGTCGGTCCGCGGGCAACGGTTGGCGAGTATCAGATGCTATTCGAGCGCTTTCTTAAGAAAAAACGACAAGATACACACAAGGAAGAAGACCAGGAGGTTTTGGCCGAGCGCGCCCGCAATCATGAAGACCCCGCGGCGCGGCGCGAGGCGACCCGCCGCCTCGTCGGGCTGCCCCACCTTCGCCTGATCCTCGCCGACGACACCGACGCCGGCGTGCGCGAGATCGCCGCCGCACGTTATCGCCATCTGCTGTGCGGGACCCAACCGGCGGAGCTCAGCGCCGTCGGGGCGAACGTCGATGCGCGCGTCGCGGAGCTGTCGCATGTCGAGGACGCGCGCATCCTCGAGCAGGTCGCGGTCCAGGGGCTGGATCCCGAAGTCCGTCGCGCCGCGATCGAGCGGCTTCAGTCTCCCGAGGTGCTCGCGCTCTGCGCGGTGCAGGATCCGCTCGCGGCCAACCGCGGCGCGGCCGTGGAGCGCATCGAGACCAAAGACGCACTCGAACAGGTCGTGCGCCAGATCGGCAAGCGCGACAAGAACGTCTACCGCAGCGCACGTGAGAAGCTCCGCCTGATCGCCGAGCGCGAAGAGCGTCCGCTGCGCGTGCGCGCACTCTGCGACGAGCTCTGCCAGAAGGCCGAGCGTCTCGGTCGGCTCGAGCAATGGAATCAGGATCGCGCCATCCTCGATCTGCTCGACCGCCAATGGGCCGAGATCCGAGACGAGGCCGAGCCGGACTGGCGCACACGTTACGAAACCGCACGGGAGCACTTTCTCCAGGCCTATGGCGGCCACGCGCGCGAGACCGCCGCCCGGGTCGCGGCCGAAGAGGCGCACGAGTCCTTGCACGCCGAACGCCTTGCCCTGCTCGACTCCCTAGCCGAGGCACCGGCGCTGACCACGGAGCAAGCGATTCGCGCCCTGTGCGAACAGGTCGCGACCGCGTGGGACGCCCTCGACGCCCTCCCGCCGCAGCGCCAGAGACCGCTCGACCAGCGCTATCGCACGCTGATGGACGCGGCCGACGCCGCGCGCACCGCCCTCGGCGATCAGCGCAAGCGCGTGTCGCAACTGCACAAGTCGAGCAATCGCGCACAGAAGCTCCTCGACGAGCCCAAACCGCTCGACCTGCGCGCGACCAAAACCTTTATCGAGCAGGCACGCGCACTCGCCGCCGAGCTCCCCGCAACCGCCGAGACCGAAGCCTTCCTCGGACTCGTCGAGCGCGTCGAATCGCGTACCAAGACCCAGCGCAAGAACGCCGAGCACCGTCTCAAGCAGCTCCCCGATAAACTCGCCGAGCTCGAGAAACACCTCGAAGACGGCGAGCTGAAGAAGGCCGACCCGCTCTTCCAAAGCCTGCGTGCGGGCCTGGATCTGGTCGAGGCCAGCGCCCTGCCCAAAGGCGCGGCCGAGGAGATCGCCGCACGCCTGCATGTGCTCGCACCGCGTCTGCGCGACCTGCAACACTGGCGCCGCTGGGGTGCCGATCAGCATCGCGACGGGCTCTGCGAGGAGATGGAGCAGCTCATCGAAGCCGACCTGCCCCTGCAAGCCCTGAGCGAGCGACTCCACACCATGCGCCTGGACTGGAAGGGCCTGGAAAAGACCGGGCCGCGCGCCAGCCCCGCCATCGCCGAGCGTTTCCACAAGGCATGCGACGCCGTCCAAGAGCGCTGTCGCCCCTACCTCGAGGCCCAAGCGGCCGAGCGCGAGGCCAACCGCGCCGCGCGCGAGTCGGTCTGCGACCAGATCGAAGACTTCCTCTCCAAGGTCGATTGGGAACGCATCGACTGGAAACGCGTCCTGCGCGCCGAGCGCGAGACCCGCCACACCTGGGCCTCCATCGGACCCGTGGACCCGCGCCACTTCAAGGCGCTCGAAGGGCGCTTCCGCCAAGCGCTCAAGCAGCTCGACCGCCGCTTGGATGCAGAACGCAAACGCAACCAGGCGATGAAGCAGGAGCTGATCGCCAGGATCGAGGGACTGGTCGACGAGCCCGATCTGGACGCCGCCATCGAGCAGACCAAGGCACTCCAGCGCGAGTGGCACACCACCGTACCGGCGCGCCACAAGGACGAGAACAAGCTCTGGCAGACCTTCCGCAGCGCCTGCGACGCCATCTTCGAGCGTCGCGCGGCCTTGCACCAGGCGCACGCCAACGAGATGAAGGAGCATCTCGCCACGCGCGAGACCATCTGCACCGACGCACTCACACTCGCCCGAACCGAGCAGGATCCGAAACGACTGCGCGCCGAGCTGCGCGAGCTCGAGCGACGCTGGGAAGATGCCCAGTCCCTGCCCATCCCGCGTCAAAGCGCCGGCCCGCTCAACGAACGCTGGCGCGAGACCCGCGAGGCGCTCAAGCAACACCTGCGCGACAGCGAAGACCAACAGCGTCGAGGCGCATTCGATCTGCTGCAACGCCAAGCCCAGCTTTGCGAGCGTCTCGAGCTCGGACTCCTCGGAGAAGGCGACGAAGGCGACGCGCCGCTGGCCCCCGATGCGGCCGAGCAGGCCTGGGCGGAGCTACCGCAGCAACAAGACAACGAGATCCAGCAGGCCATCGCCGCGCGCTTCTCGACCGCACTCCTCGCCGGCCGAGACCCCGAACAGCTCGCCGCGCTGCGCCGCCGCTACGACGCCAACGCCGTGCGCCTCAGCCAACTCTGTCTGCAGCTCGAAATCCTCGCCGGCGTCGAAACCCCGCCCGAGCTTGCCCAACAGCGCTTGGAGTTCCAGGTCGCACGCCTGACCGAACGTATGGTCGACGGCGAGGAGGATCCCCTGCAGGGCAGCGCCAGACTCCTCAAAGAGTGGTATCTCTGCGGTCCCGCCCCCCGTTCCGCCGGCCTGGACGGCCGCTTCGAGCGCATCCGCCAAGCCCTCGCCCGAGAGCCCGGCGCGGCGACGGCCTGACACGGCCGAGCAGCGGCCAAGACGCAGAGCCCGCCCGGAATGCCATCGATGGATCACTCACGACTCTACAAACGCCGGCACCGCACCTGGAATCCGGCGCTCGACCCGCGCAACCCGAGCGAAGACCCCGGTGTCGAGCTGCCGCTGCTCGGCACCGTCAGCGCCGGAGCGCCGATCGAGTATCTCGAGGATCCCGAAACCATCGTCGTCCCCACCCACCTGACACGCCCGGGGGCCTACGCCTTGCGCGTGCGCGGCGAATCCATGGTCGAAGACGGGATCCACGACGGCGACCTCGTCATCGTCGACCCCCGCCCGACAGCCGAAACCGGCACAACCGTCGTGGCACGCATCGACGGCGACCGCGTCACCCTCAAACGCTTCTACGCCGAGAGCGACCGCATCCGCCTGCAACCCGCCAACGCCGACATGGATCCGCTCATCCTGCACGACGGCGACATCGAGATCCTCGGCGTCGTCTCGGGCGTCGTGCTCCTGTCCGCTTAAACCGCGTCCAGAGCGAGATGCTCACTTTCGAGTGAGTTCGACGTTTGGTGAATCTACGACCCTTAGCGGGGCACGCGGTTTAATATTTTATATTTATTAGTATTTTAAACCGCGCCGTCTCCAGCGGTCGTCAAAACTGCCGGGGCCGATCCCATCCAAAAAACATCGCATTCCGCATCTGGCGCGGTTTAATTCGGCGCTCGACTTATTTCTGACAGGTTACTCAGGAACTCGTGACACCCGCTCCGCCGAGTCACTCATGCGTCGTGGCGCTCCGCGCCATCTTCCGCGATTGCCGGAGTGAGGAACGGGGAGTCAAGGTGTCATCGGAAGACGAAACTCATAACGATGAAAAAGCCGATGTATGCAACAAGCGCCCAGAACGCCACACTGATCAGATAGCGTAAGCAACCCAGCATTCGACGACCTCCTTTGTGTCGGCGTCCACGATGGCGCCGACGCTCGTCTCCAAAAGACCACCCGTAGCGTGGACGAGCGACAGGAAGTCCACCGAACCCCACACGGGCGCCGGTGAACTGAGCTGCGCTCGCCGATCCGACCCGATCGGCAACCCAGCCGGTTCCGCCAGCAACCCCCGCACCAGCCCTGCTCGCAACTCCGAGCCACCCAAAACATCAGTCACTCGTGCCCCGTGGCGCTCTGCGCCACCTTCCACCATGGCCGGGGTACGAGCAAGACCGTCGGAAGCAACCCCGACGATTATCACGAAGCGGCAACATCCCGGGATCGACGACTTGCAGTCGTCTTCTTCCACAGCCCTGACGGCTCGCAACATCAATCTCAACTTCGACGATTCCGGAACCACCTCGAACACACTCTAGCCATTCATGCGAACAACGTCGAACGCTTGTATCGCGCCAGTACCGACATCAACGCTGGAGTCTTAATCCCCTTTAGAACGGGTCTCACATGGAGGATGCGCTTGGTCATGGCCGCAGATTAGCGCCGGGTGGCCTGCAGGTCCGGATCGGCAAGCTTGCGGGGCTGCGGTGCGCTGTGCCTCGCACTCGCTCGGGAGCCATCCAAAAACAACCCAAACACGTAGGATGGGTAGAGCGAAGCGAAACCCATCCATCCCGCGCCAAGGGCATCAGACCGACACCCGGCAACGCGGTGGTTTGGAGGATGGGTTTCGCTGAAGCTCTACCCATCCTACGTGTTCATCTGGTGTTCCCCTTGTTTGCGAATCGTCACTTAGGGAAGCCAGCGCGAGATCTCCCCGCGCAGCTCCGGAAGGCGGGCGCCGGCGCAGACTTGGATGCGCAGATCCTCGGCGCGGCGGCGGACATGGGCGGGGAGATCCAGATAGCTCACCAGCATGGCTCGGCCTTGCAGACCACCGAGCAGGTCGGCCAAGGCATCCAGTCGATAGAGCGCCTCCGAGCCCGGTCCATCGCCGCCCTTCCATGCCTTGGTCTTGCACTCGACGAGATAGAGGCGGTTCTCGGCCAGGCAGGCGACATCGATCTCGTTGTGGACCTCGGCGCCTCGGGGATCCCGGCGAGAGATCTCGACGCTGCGCGCGAGATCCTGAATCCGTCGTTCCTCGCGCCTCAGCTCCCGCTCGATCGCCTCGAACCGGAAGCGGAAACGCGCCAGAGGCGGAAACGATAAGGCGGTCGTGGTCGATGTCATCGGAGCCTTCCTCTGGATGCGATGGCGAAGCCGTGGATCGGCCGCGGGTCAGCGGCTTCTGAGCAGACGTTGCTCAGATCCGTAGTCGGGGGTGTTGGTGCCGGGGATGGCGTCGTAGACCTTGCCGTCGCGGATGATCAGACGGTCGGATGCGCCGTAGTCGGGGGTGCGGGTGCCTTTGATCGCAGGGTAGACGATACCGTCGCGCTCGATGAGGAGCGGGCCGCCGTAGTCGGGGGTCCGGGTGCCGGGAATAGGCGTCCAGATCTCGGTGTCGGCGTTCGCGAGCGGGGTCAATGCAATGGCGACGATCGGCAGCGCCGTCCGCCATGCGGCTTTTGCGGTCCTGTGCATGTGGTCCCTCCACTTCACCCCGATCTGATCGACCGCAAGCGGCTTGACAACTGGCGATGCCGCGCGTGGCATCGGCTTGGTCGGATCGGCGGTTCGACCGTCGCCCCCGAGTCTGTGTCAGGATAGACCGAAACGCGTGGCAGCGGCCCGCCCACAAGCTTGCGGCGCAAGGGCCGCGAGCCGCCGAGCCGGACTTCTCCGATCGACTCAGCCGCCGGCCTCCGGGCGCATGTGCGGAAAGAGCAGGACATCCCGAATCGAGGGCGAGTCGGTGAAGAGCATGACCAGGCGGTCGATGCCGATGCCCTCGCCTGCCGTCGGCGGCATGCCGTGCTCCAAGGCGCGGATGTAGTCGGCGTCGAAATACATGGCCTCGAGATCGCCCGCTTCCTTCTCGGCGACCTGCTGACGAAAACGATCGGCCTGGTCTTCGGCGTCGTTCAGCTCGGAGAAGCCGTTGGCGATCTCGCGCCCGCCGACGAAGAACTCGAAGCGGTCGGTGACGAAGGGGTTCTCGTCGTTGCGCCGCGCCAGCGGGGAGACCTCGGTGGGGTATTGGGTGATGAAGGTCGGGGCCATGAGGCGATGTTCGGCAGTGTGCTCGAACAGCTCGATCTGAAGCTTACCGAGACCCCAGCCGGGCTTGACCGCAATCCCCAGCCGGGCGGCGACGGCGCGGGCGCATTCGAGGTTGTCGACATCGCCCGGTTCGAGATCCGGATTGAAGTGCAGGATCGCCTCGCGGACCGTCATGCGCTCGAAGGGCTGGCCGAAGTCGTAGTCCTCACCTTGGTAATGGATCAGCGTGCGGCCGAGGACCTGCTCGGCCATCTCGCGCAGCATGTTCTCGGTGAGATCCATGAGGTCGCGATAGTCCGCGTATGCCTCGTAGAACTCGAGCATGGTGAACTCGGGGTTGTGACGCGTGGAAAGCCCCTCGTTGCGGAAATTGCGGTTGATCTCGTAGACCTTCTCCAGACCGCCGACGACCAGGCGCTTGAGAAACAGCTCGGGCGCGATGCGCAGAAAGAGCTGCATGTCCAAGGCGTTGTGATGTGTGATGAAGGGACGCGCGACCGCGCCGCCCGGAATGACCTGCATCATCGGGGTTTCGACCTCCAAATAACCGCGGGCGTTGAGATAGTCGCGGATGAACTGGATGACCCGGGTGCGGATGCGGAAGGTCTCGCGCGTGCCGCCGTTCATGATCAGATCGAGATAGCGCTGGCGGTAGCGGCTCTCCATGTCGGTCAGACCATGGAACTTCTCCGGGAGCGGACGCAACGCTTTGGTCAGCAAGCGAATACTGTCGCACTTGATCGACAGCTCGCCGGTCTTGGTCTTGAACAGCAGACCCTCGGCGCCGAGGATATCGCCGAGGTCGTAGTCGCGCTTGAAGACGGCGTAGGCGTCCTCACCGATCAGATCGCGCTGGACGAAGAGCTGGATGCGTCCGGACATGTCCTGAACATGGGCAAAGCTCGCCTTGCCCATGACGCGCCGGCTCATCAGCCGGCCGGCGACCTTTACGCGCAGCCCGAGCGCCTCGATCGCCTCGGGCTCATGCTCGCCGTACTCGGCCAGCAGCTCTCCCGCGACCACATCGCGCCGAAAATCATTTGGGAACGCAGGGCCTTGAGCGCGCAACTGCGAAAGCTTCTCGCGCCGTTGCGCGATCAGCTTGTGCTCGTCGACCGTGTCTTCGTGCGACGCCGTCGTATGGGTATTCTGGTCTTGCTCGCTCATCGAACCCCCGATTAAACCGCTTCCGGATTAAACCGCTTTCGGCGGGACATGCTCATGGCGTCGCATCGTCGGGTGCAGCGCACGCCAACGTGCGTTTGAGCAGAAGCGGTTTAAGAATTTAAGTGTTTAACATCTTGAACCGCGTTAGCTCGGAGCACCCTGGAGAACGCGACGCCGCGGCCGCGCCCAAGGCTTCGGAACGCACTTGGACGCCATTCAATTAGAGGCCGCTCTTGAGGCTCGCCTCGATAAACGGATCGAGATTGCCGTCCAGCACCGATTGGGTGTTGGCGATCTCCACGTTGGTCCGTAGATCCTTGATGCGTGATTGGTCAAGCACATAGGAGCGTATCTGACTGCCCCACCCGATGTCCGACTTGGTGTCTTCAATCGCCTGCTGACTGGCACGCCGATTCTGCATCTCGAGCTCGTAGAGCTTGGCCTTGAGCTGCTTCATGGCGTGGTCTTTGTTCTTGTGCTGCGAGCGATCGGTCTGGCACTGCACCACGATTCCGGTCGGATTGTGGGTGATGCGCACGGCGGACTCCGTCCGGTTGACGTGCTGGCCGCCGGCTCCGCTCGCACGGTAGACGTCGATGCGCAGGTCCGCCGGGTTGATCTCGATGTTGACGGTGTCGTCGACCTCGGGCGAGACAAAGACGGCGGCAAAGGAGGTGTGGCGGCGGTTGCCCGAGTCGAACGGCGACTTGCGCACCAGGCGATGCACGCCGGTCTCGGTACGCAGCCAACCGAAGGCGTAGTCGCCCGAGAATTGGATGGTCGCCGACTTGATGCCGGCGACTTCGCCGGGCGAAACCTCGAGCAGCTCTGTCTTGAAGGCGCGGCGCTCGCCCCAGCGCAGATACATGCGCAAGAGCATCTCGGCCCAGTCCTGTGCCTCGGTCCCGCCCGATCCGGCCTGGATGTCGACATAGGCGTTCTTCGCGTCCATCTCGCCGGCGAACATGCGGCGAAACTCAAGCTCGGCGACCTTCGCCTCTTGCTGCTCCAGGTCCTTCGCGACCGCGGCGAGGGTTTCCTCGTCCTGCTCCTCGGCGGCCATCGCCAGCAGATCGTCCGCATCGACGAGGCCGGTCGTGAGCTCGTCGATCGTCAGCACGATGGCTTCGAGCGTCGCACGCTCGCGCCCGAGTGTCTGGGCACGTTCCGGTTCGTTCCAGACCGTTGGGTCTTCCAGCTCGCGCAGGACCTCGGTCAGACGCTCTTTGCGTTCCGGGTAGTCAAAGATACCCCCTAAGGGACTCGACACGTCCCTTGAGGTCACTGATTTGATAAGCGATCGGGTTGATGTCGAGCATCTTGGCATCCGTCCGGAAAAATCCGTAAGTATACGCCGCCGGAGCGAGCGCGTGCGGATGTTGCAATCGGCGTCGATCTGGAGCAAGCCGTCGAACCTGATCCCTGTTGTCTTTCGCGATCGGTTCTATACTCGGAGATAGGTCAACCAACCGGCTCCGACCCTAACCATGGCACGCTTGCCCCGATTCGTCCTGCCCGGCTATCCGCAGCATGTCATCCAGCGCGGAAACAACCACGAGCGCATCCTCTACGAGGAGGAAGACTACTGGTTCATGTGGGAAAAGATCGGCGCCGCCGCCGAGAAATTCCAATGCGACCTGCATGCCTATGCGCTGATGCCGAATCATTTTCATCTCCTGCTCACGCCGCGCCTGGAGAACGGCGTCGGGAAACTGATGCAGTACGTGGGCCGCTACTATGTCCAGCATTTCAATGCCCGCTACGAGCGCACGGGCACCCTCTGGGAAGGTCGCTATCGCGCCACGCTGCTGGATCCCAAGCAGTTTCTGCTCCCCGTGAGCCACTACGTGGAGTCCAACCCGGTGCGGGCCGGGCTGGTGAACAGCGTCGGCGACTACGGGTGGTCAAGCTACGCCGCGAACGCACTCGGCGAGGACGACCCCTTGGTGACGCCGCACGCGGAGTACGAGCACCTCGGGCGCAGTGCGAAGGCCCGCCGGGCGGCCTATGCCGTGCAGGCCGAGAAGCCGCTGGACGCGGCGCTCGTGACCCGGATTCGCGACGCGACCAACAAGGCATGGGTGCTCGGCGATCAGACCTTCTGCGAATCGATCGCGACGAAGCTGAACCGGCGCGCCTTGCCGCGCCAACGCGGCGGGGACCGACGCTCCGCCGCCTATCGACGTGCGACGGGCCGCACATGAGCCCGACACTCGGCTTGATCCACACGCCTCGCGAGGCCGACGAGTTCTTTACCGACGAAGGCTGCTACATCCTCGAGACTTGGAATCGCGCGGACGACCCGATGTTGTCCGTTGCCCGCGCGAGGGTCGAGCCCGGCGTCACGACACGCCTGCATCGGCTGGCCGGGATCGCCGAACGCTATCTGATCCTCTCAGGTACGGGACGCGTCGAGGTGGAGGGCATCCCGCCGCAGTCCGTCGGACCGGGAGACCTGGTCTATATCCCGCCCGATCGGGGCCAACGCATCGCCAACACGGGGGACGGCGACCTCGTCTTCCTCGCCATCTGTACCCCGCGCTTCGTACCCGAGGCCTATCTGGACATCGAGACCGACTTGCCGACCTGACCCGAGCGCACGTGGATCTTTCGGCCGCGGCATGCGTCCCGCGCGCGTTGAAACAAAGCGCGCCGACGAGGCGTAGCGGCCCCTACGCCGAGGGCGCGCAGCGCCGCCCCGGCGTGCGCGCGGTGTGCAATGCGTCGAAAAACCCAGGTGCGCGCGGCATACCTTGACCGACAGCCGACGCGGACCAACAATAGCGATATGGCCGATATCTTCATCGAACGCGAGCACACACTGGGCCTCGATCGGGCACTCGACCAGGTCGAGGCTCTCGCCTATCTGCTCGTGGACGAGCTTGATGCGCGATGTGCGTGGGACGGAAATCGCCTCGATTTCACGCGGCCGGGCGCGAGCGGACGCGTCGAAGTGACCGAGACCCTGCTGATCCTCGAGGTCTCGCTCGGATTCCTGCTCAGGCCCTTCAGAGACCGGATCGAGCAGAGCATCACGGAGAAGCTCGACAGCCTGGTTCCGTGCCTTCCCTCGGCCTAACTCGCTGCCCCAGGCGGTTGGCTGACGTGACATGAGATCCGAGGTTCACGCCCAAAGCCCAGCGGCAATCAACGCCATCAACGACGTCTTTCATCTCTACGACCCGCCCCTGTGGCTCGTCACGGCACACGACGGAACCCGCCGAGGCGGCCTCATCGCGACAGCCGCAACGCGCGCATCCATCGTCCGCGAGATCCCGCGCATGCTCGTCGCGGTCGCCAAACATCACCACACTTGGGGCCTGATCGAGGCGAGCGGCACCTTCGCGCTGCATCTGATCGCAGCGGACGATATCGCCAGCGTTCGGCGCTTCGGGCTCGCCTCCGGGCATCAGGTCGACAAGTTCGCCGACCTGCCGCCGCGCGAAACACCCGCGGGCTCGCCCTTGATCGAGGGGGCTATGTCGTGGATGGACTGTCGGGTCGAAGCGCGCATGGACATCGGTGACCGCACCACCTACTTGGCCGAGGTGACCGCGGGCGCGGTCTTGCGTCGCGGCCCGATCCTCACGGTCGCGGGTCTGCTTCGGGATGCGCCCGCGGCCGATCGGACCGAGCTGAAGCGCCTCTATGCGCACGATCAGGAGACCGATCGAGCGGCAATCCTGGCCTGGCGCCGGTCGCGCGGCGACGCGTAAGGCAGCTGCGTTCATCAGACCGGCCACCCGAACCTTAGGGAGCGCGTGAGAACCGCTCCGCGGTGTCACGCATGCCCCGTGGTGCTCTGCGCCACGTTCCGACAAACAAGACCCGTAAGGTATATCTCGCCAGAATCGCTCAACGCCGCCGTGGGTCGGGCTTGAGCTCGACAATGGCACAGCCGGGACTCTGCCAGATCGCGTCGGACCGGGACTGAAGCCTGACCCTCTGAAAGACACGCAAACATCACACTGCGTCGGTATAACGACAACCGCCGCGCGCGATCGCGCGCCGGACCACCGGTGTCGCGTCCGGCCTGAATCACCCGACGAGCTACCCGCACGCGAGCAAGCACTCGCACCGGATCGCGATCTGACATCTGGCGCAGGTTGTGCTTAGATGACGACCAACCGGCCATGCTCGGCTCGGTCGCGCCCGAAGCCCCGACCGAGTTACCCGAACACCAAACCCTCCAGCAGTACGAGATCCAGACATGCAACTTCCCAACCACAAGACCAAGATCGTCGCGACGATCGGCCCGGCGTCGGATTCGCCCGAGATGCTCCGCGCCTTGATCGGCGCCGGTATGAACGTGGCCCGATTGAACTTCTCGCACGGCGATCCGCACTATCACGGGGCGCTGATCGGGCGCATCCGCGAGGCCGCGGCAGCCACCGGGCAGCGCGTCGCGATCATGGGCGATCTGCCCGGCCCCAAGATGCGCATCGGCGATCTGGCCGAGGAGCCGGTCGAGCTGTTGCGCGACGATATCCTCACCCTGACCACCGATGACATCATCGGCGACAAGTCGCGCGTTTCCATGAGCTTTCTCGATCTCCCGGCAGCGGTGCAGCCGGGCGACAGACTCTTCCTCAACGACGGCTTCATCCTGCTGAAGGTGCTCGAGGTCGAGGGCTCGGAGATTCGCTGCAGCGTGCGTGTCGGCGGTGAGCTGCGCTCGCGCAAGGGGCTGAACTTTCCGGGCATCAATCTGGGCATCAGCGCCTTCACCGCCGACGACCACGCCTGGCTGCACTTTGCCGCCGAGCACGGTCTCGATGCCGTCAGTCAATCCTTCGTGGCCACGGACGAGGATATCCTCGCCGTGCGCCGCGCGGCGGACGCCATCGGCTATGCCCCCTTCATCATCGCCAAGATCGAGCGCGCCGATGCGCTCGACAACCTCGAGGCCATTCTGCGCGCCGCCGACGGCATCATGGTCGCCCGCGGCGATCTCGGCGTGGAGATCCCGATCGAGCGGATCGCGGTGGTGCAGAAACAGATCACGGAGCTGGCCAATCGCTTCGGCAAGCCCGTGATCACCGCCACTCAGATGCTCGAATCCATGGTGACCTTCCGCCGCCCGACCCGCGCCGAGGCAACCGATGTCGCCAACGCCATCCTGGGGGGGACCGACTGCGTCATGCTCTCCGCCGAATCGGCAATGGGTCGCTACCCGATCGAGTCCGTCGCCATGCTGGCGAGTATCGCCACCCACGTCGAGCCCGAGCGCAGCAAGCAGCCCTTCGTTCGCACCATGGACGGGTTCCACGGCTCAGGGCGGATGCGCGCCGTCGACCTGATCGCCGCGAGCGTCTATCACACCATCAAGGACGCCGCCCCGCAGGCGGTCGTCGTCCCCACTCAGACGGGCAGCACGCCCCGCAATGTCGCGCGCTTCCGGCTCCCGGTCTGGATCATCGCCTTCAGCCCGAATACGGCCACCTGTCAGGCTCTGCAGTTCTCCTACGGCATCCACCCGATCCAGGTCGAGGCCGACCGCTCCGACTGGTCGAGCTTCGTGCGCCACTGGCTTTACGAGCGCGGGATCCGCGAAGGCTTGGTCTTGCTGACCCAGGGACCGACCATCGAAAACCCATGCGGAAACTATCGCATGGAGATCCTGGCGCTAGAGGCGCCGTCCGGACAGCGCTGCGATTGAGCACGACGGGAACAGGACGCCAACAGGACCGACGGGGCAAGGTGATTTCGGGAAGGAAACGCCCGAAACATCGCGGTTTGCACGAGCTCGTAGGGGCTCCTAGTGACGATTCAGAAACAAGGTGAACACCTTGATGAACGCGTAGGATGGGTAGAGCGTCAGCGAAACCCATCCTCC
>NZ_JAABRP010000097.1 GCF_011390875.1 Thiocapsa sp.
GCAACCTGATCCGCCTGATTCAGCAAAAGCCAAAGGAGTTCAAGCTCGACGGCAGCGACAAGCTGCGGTTCTACCGGGACATGGCCGAGCCGCAACGGCGGCTGCAACAGGTCAACGCGGTTGTTGCGCAGTTGGTCGGCCCGGGATAGAAGGGCTCCCGAGTCGCAACTGACGCGAAGGTGGAGAGCCCATTTTCCACCCGGTCGTTCCGACTATAATGTCGGTTCGCGGTGGCAAGGCGTAGCCTGTTGCATTTGTCTGGAAACCGATTCCCTCAAGCCGAGTCCTGGGGGATGATCTCCGCTGCACCTCTACATCGAGCAGGATCGTCGTTCAGGAGACGTTCGCAATGAAGGCATCGCCGATTTCGGCCCTATCGAGCTTCGCTGCTCTGATGATCTGGACGACAAGCGGCGCCCAAGTTATCCCTGCGTGTTGCGAGTCAACCCGACCGGACATTGAGACCGGAACGATCCAATCCGCGTATCAAGGCACTGCAGTCTTCGCTGGCGCTTTCGATGCGCCAGCAGGTCCCGAAGACCTGCACCAGCGCGCAGCCGATCACGATAACTGGATGCGCGAGCGCCTGATGCCGGCCGGCGGGGTCATGTCCGGGCAGTTCACGGACGACACCTATGCGCAGGTCAAAAGTTACGGTGGCGAGCGGGACCCCGCCATCTGGACCGGTGCCTATTTGGCGGCGCAGGCGCTGCGGCTGCAGGTGACGGGTGCGGCCGATGCGGCCGATCAGCTCGCCGAGACGCTCAGGGTGCTGCATCGATGGTGGCGGATCTCGGGCGATGCGGGCTATCTCGCCCGGTTCGCGGCGCCGGCCGAGAGTCCGGAGGCGGTGTTGGCCACGTTGCCTGCAGAAGATCCAGAGGTGATTCGGGACGTTCCATACGAGGGTGCACTCTGGCACTGGCGTGGCCGCGTCAGTCGCGATCAATACCAGGGCGTGCTGCTCGGCATGTCGCTCGCGTACGAGGCGACATCCGATCCCGGCATTCGTCAGCTCATCCGGGAAGATGTTGCCACCTTCGCCGAGCAGCTCATGCGCCGCGAGCGCAAGCGCGTGAAGGTCATTATCAACGGGTCGAGCAACTTCTCGACCACGCTCGAACTGCAGCATGCGGTCTATACCGACGACGAGACCCCGGACGGAATTCCGATTCTCAACATTCGCACGAGCCCGTTCGAGGCGGAGGGCTCCGGGATGGTGGTGTTCTGGCCGAACCCAGGCGAAATCCTCCGCGAGATCCCAGCTCTGGGCTGGCTGCCCGATGTACTCCTGCCGAGTCAGGCGATCCAGCTTGCCGCGACCTTCCGGGTTGCGCTGCAGGTCACCGCGGGCGTTCCCGGGTACGAGGCGCGTCATGCGGCACTGCTGGCGCATTATGAGGAGCAGGTCGAAACCTGGCTCGACATCGCGACGGGTTGGGAAAACACCAACCAATGCAGCGCCACCTACCACGGGCTCAATATCGCCTTCATGCCGATATACAACTGGGTCAGGCTGGAGGATGACCCGATGCGTCGGGCGCGACTGCAACGCGATGTCCTGAGGGACGCGCTCTGGTCCGCGGTCGAGGACCACAAGAACGTCTTCTTCAGCTTGATTTATGCAGCGCAGGCGGCGCCGGAGGATTCCGTCGAGGCCCTGATCGACGCGCATCTCGCCCAGCTCGCATTGTTCCCGAGCCCACCGCAAACTGCCGAGGCGCTGGATGTGCGCTGGAAGTACCCCGAAGATCCCGAATGTCCTGGGCTGTCGGCTATTGCCACCGATGTCGACGATCGAGCAGGTGCGACCTTCATTTGGGAGCGCCAGCCTTGGAAATTGGTCGATCCGGGAGCGCCCAACGTAGCCTTTGCGGGTGTCGACTATCTCTTGGCTTACTGGCTCGGGCGTCAAGCCGAATTCATCGAAGGGAGTGGACGCCTCACCGTCGTGCAGACGGGTACGGGGCGAGGGACAGTGACGTCGAGTCCTTCGGGTATCGACTGCGGCAACACCTGCGAGGCCGAATTCGATCTTGGATCGGAAATTAGTCTCACTGCCGTGGCGGCACCCGGCTCCGTGTTCACGGGGTGGTCGGGCGACGCATCGTGCCCTTACCTCCATCCGCTGGATCAAGACGCGAGCTGCGTTGCAACCTTCGAGACCCTTCCCGTCGGCGCCACGACCATCAATGCGGCCGTGCTACCCTACGCCCGCGCCATCGGCATCGGCGAGACTGCGACCGCCTACGCCAGTGTCATCAACAGCGGCGACAGCATCGCCACCGGTTGCTCGATCGCCCTGCCGGGCGGCATCCCGGCGAGTTTCGGCTATCAGGCCACCAACACCGGCAATACCGCTACCGGCACGCCCGATACCCCGGTGGACATCGCCCCGGGAGCCACCCAAGGTTTCGTCTTCGCAATCACGCCTTATGGCGCCCTGCGGGCCACCGAGATCGCCCCGGTGTTTGATTGCGCCAATACCGCACCGGCTTCCAGCTACGCCGGTCTCAACACCTTTATCCTCTCGGCGTCATCGAATACGCCGCCCGATCTGCTTGCGGTCGGTGCGACACCGAGCGGCGACGGTGTTGTTCGATTGCCGGGGCGCGAAGGCACCGGCTTTTTTGCCGTGGCGGCGATCAACATCGGCAGCCCAGGGACGGTTACCGCCAGCGTGGACGACGGCGGGCGCGGCCTGCCGTTGAGCCTCCGAGTGTGCGAGACCGATGCTCAAGGCGAGTGGATCGCCTGCGGCAACAGTCTTACCCGCACCATTGCAACGGACGAAACTGCCTACTACACCGTCTTGGTCACCGGCAATGGCCAACGAGTCGCCTTCGATCCAGCCGCGAACCGGCTTTTTTTGCGCCTGCAGACGGCCGGCGTGACCGTCGGCGCGACCAACGTTGCGGTGACGACCCCGTAGCAAAGCACGGGCTGATCCGTCTTGGCTTGGCTGATCACCGCTTCTTCGTCTTCTCGCACTCGGCGCAGATCCCGTAGAGCACGAGCGAGTGATCCTCGATGCGGAAGTTACGCTCCTCGGCGATCTTGGATTGGCGCTCTTCGATGATCGGGTCGCAAAACTCCACGACCTTGCCGCACTTGATGCACACCAGGTGGTCGTGGTGGTCACCGCTATTGAGCTCGAAGACCGACTGCCCGGTCTCGAAGTGGCGACGGCACACCAGCCCCGCCCCCTCGAACTGGGTCAAGACGCGGTAGACGGTCGCAAGCCCGATCTCCTCGCCGTTGTTGAGGAGTTCCTTGTAGACGTCCTCGGCGCTCAGGTGGCGCTTGCCGCAGTTCTCGAGAATGGCGAGGATCGCGACCCGCGGTGCGGTGACCTTGAGACCTGCCTGTTTGATCTGCTCGATTTCCAAATCCCATCTCCCCGTCGAAGGCAGGTTCTGCGCCGTACGCGGGCCTGCCCGATTCGTCTTCTGATTCGTCGCCCCGATGATCGGAGCGGGGCGCTGCTGTATCATGCCTGGGTTCAATGCAAACGCGCTGTTTTCAAGACATGCGAAAGTTGGTTTATATCTCGATTCTCGGCTGCCTGGTCGCACTCGCAACGGCTGGCTGCTCCCGTGACAAAAAGCCCGAGGAGTACCGGGGCTCTGTCCTGGAGGATCTCCCGTTCGTCTACAAGATGACGGTGCAACAAGGCAATATCATCACCGAGGAGATGGTCGATCGCCTGGAGCTCGGGATGAACAAGCGCCAGGTCCAGTTTCTGTTGGGTACGCCCTTGCTCACGGACTTCTTCCAGACCGATCGCTGGGACTACACCTATACCATTCAGCGCGGGCACAAACCCATGGAGGTGCGCTACCTGACCCTGTATTTTCAGGAGGATGATAGCCTTGCGCGTATCGAGGGGGATATTCGCCCGAATCCGGCGCGCGCCGAGGCGAGAGTACCGCAGGAAGTGGTCGTGTCCGTTCCCGATTATCAGGAACGGAAAGGACTGATCAAGCGCGGCCTGGAAACGATCGGCTTGGAGCCGAAGGAGTAGAGGCGGCCCGGTCGGAGAGTCCGGTAGGAGCGCGGTGCGTCCTGCGGACGCTTGACGTTCCCTGATGGGTCGACTCAGGTCCCGGCGCTCGGATCGGTATCTGCGCCGCCCTTACGCATGACTTTGCCCTCCGCTGCACGTCGTTTACGCGCTTCCTTCGGATCGGCAATCAGGGGGCGATAGATCTCGACGCGATCACCGTCCTCCAAGACCTGATCCAATTTGGCCAGTTTTCCGAAAATGCCGACTTGGTTCTCGGCCAGGTCAACCTCGGGGCACCGCGAGAGCACGGCGGATTGCTCGATCGCCTGCCGCACCGTCGTGCCGATGCGCACCTCGAGCGGACGGAGCACTTGGTCGTTCGCACCGACGTAGGCCACGGACACCTTCAAATAGTCAGTCACCGTAGACCTCTTCAGCACGCCGACAAAAGGCGTCCACCAGCGTGTTGGCGATCTGGTGAAAGACCGCTCCGAAGGCCTTGTCGATCAAATGTCCCGAGAACTCGAATTCCAGCTCCAACTCGACCTTGGAGGCATCCTCGCGCAACGGGACGAAACGCCATCCACCAACGAGTTTTCGGAAGGGCCCGTCGAGTAGATCGATGTCCATCCGGCGGTTGCGCTCGAACCGATTGCAGGTACTGAAGGTCTGGCGAATCCCCATGCGTGCGACCTCGATCTGACCGCAGATCTTCTCGTCGGTCTCGGAAATGACGCGAGTCTTCGCGCACCAAGGCAGGAATTTCGGGTAAGAGCCGACATCGTAGACGAGGTCGAACATCTGAGATGCCGAGTAGGGCACCAGCGCACTTTTTCTGACGATAGCCACAGCTAAACCGCGTCCCGAGTGAAAAACCGACGTTTATACAGAGCCTGCCCCCTCGAGGGCATCCAAAGCCGTGTGCGCGACGCGGTTTAGAGAATAAAAAGATCTGAATTCCGTCTCTCGACGAGCATTGATCCAAGCCCCTCCCACCAAGTCCCTCGATCCACGCACATCATCCCACCCGGGCCGGGCCGACTGAAATCGCTCGCAAGTGATCTCCGGTCGATTCACCCCAACCCGATCCACTCGAGCACGCCCAAGGCATTCAGCAGTACGATGCCGACGGCAATGGGTGCGACATAGCGGATCAGCAACCGCCAAAGCCGGTAGGCCGGGCCGTCGTCCATCTGAAGCTCATCCGAGGAGGAGGCCCGCGACAGCATCCAGCCGGCAAAAATCGCGATCAGGACACCGCCCAGCGGCAGCAGGATGTTTGCGGTCAGAAAGTCGAAGAGATCCAGGAACCCCTTGCCGAAGATCTTGACCTCCGACCAGGCGTTCAAAGAGAGTAGACAGGCGATGCCGAGCAGCCAGACGGTGAGACCGCCCAGCACGGATGCGCGCACACGGCTGAAGCTTAGATTCTCGACCAGCCACGCCACGAGAGGCTCCAGAAGGGAGATGGCCGAGGTCCAGGCCGCGAACAGAAGCAGCACGAAGAAAAGGGCACCGAAGAAAGACCCGCCCGGCATGTCGCCGAAGGCGATCGGCAAAGTCTGAAAGATCAGACCGGGGCCGCTGTCCGGGGCCAAACCGTGGGCGAAGACGATAGGGAAGATCGCAAGCCCGGCCAGCAGGGCAACCAGGGTGTCCAGCCCGGCGATGATCATGGTGTTCTGTGCGATCGAGGAGTCGCGTTTCAGGTAGGAGCCATAGATCATGATGGCGCCCATCCCGAGGCTCAGACTGAAGAACGCCTGGCCCATGGCGCTGAGGATCGCCTCGCCCGCCTTGCCTTGAAACTCGGCGAAGTCAGGCTCGAAGAGGTAGGCGACCGCCGTATCGAAATCGCCGGCCTGCATGCCGTAGCCGACCATGACGACGAGGAGCAAGAACAGCGCCGGCATCAGGATGCGCACCGCCTTCTCGAGACCGCCCGCCACACCGCGCGCGACCACCAACACCACCATCACCATAAAGATGGTGTGCCACGCGAGCAGCCGCTCGGCGTCGCCGATCAAGCCCGAGAACATCTCGCCCGCACCTGTGGCATCGATGCCCGTGAACAATCCGCTCGCGGCGCGGAACATATATCCCATGGTCCAGCCCGCGATGACACTGTAGAAGGAGAGGATAAGGAAACCCGCGACGATGCCCATCCAACCCAACAATTGCCACGCGGGCGCTCGGCCCTCCGCGCTGGCAAGGACGCGCATGGTGTTGATGGGACTGCGCCGCCCCCGCCGCCCGAGCATGATCTCCGCCATCATGATCGGAACGCCGATCAGGACGACACAGAGGATGTAAACCAGGACAAAGGCGCCGCCGCCGTATTCACCGGCGGTATAGGGAAAGCGCCAGATGTTGCCGAGACCCACGGCCGATCCGCTCGCGGCCAGGATAAAGGCCAGCCGAGTCGACCACATTCCATGGATAGAATCGGTCGCGCTCAAGACGGCAGCCCAACCGAGGACGGCACAATCTGCGCGCGGACGACATCGGCCAGCCACTCGGCAAGACGTCGGACTTCGCTCGCGTCGACGCCCTCGACCATGACGCGAACCAGCGGCTCGGTCCCGGAAGGACGCAGCAGAACACGCCCCCGGCCCGCGAGTGTCTGCTCCGCAGTCTGGACCGCATCCTGCACGGCGGGCAGCCCGACGATATCGCGCCGGACGTCCAACCGGACGTTGATCAGGAGCTGGGGATAAGGCTCGACCTCGGCACAAATCTCGTGCAAACCCGTGTCGAGACGTTTCAAACCGGCCAGGACCTGCAGAGCGGCAACGATCCCGTCACCCGTGCTCGTGCGGTCGCGACAGATGATATGTCCGGAAGGCTCGCCGCCGAGGATGCCGTCCGACCGCTTGAGATGCTCCATGATGTAACGGTCGCCGACCTTGGCCCGCACGAAGCCGACACCGAGTCGCTGCAGCGCGTGCTCGAAACCCAGGTTGCTCATCAGGGTGCCGACAACCTCGCCGCGCATTGCCCCGTCTGCAAGACGGGCCTTGGTGATGACATACAGCAGCCGATCGCCGTCGATCAGTTGTCCCTTGCCGTCGACCATCAGCACGCGATCGCCATCGCCGTCGAAGGCGATGCCCAGATCGGCCCCTTCCTTTACGACAGCACGGCATAAGGCGTCCGGATGGGTGGAGCCGACATCGCGATTGATGTTGAAACCGTCCGGATCGGTACCGAGGCGCACCACCTCCGCACCGAGTTCTTCGAAAACATAGGGCGCCGTGTTGTAGGTCGCGCCGTTGGCGCAGTCGACGACAATGCGCAAGCCTCTGAAATTCATGCTCGTCGGAACGGTGCTTTTGCAGAACTCGATATAACGCCCGTTGGCGTCGTCGATCCGCTTCACTTTGCCGAGTGCGGCCGAGTCGACCGTGTGCAGGGGTCGCTCGAGCTCGGCCTCGATCGCTTCTTCGACGTCGTCCGGGAGCTTATCGCCGTCGGCCGAGAAGAATTTGATGCCGTTGTCTTGGTAAGGGTTGTGCGAGGCGGTGATGACGATGCCGGCCGAGGCGCGAAAGGTCCGCGTGAGATAGGCGACGCCGGGCGTGGTCATCGGCCCGAGCAGCCGGATGTTCACCCCGGCCGCCACCAAGCCCGCCTCCAACGCCGATTCGAACATGTAGCCCGAGATCCGGGTATCCTTTCCGATGAGGACCTTCCCGCCGTTCCCTTGGCCGAAGACCCGTCCCGCCGCCCAGCCGAGCTTCAGGACGAAATCCGGGGTGATCATTCCCTCCCCGACCCGTCCACGGATCCCGTCCGTCCCGAAATAACGACGTCCCGTCATGTCCGCCTCCTTGTGACTAGTGCTCGCCTGCAGGTCGCCCGATCGTCCCGTCGTCCGGACCGGGCGTGGCGTCGGCTTGGCGCGCGCGATCGGAGCGGCGTCCGGCCGGGCGGCCGCCGGTTTCCTCGTCCTCCCAGTCGCTCGGCGGACGCGGCGGGCGGCCTGACATGATGTCGTTGATCTGCTCGGCGTCGATGGTCTCGTACTTCATCAACGCGGCCGACATGGCGTGAAGCTTGTCCATGTTGGCGGTAAGCAGGCCGCGCGCCCGCTCGTAGTTACGCTCGATGACGTTGCGGATCTCTTCGTCGATGAGATGCGTCGTCTCGTCCGACACGCTCTTGTGCTGGGTGACCGAGTGCCCGAGGAAGACCTCTTGCTCCTCCTCGCTGTAGGTCAGCGGACCCAGCTTGTCGGAAAGGCCCCACTTGGTGACCATGTTGCGCGCGATCTCGGTTGCACGATGGATGTCGTTCTGGGCACCCGTGGTCACACTCTCCGGGCCGAAGATCAACTCCTCGGCCAAGCGTCCACCGAAGAGGCTCGAAATGCTGCTCTCCAGGCGCTGTTTGCTGTAGCTGAAGCGGTCGTCCTCGGGCAGGAAGAGGGTGACGCCCAGCGCCCGACCGCGCGGGATAATACTGACCTTATGCACCGGGTCGTGGTCGGGCACCAGCCGGCCGACGATCGCGTGGCCGGACTCATGATAGGCGGTCAGACGCTTTTCGTCGTCCGACATGACCATGGAGCGACGCTCTGCGCCCATCATGATCTTGTCTTTCGCCTTCTCCATGTCGTCCATGTCGACCATTTTCTTGTTCGACCGTGCGGCAAAGAGTGCAGCTTCGTTGACGAGATTGGCGAGATCCGCACCCGAGAAGCCGGGCGTGCCGCGCGCCAGGACCGACGCCTTCACGTCCTCGGCCGCCGGGATCTTGCGCATGTGCACCTTCAGGATCTGCTCGCGACCGCGCACGTCGGGGAGCGGAACGACCACCTGGCGGTCGAACCGACCCGGACGCAGCAGCGCAGGATCCAGCACGTCCGGGCGGTTGGTCGCCGCGATGACGATGACACCCTCGTTGCCCTCGAAGCCGTCCATTTCGACCAGGAGTTGGTTCAGGGTCTGCTCGCGCTCGTCGTGACCGCCGCCAAGACCGGCGCCGCGATGCCGGCCGACCGCGTCGATCTCGTCGATGAAGATGATGCAGGGCGCGTGCTTCTTGGCCTGCTCGAACATGTCGCGAACGCGCGAGGCACCGACACCGACGAACATCTCGACGAAATCCGAACCCGAGATGGTGAAGAAGGGCACCTTCGCCTCGCCTGCGATCGCGCGGGCGAGCAGGGTCTTACCGGTTCCGGGCGGGCCGACCATGAGGACTCCTTTCGGGATCTTGCCGCCGAGCTTCTGGAACTTGCTCGGATCGCGCAGGAAATCGACCATCTCCGAGACCTCGTCCTTGGCCTCTTCGGCGCCCGCGACATCCTGAAAGGTGACCTTGACCTGATCCTCGGAGAGCATCCGGGCGCGGCTCTTGCCGAAGGACATGGCACCTCGACCGCCGGCACCGCCCTGCATTTGCCGCATGAAGAAGATCCAGATTCCGATCAGGATCAGGAGCGGGAACCAATTGATCAGGACCTGCATCAGAACGGACTGTTTCTCGGGAGGCGCTGCCTTGATCACGACGTCGTGATTCAAGAGGTCGCCGACGAGTCCGTCGTCGCCCGGGCTGAAGGTGGTGAACCTTTGTCCGGAGCCGCTGATCCCCTCGATCGTACGGCCCTGGATGGTCACCTCCTTGACCTCGCCGCCCCGGACCTGCTCGATGAAGTCGGAATAGGTCAGGGTCCGCGGGGTCGTCGGCGCGGTGGTGAAATTATTGAAGACGGACATCAGCACGACGGCGATGACCACCCAAAGAAGTATGTTTTTCGCCATGTCATTCACGGCTTGCTTGCCCCTGCTGATGGTGGACCGACGCGATGGTGTCGAGGTCGAACGATCGAAATTAGCACCGACGCCTCAACGATGAAAGCCTTTGGCGACCAAGTAGAGCTCACGGCTCTGGGATCGCGATGATTTGGGCTTACGACTGACCACTTTTGAGAAATTCCGTCGCAGCTCGGTCAGGATGTCGTCGAAACCCGTTCCTTGGAAGACTTTGACGACCAGAGACCCGCCGGGTTGCAAACGCGACCGCGCAAGATCCAAGGCTAATTCTACAAGGTACATCGAACGCGGCTGATCCACGACGGTCATGCCCGTTATATTGGGGGCCATATCCGAGAGCACCAGATCGAGGGACTCGCCGCCCAAGGTCGCGCAGAGTTGTTCGAGCATCTCGGGCTCGCGAAAGTCACCCTGCATGACGACGACTCCGGAGAGCGGATCCATCGGCAACAGATCGAGCGCAACGACACTGCCGCGCCCACCGACGAGGCGCGCGGCGATCTGGGACCAACTCCCCGGCGCGGCACCCAGATCCAGCACCCGCATCCCCGGGCGGAAGATCCGATCCTTCTCCTGAATCTCGAGCAACTTGTAGGCGGCACGCGAACGATACCCCTCGCGCTGTGCGCGCTTGACGTAGGGATCGCTGTGCTGCCGATCCAGCCACTTCCGACTCGAGGCGGTTTTAGCCATATGGTTAGAGATCGTGCACCCAGGAAAATCGGAAGAGCTCGAGCAGCATGCCGGCGAGCGCGCCGCCGAACAGCCCCCCGAGGATGGCCATCGGGATACGATCATGCATGGCCGCGCTTGCGGATTGCCACAACCCTGCATCGAAGTCGATGAGAGGACCGATCATCATCCAAACGCTGCCTGCCGCCACACCTGCCAGCGTCGCCATCACCAAGGACTCGATGATGTAGCAGGGCCGTGACTCGCAATGCAATCGATGCGACACCGACAGCCACCAGCGCACGGTCGACACATAGAGTACCCCGTTGACGCTGACAAGAAAGGCCAGCACTGCAAACGAGGAGAACGGGTTCGGATGGAATGGCTCGACCAACGCCAAAAAGCCGCCGCAGATCGCGCCGGTCGCCAGGCCGGCCATGGTTTTTCCCGGCACATGTCTCGAACAACGCGTCGGGAAGCTCACGGTTAGGCCGACCAGACCTGCAACGGCGGCCGCCACCAAAACAACTTGAAAGACCGCGATCTGCTCGGCAAAGAGCATCAGCACGAGGACGCCGACCAAGACACCGATGCCCGTCGCGATCAGGGCCACCTCACGCGCACCATAGAGCGCAGCACCCACCGCACCCGCCAGGGCTGCGGCAGCGATGTAGGTCCCGTGGCCGAAGCCGAGGCCCTGGAACAATTCGGCGAGACCGGAGAACAAGGGCGCATAGATCATCCCGATCAGACCCCAGACGATGCCGCGCAAAAGCGCCATGCGCCAGCTCGGTGCCGAGGTGTCGCGGGAACGGATCGAGGCGCCGAAGGTTTGGGCAATCTCGGAGCTCGAGGAGGATGGGTGTTGGGAGAAGGTCATGAGGATCACCGGAGAACGTCTGGGAAAGATTGCGTTCTCGAAATCAAAGCAAAAATCGAACCTAAACCGCGCCCGGCGCGGTATGCGTAGTTTGTTGGATTCGCTTGGCCGCGCCGGCTCCAACGACCGTTGGAGCCGGCGCGGTTTAAAAGATTGAAAAATTTTAAACTTTAAATCGCGTCCCACCGAGATCGAGGACATCTCCGAAGCCAAATGCAATATGAAAATGACGCATGTCGCTCTGGACGCGGTTTAGAAGCAGACGAATCGGACGATCAAGAGGGAGCGCATTTGTCGGGGACGAGGCGAGCGCGGGGACTTCTGGCGTTCCAAAGGTTGAGCGATGCAACGAGAAACGGGGCCAAACGGCCCCGTTTCGGACGATCCGAGGCGACTGATCGACGCGATCAGCCGGCCTTCAGGGTCCAGGACGCGCACCAGCCGTTGACGTTGATCAACTTGCCGGGGAACAGGCTGCAGCCGTGCCACTCTTCGGTCGCACCGGCGACGTCGGGGAGGTGGAACTGACAGTTTGCGCAGTGCTGCTCATCGACCGGCAGACCCGGACGGGCGGCAGCCGCACGGTCGGACTGGGTCGCGTCGTGGTTGTATTTGAGCGCAACCGCGGTGGGATCGTTCGCAGCGACTGCGTTCGCAGGCACCTCGGCGCGCGCGGTGCCGAAGCCGACCAAATTGATAACCGGGATCGCGGCAGCGGTCCCCAGCATCACCTTGACAGCGTCGCGACGGCTCGTGCTCATTGGCTTATCGGACATGTTTGTCAACTCCTTCGAGTAATTCATTGTGGTGACATCGACACCCCCGGCTCGACCGGAAGCTGTCGCGCATTGTGCTACATTGGTCCGAAAAACGCGAGTGGAAGGCCACGCTCGGTCACGGCGGTTTAGTCGAGATACGTCCCCGCACCAAGGTAGCGGGCCTGCCAGTAAGGCGTTGCGAGCCGATCGAGCCGGACTTGTCGGCGCGATGTCGAGGCGTGGACAAAGCGTTCGTCGTCTACCATCAGCCCGACGTGATGCTCTCCCGGCGCGATCCGAAAGAAGACGATATCGCCGGGACGAGGCTGACGGCCGGGAACCGGTTTCGCAGTACGCAGTTGCTCGGTCGAGACCCGCGGGATCTGCACGCCGGCAACGTGGTGCGCGTAATAGGTGAGCCCGCTGCAGTCGAGCCCTTCGCCAGGGCTGTTCCCCCCGTAGACGTAGGGCGTTCCGACTTGGGATAACCCGGCCAGCACGACGTCTGCGCGCGGCCCTTCGAGGCCGTCGCCGCGCTGGGTGGCGCAGCCCGACAGGATCCCGGACACCAAGAGGATGCAGACGAAGCCGTCTTGCCATAGCCTCATAATCGACACTCGATATATTTCGCAATCAGCTGTAAAAGAAACTTTTAGACCGCCAACCGAACGGTGTCAAGTGAGCTTCGCTGCCCATCGCGGCTGCCCCTTGCCGCGTCCGCGCGGCTATTCTGCGGCGGTTACGCTGTCCGGCTCGATAACCGCCCCTCCCGCGTGCGCGCGGCGCGATTGCGCGAGCAGGGGCGAGTGCCGAGGCATAACCGCGCGCCGAACCGACGAAGACACGGCATAATCGCACTGCGGCTGCGCACCGAAGGCCGCGCCGCAACCGACCCGAAGAGCGGCGCCTCGGTGCATCGGCAACTCGCGGAGAACAGGCAGCGAACCGCGGACGGCTCGATCGGATTCGCACACGACTCAGCCCAGCGAACAAGGAACCAAACGATGCGAATCTTCGACGTTCTAGCCGTTCTGATCGGAATCTCGGCGCTCTTCAGTTGGCTGAACGATCGCTACCTCAAGCTGCCGAACACCATCGGATTGATGCTGATCGCCCTGGTGTTTTCACTCGTGCTCTTGCTGCCGTTCCCGTTCGCCCGGGAGCTGGAGCACGAGGTTCAACGCATGCTGGCCAGTATCGATTTCAGCGAGGCACTGCTGCAGGGGATGTTGGGCTTCTTGCTCTTCGCCGGCGCACTCCACGTCGACCTGCGCGAGCTCGCCAGACACAAGTGGGCGATTGCGATCCTCGCCTCGGCAAGCGTTCTCGGTGCGACCGTCCTGATCGGCTGCGGAAGTTGGCTCCTGTTCTTCGCACTCGGGATCGACATTCCGCTCATCTACTGCATGCTCCTGGGTGCGCTCATCTCGCCTACCGACCCGGTCGCGGTGCTCGGCATCCTGAAGAACGCAAATGCCCCGAAAGCCCTGGAGATGAAGATCACCGGCGAATCGCTCTTCAACGACGGGGTCGCGGTCGTGGTTTTCATGCTGCTGGCAGGTCTCGCTGCGGGCGAGACAACCCCGGCGTTCGGCGACGCGTTGATGCTCTTCACCACCGAGATCGTCGGAGGGATCGCGTTCGGCTTCTTCGTCGGCTGGATCGCTCTCTACATGATCAGCAAGACGGCCAACTATCAGGTCGAGATCATGGTGACCCTCGCGCTGGCCATGAGCGGCTATGCCATCGCCGAGCACGCACATGTGTCGGCACCGATCGCCATCGTGGTCGCCGGCCTCATCATCGGCAGCCGGGGCCGCGCCGTCGCCGTGACCGAGGCCACCCGGTATCGATTGGACGACTTCTGGGAGTTGGTGGACGAGATCCTCAACGCCGTCCTGTTCGTGATCATCGGTTTGGAGGTCCTGGCGATCAGCATGACCGGGCAATTCATGCTGGCCGGTCTCTTCGCGATCCCGTTGGTGCTCGCCGCACGCCTCGTCAGTGTCGGCCTGCCCTTCCAACTGCTGCGCCGCCATCGCAAGTTCGAGCCCGGATTCCTTTCGATCCTGACCTGGGGCGGTTTGCGCGGCGGGATCTCGGTCGCACTGGCGCTGTCGTTGCCGGAGGGCGAGCCTCGCGATCTGATCCTGAGCGTGACCTATATCATCGTGGTCTTCTCCGTGCTGGTGCAGGGCCTGACCCTGGGACCCTTGGTCCGCCGCGTGGCGGCGAGGTCCGAGAGGATAAAACACCCGTGAACGCCGGGCATGGACGACGCGGCGGTGCGCGCGCCTCGCACGAGCTTTCGACCATCGACCGCAAGCCCCCGCCGGGGGCGGCGGACCGTCCGACCCGAAAACAACGCGCAACTTGCTGGAGTATCGAGATATGAGCGAAACCAAGCACTGCCGGTTATTGATCCTGGGATCCGGCCCCGCCGGCTACACGGCGGCCGTCTACGCCGCTCGCGCCAACCTGAGCCCGGTCCTGGTCACGGGCCTGGAACAAGGCGGCCAGTTGATGACAACGACGGACGTGGACAATTGGGCGGGCGACCCGGACGGCGTTCAGGGACCGGATCTGATGGAGCGGATGCGGCGCCATGCCGAGCGCTTCGAGACCGAGATCATCTTCGACCACGTCAACGCGGTCGATCTCGGGACGCGCCCCTTCAAGCTGACCGGCGACTCGGCCGTCTACAGCTGCGATGCACTCATCATCGCCACGGGTGCGAGCGCCATGTATCTCGGCCTGCCCTCGGAGGAGGCCTTCCGCGGTCGCGGCGTCTCGGCCTGCGCTACTTGCGACGGCTTTTTTTATCGCAACCAAAAGGTCGCCGTCATCGGCGGCGGCAACACCGCGGTCGAGGAAGCCCTCTATCTGTCGAACATCGCCTCCGAGGTGATCCTGGTGCATCGACGCGACGCCCTTCGCGCGGAGAAAATCCTGCAGAAGCATCTGTTCGAAAAGGCCGAGCACGGCAATGTCAAGATCGCCTGGAACCACACTCTCGAGGAGATCCTCGGCGACGCGACCGGCGTGACCGGGATGCGCATCAAGAGCACCTTGGACGGATCCACACAGGATATCGATCTGCAAGGCGTCTTCATCGCCATCGGGCACAAGCCCAACACGCAGATCTTCGACGGGCAGCTCGAGATGGCCGGCGGCTACATCAAGGTCCACAGCGGCATCGACGGCAATGCGACGGCCACATCGGTGCCGGGCGTCTTTGCGGCGGGCGATGTGATGGACCATGTTTATCGTCAGGCGATCACCTCCGCAGGCACCGGATGCATGGCCGCGTTGGATGCCGAAAAATATCTGGACGCCTTGGCGGCCGGGGGTCAATAGCGGCTCGACGCACCTGATGCCTTGGGCACCGATCGGGCGCCCTTATGTGGCTGATACCGGCCCGGCCTTCCGATCGATGCCCATGTACAAACTGACGACCCACTCGGCAATTGCCGACATTCACGCGGATGACTGGAACCGGCTCGTCGGCGATGACAGCCCCTTCCTGCGCCATGAGTTCCTCGATGCCATGGAGCGTCACGGCTGCGTCGGCGAATCCCTCGGGTGGTTGCCGCGGCATCTCGCGCTGCACGACTCGGCGGGGCATCTGGTCGCCGCCGCGCCCTGCTATTTGAAGTTCAACTCATACGGAGAGTTCGTCTTCGACTGGAGTTGGGCGGACGCCTATCGGCGCAAGGGGTTGCGGTACTATCCGAAGCTGGTGATCGCGTCCCCCTACACGCCCGCGACGGGACCGCGGCTCCTGACCGGGGATTCACCCGCGCGACGAGAGTACGCACGCGCACTGGTTCAGGGCGCGATCCGGGTGGCCGAAGAGGCGGGAGTTTCCTCGATGCATTGGCTCTTCACGGCGGACGACGAGCAGGCGTTGCTCGAGGATCAGGGCCTGCTCAGACGCGTCGGCTGTCAGTTTCACTGGCACAACCGGGGCTACGGCTCGTTCGAGGATTATCTCGGAACCTTCACGGCCGAGAAGCGCAAGAAGGTCAAGCGCGAACGGCGCCGCGTCGTCGAATCCGGCGTACGGATTCGACGCATTCCGGGCAACGCAGTCACGGAGGCCGAATGGGCCACCTTCCATCGGCTCTATTGCGACACCTTCGACAAGCGCGGCGGGATCCCCACCTTCTCGCTGCCCTTCTTCCAAGCCATCGGCGAGACGATGGGCGAGAGTCTCCTGCTGGTGCTGGCCGAATACGGCCGCGACATCGTCGCCGCCGCCTTCGATCTGGTCGGCGCACGCTCGCTCTACGGTCGTCATTGGGGATGTTTTCAGGACTTCCACAGCCTGCATTTCGAGGCCTGCTACTATCAGGGTCTGGACTATTGCATCGAGCAGGGTTTGACCCGCTTCGAGCCGGGCGCGCAAGGCGAGCACAAGGTCAGTCGCGGCTTCCTGCCGACCCCGACCTGGTCGGCTCATTGGATCGCCGACCCGGCCTTCCGCGACGCCATCGCGCGCTTCGTGACCCTCGAGGCGGAGGGCATGGACGACTACATCGCCGAGATGCAGGCCCACAGTCCCTACCGCCGAGACAGCAGCGCTTCGACCGTCTCGGCACCGGCGGGACGCGATTCAGAATGATCCCGCGACTTGATCCGCACGACAGGTCCGCATTCCCGGATGTTCGCCAGGCCCTGCGCGAGCCCAACGGACTGCTGGCGTTCGGCGGCGATCTGTCCCCGGAGCGCCTCGAAAGCGCCTACAGATGCGGCATCTTTCCCTGGTTCAGCGAGGGCGACCCCATCCTGTGGTGGTCCCCGGACCCGCGCACCGTACTCTTTCCGCAATCCTTGAAGATACCGCGCAGCCTGCGCAAACGCCTGCGCAAGCAGACCTTCAGGGTCACCATGGATCGCGACTTCGGCGCGGTCATTCGCGGCTGCGCGGCACCGCGAGACGGCCACGGCGGCACCTGGATCCTCCCGGAGATGGTGATGGCGTACGAAACACTGCATCGCCGGGGGATCGCGCATTCGGTCGAGGTTTGGCAGGACGGCGAGCTCGTCGGCGGACTTTACGGGGTCGCCGTCGGAGGCGCATTCTTCGGGGAGTCCATGTTCAGCCGGGCGACCGACGCCTCTAAGGTCGCACTCGTACATCTGTGCGAGCGCCTGACGCGGTGGGGATTCGGTCTGATCGACTGTCAAATGCGCACCGAGCATCTGATCCGTTTGGGCGCCGTGGAGATCTCTCGCGACGAGCTGGTATGTTGCTTGAATCGCCTTTGCCGGGTGCCCGCTCCGGCAACGACCGGTCGGCACTGGGACGACGGACGCGAGCACTTCCCCCTTTTCGACGGCAACGCGGAGACACTATGAATGCCGCGGACGGCCCCCTTGCCGGGCGCCATCTTGCCCTCTATCTGACCGGTGAGCACGCCTGCTCCTACCTGCCCGGACGGCGGGCGCGGACCCTTTTCGTGGACCCTACGGCCCATATCGACGGGTCGACCTACCAGGCCCTGGTCGATCAAGGGTTCCGCCGCAGCGGCGCACATGTTTACCGGCCGGCCTGTCGCGGCTGTGCGGCCTGCGTGCCGGTACGCGTGCCGGTTGCGGATTTCGTCCCGGACCGCTCGCAACGTCGCAACTGGCGCCGCAACTCATCCGAGTTGAGCCTCCTCGACACCGCGGCCGCCTTCAAGCCGAGCCATTTCGAGCTCTATAGACGCTACCTGAGGGAGCGTCATCCGGAAGGCGGTATGGCGGACGATGCCTCCGAAGGGAGCTACCGCCGCTTTCTGGTCGAGCGCTGGGGCGGCTCGACCCGGTTCATCGAGATGAGGCTCGGCGAGCGATTGGTCGGCGTGGCCGTGACGGACGTCCTCGAGCAGGGGCTCTCCGCCGTCTATACCTTCTTCGACCCGACGCTCTCGGAGCGCTCGCCGGGGACCTTCGCCATCCTGGCGCAGATCGAAGCGGCTCGACGCATCGCAGCGCCCTATCTCTATCTGGGCTATTGGCTTCGAGACTCGCCGAAGATGCGGTATAAAGAACGTTTTCGCCCGATCGAGGCGTGGGACGGCCACAAGTGGCTGAGGTTCGATCGCTCGCGACCCTTGGATCTCGGTTAAACCGCGCCCGGTGCGATATGCGTCATTTGTTGGAATGGCTTGGCCGCGCCAGCCCCGACGACTGTCGGAGC
>NZ_JAABRP010000098.1 GCF_011390875.1 Thiocapsa sp.
CCCCGGCCGATGTCTTGCGCGAGGTGACGGACAGCGGTCTGCGCGGTCGCGGCGGCGGCGGCTACCCGACGGGCCTGAAATGGTCGACCGTCGCCAAGATGCCCGCGACCCAAAAATTCGTCATCTGCAACGCGGACGAAGGCGACCCTGGCGCCTTTATGGATCGAGCGATCCTGGAGTCGGACCCGCATCGCGTCATCGAAGGCATGGCGATCGCCGCCTACGCGATCGTGCGAACAAGGCCTACGTCTATGTCCGCGCGGAGTACCCGCTTGCGGTGGAGCGACTCCAGACCGCCATTCGCAAAGCCAAGCGTTCGGGATTTTTGGGCAACAAGATCGGCGACACCCAATTCAGCCTGGAGGTCGAGATCCGCCTCGGCGCCGGGGCCTTCGTCTGCGGCGAAGAGACTGCGCTCATGGCCTCCATCGAAGGGCTGCGTGGCCAACCCCGCCCGCGTCCGCCTTACCCCGCCGAGTCCGGGCTCTGGGGCTACCCCACGCTCATCAACAACGTCGAGACCTTCGCGAACATCGCCCCGATCGTGCGCGAGGGAGGCGACTGGTTCGCCTCGATCGGCACCGAGCGATCGAAAGGGACCAAGGTCTTCGCGCTCGCCGGAACCATCACCAACACCGGCCTAATCGAGGTCCCGATGGGCACCTCGCTGCGCGACATCATCGAGGTCATCGGCGGCGGCATCCCGGGCGGCAAGGCCTTCAAGGCGGTGCAGACCGGCGGCCCCTCGGGCGGTTGCATCCCGGCGCAGCACCTCGATATCGCCGTGGACTACGACAGCCTCAAGACGCTCGGGACCATGATGGGCTCGGGCGGCATGATCGTCATGGACGAGACGTCCAGCATGGTCGATGTCGCGCGCTATTTCATGGAGTTCTGCATGACCGAGTCGTGCGGAAAGTGCATCCCGTGCCGCACCGGCACACAGCAAATGCACAGCATCCTCGACCGTTTGGCCAGATCGCAGGCCACGCGGGCCGAGCTGGCCCTTTTGGAAGAGCTCTGCGAGGTGGTGCAGGCAACCAGCCTGTGCGGATTGGGCCAGACGGCGCCGAATCCGGTGTTGAGTACCATGCGCTATTTCCGCGACGAATACGAAGCGAAACTCGGTGACGTTTGACGCGGAGCAGGCCGTAGCGATCTCCACGGCGCAACGCGCGAAAGAGAGCAAAGGGTGTCGAGCCGTCGAATCCCGGCGGCGTCGCCACGGAATTCACTGAAAGCGAACACCTGCAGCGACGCACTTCGCGGTGCGTCCTGTAAGCCCTTGCGGTTCAAAATGCACGAACGAGGTTGACGGAGCCGATATGCCCCCACCCGCCAAGCAATCGAATGTCCGCGTCGTTACGCTCAATATCGACGGCCGGGATCTCTCCGCCCGCGAAGACGAGACCATCATCGAGGTCTGTCGCGAGAATCAGATCCCGATTCCGAGTCTCTGTTATCTCGAAGGCCTCTCGGTGTGGGGCGCCTGTCGGCTCTGTCTCGTGGAGCTGGCGGGTCAAGGTCGCCTCTTGGCCGCCTGCTCGACCCGCGTCACCGAAGGGATGCAGATCCAGACAAACACCGAGAAACTCCAGCGCTATCGCCGCACCATCGTCGAGCTGCTCTTCGCCGAGCGCAATCATGTCTGCTCGGTCTGTGTCTCCAATGGTCACTGCGAGCTGCAGTACCTCGCGCAGAAGTGCGGTGTCGACCATGTCCGCGTCCCGTACCGACAGGCGAGCTACCAGGTCGACAGCTCGCACGAGATGTTCCGGCTCGATCACGACCGCTGCATTCTCTGCACCCGGTGCGTGCGCGTCTGCGACGAGATCGAGGGCGCCCATACCTGGGACGTTATGGGCCGCGGCAGCGACTGTCGCGTGATCACCGACATGGCGCAGCCATGGGGGGATAGCGACACCTGCACCAGCTGCGGCAAATGTGTGCAGGTCTGCCCGACCGGCGCATTGGTCAAGCAGGGCACTTCGGTCGGGGAAATGGTCAAAGATCAACACTTCCTGCCGATTCTCGCCCGCCGGAGACATGCCCAATGAGCACACCGCCCAAGATCACGGTCGCGACCACCTGGCTGGACGGCTGCTCGGGCTGTCATATGTCGTTCCTGGACATGGACGAGCGCTTGATCGAGCTGGTCCAGCATGTCGACATCGTCTACAGCCCCCTTGTCGACACCAAGACCCTGCCCGACCGGGTCGACGTGGGCATCCTGGAAGGCTCGGTCAGCTCGGAAGACGACCTGGAAAAGGCGCTGGCGTTTCGCAAGCACTGCAAAATCCTGGTCAGTTTGGGCGATTGCGCCGTGAACGGAAATGTCCCGGCGATGCGCAACCACTTCAAGCTGTCAGACGTGGTCGACCGCGCCTACCGCGACACCGTCACCATTCAGCCGCAAACTCCGACCCAAGGGGTTCCGGCCTTGCTCTCGGTCGTCAAACCCATCCACGGTGTCGTGGGGGTCGATGTCTTCGTGCCCGGCTGCCCGCCGAGCGCCGACGCCATCTGGTACGTGCTGAGCGAGCTGATTGCCGGGCGCATACCCGATCCCAGCTCCGTGACACGTTTCGGGGCATAAACCCGTGACCAAGTCTCCTGCCGGAAACCAATCGGCACAGGATACCGACGCGGGCGTGATCGTCGCGCTTCTCGAGCGTCTGCGCACCCAGCGCCTGCCGCGCCTGCTCGACATCAAGGCCAAGGTCGACCGCGGCGCGCGGCTCGACAGCTTCGACATCGAGTTCCTGACCGAGGTCTTCGCCGATGCCAAAGACAAGCAGTCGAAGTGGACGCAGCACCCGGAGCTCGACGACATCGTCGCCAGGATGACCCACCTCTATCACCAGATCACCGAGCGCGCCTTGAGCAACGAAGGCGACGACTCGGACGCCACACCGAATCCCAACCGCCAGGGGCCGCATCCATGAGCCGCACCGTCATCATCGAACCCGTCACCCGCATCGAGGGCCATGCCCGCATCACCCTGCAGCTCGGTGACGCCGGAGAGGTCGAAGACGCAAAGTTCCATCTCACCCAGTTTCGCGGCTTCGAGAAGTTCTGCGAGGGCCGGCCCTATCGCGAGATGCCCGCGCTGACCGCGCGAACCTGCGGGATCTGCCCGGTCAGCCACGTGCTGGCATCCAACAAGGCCTGCGACCACCTGCTCTCGGTCAGCATCCCGCCGACCGGCGAGAAGCTGCGCCGCATCATCAACCTCGCGCAGCTCACCCAGTCGCACGCCTTGTCGTTTTTTCATCTCTCCTCGCCGGATCTCCTGCTCGGCTGGGACTCGGATCCGGTCTCGCGCAATATCTTCGGCGTCATGCGCCAAGACCCGGCGCTGGCCAAAGACGGCATCCGTCTGCGCCAGATCGGCCAGACCATCATCGAGACCCTGGGCGGAAAAAAGATCCACCCGACCTGGGTCGTGCCCGGCGGGGTCAGCGAGCCGCTGACGCAGGAGAAGCGCGACGCCATGCTCGCCCTGCTTCCCGAGGGGCTGGACATCGCCAAGCGCACCTACGCGTTTTTCAAGACGCTTGTGCCCAAGTTCAAGGACGAGGCAAACCACTTCGGCAGTCAACCGACCATGTTCCTGAGCCTGGTGAGCCCCAAAGGTCACTTGGAGCACTACGACGGCTTCCTGCGGCTCAAAGACGCCCAAGGCCGTATCCTCGAAGACATGGTCCCGCCGCACGAGTACGAGCGTCTAATCGGCGAGGCCGTCGAGGACTTCAGCTACATGAAGTTCCCCTACTACAAGCCGCAGGGCTATCCCAAGGGAATCTATCGGGTCGGACCCCTTGCACGCCTGAACAACGTCGATACCTGCGGCACACCCTATGCCGACGTCGCACTCGCTGAATTCCACATGCTCCAGGAATCCGGCCCGATCGCGAGCAGCTTCCATTATCACTATGCCCGACTGGTCGAGATCATCTACGCACTCGAGATGATGGAGCGCCTGCTCAAGGATCCGACCATCCTCGACGCGCGCGTGCGAGCCCGCGCGCGCAGCAACCGCTACGAAGGAATCGGGGTCGCCGAGGCCCCGCGCGGGTTGCTGATGCATCACTACCGCATCGACGACGAGGGCCTCATCACCTGGGTCAACCTCATTATCGCGACCGGCCACAACAACCTCGCCATGAACCAGAGCATCCGTCAGGTCGCCGATGCCTATGTCGACGGCAACAACCTCCAGGAGGGGATGCTCAATCGCGTCGAGGCGGTCATCCGCTGCTTCGACCCCTGCCTGTCCTGCGCCTCGCACGCCTTCGGGGAGATGCCGCTCGCTATCGAGCTCAAGGATGCGACCGGCCGGGTCGTCGACACGCTCAGGCGCGGTTGAATGGATCAGGCGCGCATAGAGGGCCGGAAGATCCTGATCATCGGCTACGGCAGCCCGATCCGCGGCGACGACGCGATCGGGCCACTGGTCGCTGATCGACTGCAGGCCGAGGGCATGCCGGAAGGCGTGGAGGTGATCTCGCGCCACATCCTCACAGCCGAGCTGGTCGCCGATTTGGTGGAGCACGACCGCGTCGTCTTTCTCGACGCTGCGGTCGACGGCGCACCGGGCGAGGTGCGCTGCCGATCGCTCGCCCCCGACGCCAGCGCCATGTCGACCATGGCGCATTTCCTGGATCCACGCGAGCTCCTCGCCTGGTGCGAGACACTCTACGACAAGGTCCCCGAGACCTTCTTGATCTCGGCGTGCGGGAGCTCGTTCGACTATTCCAATTACGTGCTGACGCCGACCGCCGAAGCGGCGATCGAGCCCATGCTGGATTGGGTGCGGCGACTAATCGACCCGAGCGGATGCGTATCATGGCTATCGAAGCCGACCGATGGGGACGCGACGCATGGCGAAACCGGATCGCCGACGCTGATTCTTTGAATCCCAAACCGCGTCGACTCCGGCACTCGTGGTTTCATCCGTAGCCGATCCGATCCAAAAACTGCGCATACGGCTCCGGACGCGGTTTAGTCGTCGACGTTCGCCGGCGCCTTCACGGTCGTCAAGCCGAGCTGCTCCCACATTTGCATCCCGCCGCGGTACCACTTGATCCGATCCGCAGGATAGCCGAGCGCCAGCAAGGCGCGAATATTGGTCGGGGACTGCCCGCACCAAGGTCCGTTGCAGTAAAAAACCAGAGTCTTGGCGGCGCTGAAATTCCAGAGCGCATTCAATCGAATCGCGCCAAGCTCAAATTCCAACAACTCGGCGATCGCCTCGGGCTGCGCGTGCGCCGAATCCAGTCGCGTGTAGGGGATGTGGATCGCACCCGGGATCATCCCCTGAGACACCCAGGGCTCGGTGCGCGAATCGATCACCAGGATCGGCTCGCCCTCGGATGCGCGCTGGAGATAAGCGATCAACTCGAGCTCGCCGATGGTCTCCACGCCGGGCGCCAACTGCATCGGCTGGATGCAATACGGAGGACAGTCGCGCGCCGTTTGCTCATAGGGCGCGACGATGGTGTGGTCGGGCTCCTGATGACGCATCAAGAGAACCGGCTTTCCCGCGTGTTCGACCTCGACATAGGGAAGGGTCTCGGTGATCTTCACCCGAAGATCGTCCAGATCGAAGAGCCCCTCCTCCGGGTTGGCCGCACCGGCGCCTGTCGCAGCAGCGGCAAGCAACACGAGCGACGCCGTCAGGTATGACGGCAGAGTCAATCTCATCGACACCTCAGCTTCACCTCCTCCGAACCGCGTCTGCGGCCAGGGTTGTTTGATCGACTCCGCGCGGCAGCCGCAGCCCAAAGGCGCGTCTCACGGCGAGCGCGGGTCGGCCGTGTCGAACAGGGCACGAAACAACGCCTGTTGCTCATCGTGTAGATACCGATCGAAGACCTCGGCGAAGGCCTCGCGCGCCTGCGCCTGACGCCCCAGTAGCTGCCCGACGAGGGCGCCCATCGCCAGCAGTGTCTCGGTATCGGCACTTCCCTCGCGATGCATCTGCTTGGCCCAGTCGAGAAGGTGTTCGGCCTGTACCGCAAGATCCTGAACAAGACCGAGGTGATCGAGCAGCGCTTTGAGCAACTTGATCAGTCGGGCGATCTTGGCACGCGGGTAGAGACTCTGAAACAGCTCCATGAGGTATCTGAGCTTCTTGCAGCTCTTGCGCAGCTCATGCAGATCGGTCGCGGGCGAGTCCGGCCTGATCGCGCGGCCTTCGCGACGAACCCGCTTCGCCATACGGCGAATACGCTCGTCCGCGACCGACTTGATGGAACGCGCGGCGTTGGGCTCGACCGGATGCTCGACGAGCGGCATATCGAGAAACGCCTGCCACTCGCTCGTCAAGGCAGCGAAGGCGGGGGAGCCCAGCGCATCGGCGACGCGCCTTTGCTCCTCGGCTTGGCGCAAGAGCAGAAAGGCATGGACCGGATCCAGACAGGCCCTGAGGCGAGACGGCAGGGCCTCCCTGTAGCGATCGAAATCCAGCAGGTAGACATCCAGATCGCGCAGGGGTCCGGTGACCTGTTGCAACCAAGCAAACCTGACCTTGAAATCTTCGACACGCTCGGACGGAAACACGCCTTTGACTTGACCAAGGACCGACCGGGTGCGCCGGGTCGCAACACGCAGATCGTGTAGAAACTCGGTGTCCAGATGATTCCGAGCGCCGTCGAGATTCGCAAGCAGGGTCTGGAACAAGCTGCGCAGCAGCGCCTCGAGCGCCTCGTCCGCACGCTGGTCCGGATCAAGCCGATCGTCGATCTTTGACGAATAATCGCCCGGGCGACGACCACAAGCGGCGAGCGCATCGGTCAAGAGCGCTGTGTGCGCCGCTACCGGCGGCGGCACGAGACGATCGAGCAGAATGCCCTCGACCTCTCGGCACACCCCTTCGTGATAGGGCTCCGCAACAAGACGGATGCGGATCCCGAGTGGACCGCATTGATCACCGCCGGGCGTCCGGGCACTCTGCTCGTGGATCTCGACCCGCAGCAAGGAGTCCGCATCGTCGTTGACGAGCCGAAATGCCGTGACGTGACTCTCCACCGCGACGACCGGCAGCAGGCGCCGGATACCGCAGATCTCGAGGATGCGCTCGCGCACCGGCCCGAGCGGCAAATCGGACGCAAATCCCGGTTCCCCCGCCAGTGTTTGAGACACGGGTGGCGAGCTGCCGTCGAGGCTGCTTCGGACCAAGCGCCTCGTCGATCGCTGCGTGCGAAACTCCAAGACCCCGCCATCGTGGAAGATCGCCCAGTCGAAGGTGTCGTAGAACAGGTGCGTCACCGTTTCGGCCGGCGCAAGAACCGGTCGGTAGGGCCCCTGCAGCAGATCCGTGACGCGTTCGATCGGCGTGCCGTGCGGGATCTGTAACTCGATCGTCGTATCGCTCATGGGATGTCCAAAACGCCCTGCATCCGTTGAACCGATGTATGGAGAGTATGAACGACAAGGCTGCGCAGGACACCCATCGGATCTACGACGGTCCAATCGCCGTAGGCGCTGGAATGCAGACAGCACAGGCACGTCGGAAACCCCGTGCAGACCTTTCGAGCGGTGATTCCGCGATGTCCGACAAAACCCCGCAAAGCAACCAGGAATAGCCGCCCGGGCAGATTCGAAATCGTCATCGGATTCCGTTAAGGTCAACCCATCGACGCCGACGCGTCTCAACCTTGAAGAAGGTGTGGAACCATGAGTAAGCTCGACCAACTCAAGACCATGACCACGGTCGTTGCCGACACCGGCGACTTCGAGTCCATTGCCGCTTACCAGCCCCAAGATGCCACCACCAACCCGTCACTGATCTTCAAAGCGGCCCAGATGCCTCAGTATCGCGAGCTGGTGGAGGACGCCGTCCTCTTCGGCACGCGTGAGGGCGGCAGCGACGCGATGGATCAGGCCAAGGCGACCATGGACAAGCTCGCCGTGAACTTCGGCACGGAGATCCTGAAGATTGTTCCCGGACGAGTCTCGACCGAGATCGACGCGCGTCTTTCGTTTGACACCGAAGCCACACTCAAACGCGCCGCAGCGTTGGTGGAGCTCTACCAAGCCGCCGGCGTCGACCCGAGCACACGGGTCCTCTTCAAGATCGCCTCGACATGGGAAGGCATCCGAGCGGCGGAGATCCTGCAACGCCAGGGGCTGCACTGCAACTTGACCCTCCTGTTCAGCTTCGCCCAGGCGGTCGCCTGCGCCGACGCGGGTGTCACGCTCATCTCGCCCTTCGTCGGGCGTATCCTCGACTGGTACAAGAACACCGACAACGTCCCCGGCTATCCGGCCGACGAGGACCCGGGCGTGCAGTCCGTCACCCGGATCTACAATTTCTACAAACGCCACGGCTACGAGACCGTCGTGATGGGCGCAAGCTTCCGCAACCTCGACGAGATCCTGGAGTTGGCCGGTTGCGACTACCTCACCATCTCGCCTGCCTTACTCGGCGAGCTTGCCTCGACCGAGGGCGATGTTCCGAGAAAGCTCGATCCCGAACGAGCGCTCGGCATGGAGATCCCGAAGGTCGGGTTCGACGAGCCCGGCTTCCGCTGGGAGCTCAACGAAGACGCCATGGCCTCCGAAAAGCTCGCCGAAGGTATCCGACTCTTCGCTGCGGACACGCGTAAACTCGAGCAGTTCGCCCATGAGGTCTGCCACAACTGCTAAACCGAAACCGCGTCTCCTGCCGTCCTTGGCGCCGGAGCGCGAAACACCCCTCGACGCCATTAACGACCTTAGAGCCGACGCGGTTTAAATGAAAAAAAATAGTGACTTAAACCGCGTCGACTCCGACGCTCGCGTATTGATCGGAGGCCAAATCAGGTTGAAGTCCCTCCATATCATGCCGGACGCGGTTTAATGGAGCACCGCGCACGCAAACGCTTCGGCCAGAACTTCCTTCATGACCGCCAGGTGATCGACCGCATCCACGGGGCGATTGCCGCCACAACCGCAGAGCGCGTCGTCGAGATCGGTCCCGGGCAGGGCGCCATCACACTAGGACTCCTGACCGCGATCGGCTCGCTCGATGTCGTCGAGCTGGATCGCGACCTGGTCGGCCCGCTGCGCGATCGACTCGGCCCACTCGGCGATCTGCGGATCCACCAAGCCGACGCCCTGAACTTTGCCCTCTGCGGGCTTGTGCAGGCGGGCGAGCGCTTGCGTCTCGTCGGGAATCTCCCCTACAACATCTCCACCCCTCTGTTGTTTCGGTTTCTGGAGCAAGCCGACTGCATCGAGGACATGCACCTGATGCTTCAGAAGGAGGTCGTCGAGCGCATCGTCGCGGATCCGGGCGACAAGACCTACGGACGTCTCTCGGTGATGGTTCAGACGCTGTGCTCGGCGGAGTGTCTCTTTCGCATCGGTGCAGGCGCATTCACCCCAGCCCCGAAGGTCGAGTCCGCCTTCCTTCGACTGCAGCCCCATCGACCGCTCCCCTATCCGATCGATGACCCCGCACTGCACGCCCGTATCGTCGCCGCAGCCTTCGGGCAGCGCCGCAAGACCTTGCGCAACAGCCTCTCCAAGCTGATCGACGCGGACCTGCTGATCGCAACCGGGATCGATCCGACGCTGAGGGCCGAAAACCTCGATGTCGCAAGCTATGCGCGCTTGGCAAACGCCGCTTGCAAATCGCGGCCGATACCCTGAAATTGGCCGATCCAACGAGGGGTATTTGCGAACGAGGAGAACGACGATGGCGGGCCGGGATTCAGACGAGGATCTAAGCGCAATCAAGGTCGACGAGGGTTCCGAGATCACGCTTGCGCGGGCGAACGATGTCCTCCCGACGCACATCCCGATTCTGCCGGTCGCCTCGCGCCCCTTTTTCCCCGGGCAGGCCGTTCCGCTGTTGATGGATGCCGAAGGCTGGGCCTCGACACTGGAAGCAGTCGGGGCAAGCGAGCACAAGATCCTCGGCGTGGTTCTGGTCCGCAGCGAAACCTCCGAAGAGGCAAGAACCACCGACTTCTATCCCATCGGAACGGCTTGCCGAGTCCATCGCGTCCATCAGCAGGATGGCCACCTGCAGGTCCTGGTCGAGTGTCTGCAGCGGTTCAGCATCGCCAACTGGGTCAGCCGCGAGGCGCCGTTCGACGCACAGGTGACCTATCTCCCCGAGCCGGCCGGTCCGCCGAATGGGGAGATCAAGGCCTACGCCATGGCCGTGATCAACACCATCAAGGAGTTGCTGCCGCTCAACCCGCTCTATGTCGAGGAGCTGCGGATGTTCCTCGACCGCTTCGGCCCCGACGATCCCTCGCACCTCTCCGACTTCGCGGCCAGCCTCACGACCTCGACCAAGGAGCAACTCCAGGAGGTGCTGGAAATCCTGCCGCTTCTGCCGCGAATGGAAAAGGTGCTCGTTCTGCTCAACAACGAGCTCGAGCTCGCCCGTGCTCAGCAGAAGATCCGGCGCACGGTCGAGGAGAAGATGCAAAAGCAGCAGCGCGAGTTCTTTCTGCGCGAGCAGCTCAAGGCGATCCAGAAGGAGCTGGGCATCGCCAAGGACGACCGCACCGCGGAGATCGACCGCTTCACCGCCCGGATCGAAAAGCTGACCCTCACCGAGCAGGCGAGCAAACGGGTCGAAGAGGAGATGGACAAGCTGCGCATGCTGGAGACCGGCTCGCCGGAATACGCCGTGACCCGCAACTACCTGGACTGGATCACGATCCTGCCCTGGGGCAAGCACTCCGCCGACAAGCTTGACCTCAAGCGCGCGCGCCGCGTGCTGGATCGCGATCATTACGGCCTGGAGGATGTAAAGAAACGCATCCTCGAGTTCCTGGCCGTCGGGATCCACAAGGGCGAGATCGCCGGCTCCATCATCCTGCTGGTGGGTCCGCCCGGTGTCGGCAAGACCTCGATCGGGCACTCCATCGCCGATGCACTCGGCCGGCGCTTCTATCGCTTCTCCGTCGGCGGCATCCGCGACGAGGCCGAGATCAAGGGCCACCGTCGCACCTACATCGGCGCCATGCCGGGCAAGTTTCTCCAGGCGATCAAAGACGCCGGAACGGCCAATCCCGTCATCATGCTCGACGAGATCGACAAGGTCGGCGCGTCATACCACGGCGACCCGGCCTCGGCCCTGCTCGAGGTCCTGGACCCGGAACAGAACAGCGACTTCCTCGATCACTATCTGGATCTGCGCTTCGACCTCTCGAAGGTCCTTTTCGTCTGCACCGCAAACCAGACCGACAGCATCCCCGGCCCCCTGCTCGACCGCATGGAGGTGATTCCGCTCTCCGGCTATATCGCCGAGGAGAAGCTTCAGATCGCGAAGAAATACCTCCTCCCCCGACAGATCGACCGAGCCGGGCTCGCCAAACGCACGGTCAGGCTCGACACCAAGACACTGCGCGCGCTGATCGAGCGCTATGCGCGCGATGCCGGCGTACGGCGATTGGAAAAGCAGCTCGGAAAGATCGTGCGCAAGGTCGCCGTGCGCATGCTCGAGGGTGAGGAGACACCGATCAGCGTCGGCGAGGCCGACCTGAAGGGTTATCTCGGCAGCCCGGTATTTCGCGACGAGCGCAAGCTCTCCGGTCCCGGCGTCGTCACCGGATTGGCCTGGACCGCCATGGGCGGCGCCACACTCTCGATCGAGGCCGCCCGGACCCACAGCTTCACGCGCGGCTTCAAGCTCACCGGTCAGCTCGGCGACGTCATGAAGGAGTCCGCCGAGATCGCCTACGGCTACCTAGTCGGCCATGCCGCCGAGCTCGGTGCCGATCCGGCCTTCTTCGAAAACGCCTTCATCCATGTCCATGTCCCGGCCGGGGCCACCCCGAAGGACGGCCCCTCGGCCGGCATCACGATGACATCCGCCCTCCTATCCCTCGCCCGCAACCAACCGATCCGGCGGCTCGCCATGACCGGCGAGATTACCTTGACCGGCGAGGTCTTTCCGGTCGGCGGGATCCGCGAGAAGCTGATCGCGGCGCGGCGCGCCGGCATCCGCGAGATCATCCTCCCGGAGGACAACCGCGGCGAGTTCGAAGAGGTGCCCGAGCATGTCAGCAAGGGCTTCAAGGTGCATTTCGCCTCGCGCTACCACGACGTTTTGCCGCTCTTGTTCGGGGCAGCGTCGAGGACCTAAACCGCGTCCAGAGCGAGAGGCTCACTTTACGAGTGAGTTCAACGTCTGGTGCATCCACGGCCCTTAGCGGAGACGCGGTTTAAAATAATATATTTTTTAATACCTTAAACCGCGCCGACTCCAACGGTCGTCAAGTCTGCCGGGGTCGATCCCATCCAAAAACATCGCATACCGTGCTGGGCGCGGTTTAAGTCTTCTCGTCCAAACACTGCTTCAAGGACAGACGCCAATCCGGCATCGACAGCCCGAAAGTCTCTTGGAAGAGGCTGTTGTCGAGGACCGAGTAGAGCGGGCGCCGCGCCGGTGCAGGATATTCGGACGAGGGAATCGGAATCAGACTCGCGTCCAGACCGGCGTCTTCCAGGATCGCGCTCGCGAACCCGAACCAGCTGACCTGACCCGAGCCGGTCAGATGATAGAGCCCGCCGACTTTCTCCAGATCAAGTTCGCCGCGCAAGACACGATAGAGCACCAGGGCCGTCGCCGACGCCAACATGCGGCTCCAGGTCGGCGAGCCGATCTGGTCGTCGACGATGCGCAGCTCGTCGCGCTCCTTGAGCAGACGCAGCATCGTCAGCAGGAAATTGGCGCCGCGGATGCCGTAGACCCAGCTGGTACGGAAGATCAGCGCACGGGCACCCGAGCTCAGCAACGCCTGCTCGCCGCCGAGCTTGGTCTCGCCGTAGACGTTGAGCGGCCCCGGTGCGTCGTCTTCCCGGTAGGGACGATCGAGATTGCCGGAGAACACGAAGTCGGTCGAGTAATGGATGATCGGCGTCCCGCGCCCGGCGAGCATGGCGCCGAGCTCGCCGACCGCATCGGCATTGATGCGCTGCGCAATGGCGCGGTCGGTCTCGGCCTTGTCCACGGCGGTGTAGGCGGCGGCATTGACGACCGCGTCCGGAGAGGAGTCTTGAACAAGCCTCGACAGAGATGCCGGATCCAACAGATCGATCGTCGGCCCGTATTCCCCTTCGAGGGAGGCCGGGATCACATCGCCGAGTGTCGCGAGTGTGCGTCGCAGCTCCCAGCCGACTTGCCCGTTGGCGCCGATCAGGAGGATACGGGGCCGTTCGGTGGCCGTGCGCTTGATGGTCATAGGCTGGCCTCGTAGTCGGGAAGGCGTTCGGGTGGAATCTCGCTCAAACAGGCCGCCGCAGAATCCTTGGCAGACAGCTCGGGCGTCCCCTGGAGCGGCCAGTCGATGCCGATCTCGGGGTCGTCCCAACGCAGACTGAACTCGGTCTCGGGGCTGTAATAGTCCGTGTTCTTGTAGATGAAGAGGGCCGAGTCGCCGGTGACCAGGAAGCCGTGGGCGAACCCCGGCGGGATCCAGAACTGGCGTCGGTTCTCTCCCGACAGGGTCGCACCGACCCAGCGCCCGAAGGTCGGCGAGCCGCGACGGATATCGACCGCGACGTCGAACACCTCGCCGTCCATCACCTGGACCAACTTGCCCTGTGCGTGCGGATGTTGAACGTGAAGCCCCCGCAGGACACCTCGGCGCGAGTAGGACAGATTGTCTTGGACAAAGGGCGCGGGGATGCCGAGCTCGGCATAGCGATTGGTGCGGTAAGTCTCCATGAAGAAGCCCCGCTCGTCACCGAACACCTTCGGCTCGAGGATCAGGACGCCCGGGATTGCTGTCTCGATGACCTTCATACGTCGCCTCGCCGCAGCAGACTCAGCAGATACTCACCGTAGCCGCTCTTCTTCAGCTCCTCGCCCATCGCCCGAAGCTGATCGTCGTCGATCCAGCCGTTGAAGTAGGCCACCTCTTCCGGACAGCAGATCTTGAGCCCCTGGCGACGCTCGATCGTCTCGATGAACTGGCCGGCCTGCATCAGCGACTCATGCGTGCCGGTATCCAGCCAAGCCGTCCCGCGCCCGATCCGGCTCACGTGCAGCTCGCCCTGCTCGAGATAGCGGATATTGAGGTCCGTGATCTCCAACTCGCCGCGCGGCGACGGGCGCAACCCCGCGGCGAGTCCGCAGACCTGATCGTCGTAGAAATAGATGCCGGTCACCGCCCAGTTGGACTTGGGCTTGCTGGGTTTCTCTTCGAGGCTCAGGACATGGCCGCTCGCATCGAACTCGGCCACGCCGTAGCGCTCCGGGTCAGACACGTAGTAGCCGAAGACAGTGGCACCGCGCTCGCGTGCACCCGCGGCCCGCAGCTGATCGACCAAGCCGTGCCCGTAGAAGATGTTGTCTCCCAGGATCAGGCAGGAAGGCGAGGTCCCGACGAAGTCCTTACCGATCAGGAATGCTTGCGCGAGCCCGCCAGGATGGGGCTGCTCGGCATACTCGAGATGGAGCCCCCATTGAGATCCGTCCCCGAGCAGGGATCGGAACATCGGCAGGTCATGCGGCGTGGAGATGATCAGAATCTCGCGAATCCCGGCCAACATCAGGGTCGAGAGCGGGTAATAGATCATCGGCTTGTCGTAGATCGGCAGCAGCTGCTTGCTGATCGCCCGCGTCAGCGGATAGAGACGCGTTCCGGAACCCCCGGCCAGGATAATACCTTTTCGATTCATGATCCGATCCCTCAACCGGCGGCGCCGAGACGCTCACCGAGATAGCTCCCGTCGGTGACCCGCCGACACCAGTCCGGATGGTCCAGATACCAGTCGACCGTCAGGCGCATACCGGACTCGAAGGTCTCCGTCGGCTCCCAACCCAGCTCGCGCTTGAGCTTGTCGGCATCGATGGCGTAGCGCCGATCGTGTCCGGGACGGTCTTTGACGAAGCTCTTCAGGTCCACGTGCGGCCGATAGGGCGAATCGGGCAGGCGCTCGTCGAGCAGGGCACAGAGCGTATCGACGACCTCGAGATTGGTCTTCTCGCTGTTGCCGCCGACGTTGTAGACCTCCCCCGGTCTGCCGGCCTCGAGCACACGCAGGATCGCCCGGCAGTGATCGATGACGTACAACCAATCGCGCACGTTCCCGCCGTCGCCGTAGATGGGTAAGGACTCGCCGCGCTGGGCCTTCAGGATCATGAGCGGGATCAACTTCTCCGGGAACTGGTAAGGCCCGTAGTTGTTCGAGCAGTTGGTCGTCAGCACCGGCAGGCCGTAGGTGTGAAACCAGGCGCGCACCAGATGGTCGGATGCGGCCTTGGACGCGGAATAGGGCGAGTTGGGCGCGTACGGGGTCGACTCGGTGAAGAGGCCGGTCGGCCCCAGCGAGCCATAGACCTCGTCGGTCGAGACATGCAGGAAACGAAAGGCATCCTTGGCCCCACCGCTGCGTTTCGCCCAGTGGGCGCGTGCGCAGTCCAGCAGATTGAAGGTGCCGACCACGTTGGTCTGGACGAACTGCGCCGGGCCGTCGATCGAGCGGTCGACATGACTCTCGGCCGCAAAGTTCACGACCGCGTCGACCTCATACTCCGCAAGGAGCCGGGCAACCAGCGCAGGATCGGCGATGTCGCCCTGCACGAAGACATGACGCGGGTTGTCCTTCAGATCGGCAAGGGTGTCCAGATTTCCGGCGTAGGTCAGAAGGTCGAGGTTGACCACCCGCGCATCGGTCGTCTCGAGGATGTGGTGGACGAAGTTGCCGCCGATGAATCCGGCCCCGCCGGTGACGAGAATGGTCAGCACACGCGATGCTCCTTGACGCTGATGGTGGAACGCTTAAACCGCGCCCAGCGCGATATGCGATGTTTTTTCGATGGGATCGGCCCCGGCAGACTTGACGATCGTCTGGAGTCGGCGCGGTTTAAGATATTAAAAAATAAATTATTTTAAACCGCGTCCCAGCCAAGGACTGTAGATGCACTAAACGTCGATGTCACTCGAAAATGAGCATATCGCTCCGGACGCGGTTTAAAAGGGGATATCGTCGTCGAAATCCGCCGCGCCTTGGCTGCTGCCTCCGGGGCTGCTCCCTCCGGATGACGGCGCCGGACTCGAGGATTGCGGCCGCCCGCCGCCGCGCGATTGATACGCGGGCGCGTCGTCGAAAGGGACCGATGAGCCGACACCACCGCCGCCGGAACGGCTGTCGAGCATCTGCATGGTCCCGTTCATGTCGACCACGACCTCGGTCGTGTAGCGATCCTGCCCGTCCTGACCCTGCCATTTGCGGGTGCGCAGCTTCCCCTCGACGTAGATCTTCGAGCCCTTGTGCACGTACTGCTTGACGATCTCGGCGATCTTCCCGAAGAAGACAACGTTGTGCCACTCGGTGCGCTCCTGCCTCTCGCCCGTGTTCTTATCCTTCCAGGTCTCGCTCGTTGCGATGCGGATATTCGCCACCGCATCGCCGCTCGGCATGTAACGCACCTCCGGGTCGGCCCCGAGGTTGCCGATGAGAATCACCTTGTTGACGCCTGCCATGCAGTCCTCCCGCTCCGCGTCGATCGCGGGCGAATGTTGTCTCGCCGAAAAATACGCGGCCGACCTCGAGGCTCCGCCTCAGGCCCGGGCCGAAAATGTCTGTAATGTTGCCCAATCCAGTCGGCCACTGTCCACCTTCAGATAGGCGACTCCCTCGTCGAGCGCGACGACGGCATCTTCGACCCCCGGGATGGCCAGCAGACGCGCCTCGAGACCCAGACCCTCTTCGGCCGGCTGTTCGCCGAGGGAAAGGACATGCGCCGTCAGATTCGCCGGCATCGCCATCGTCGCCGCCAGACCGATCCAAACCAACGAGGTCGCGGCCCCCACCAGATAGACGGCATCCGCCCCGAAGCTCTGATGTGCCAAGCCGCCGAGCAGCCCGCCCAAGAAGGCACCGACGAACTGCGAGCTGGAGAAGACCCCCATCGCCGTCCCGCGCGCACCTGCTCGGGCGGCCTTCGAGACGAGCGACGGCAGGATGGCCTCCATCAGGTTGAAGACCGTGAACATCACCAGCAGCAAGAATCCGACGACCCAGATGGACTGATTGAAGAGATAGAAGCCCACCATGGACGCACACATCGCCGTCACCGCACCGAGCAGCACCGCCTTCACCTTGCCGCCGCGCTCCGCCATGATGATGAAGGGGACCATGATCACGATGGCGAGCAAGACGACCGGCAGATAGAGCAGCCAGTGATCCACGGGCGCCAAACCGGCCGACTCGATCGACAGCGGCAGCACCACGAACATGCTCACCATGGTGAGGTGCAGCAGGAAGATGCCCAGATCCAGGCGCAGCAACGTCGGGTTACCCAGCACGCCTGCGAACTGATCCATCACCGGCTGGGCCTCGCGGTGGACGCTGGAGCGCTCGGGCTCGGGCACGATATAGGCCAGGACCAGCATGCCGGCAATCGCCAGAAACGCGGTCAGCCAAAAGATCCCCGAGATACCCAGCCAGCGGGCCAACGGCGGCCCGAGGACCAGTGCCGCGGCGAAGGACAAGGCGACGCTGATACCGATCGCCGCCATGGCCCGCGTGCGCACCGCGTCGCGGGTCAGATCGGCGGTGAGGGCGATGGTCGCCGCCGCGATGGCGCCGCTGCCCTGAATCACGCGCCCCAGGATAACCAGCTCGATCTGATCGGCAAGGGCGGCGACGACGCTGCCGATCGCGAACAACACCAGCCCCCCGTAGATCACAGGCTTGCGCCCGATGCGATCCGACAATAGACCCAGCGGGATCTGAAACAGCGCCTGCGTCAGGCCGTAGGCGCCGATCGCCAGTCCGACCAGCAAGGGCGTGGCGCCGTCCAGGTCGTGTGCATAGAGCGCGAAAACCGGCAGGACCATGAAGAGGCCCAACATGCGCGTGGAGAAGATCGCGGCTAGACCTGCGGCCGCGCGCTTTTCCAGCCCGGTGAAGGCGACAAGGGGTTGATGGGAGGGAGTCAAAGCCTGGGGCCTTCTACGTCGTTTCGGCGGAAGACGCGAGTATAAGGGCTTGTCGGCGATCGTGCCCGCGATTGACAGGAATCCTCCCGCAGACCAGTCTTCTTAAACCGCGCCCAATGCGGTATGGAAAGTTCTTGGATGGGATCGGCCCCGGCAGACTTGATGGCCGCTGGAGCCGGCGCGGTTTAAGATTCTAAAAAATATATTATTTTAAACCACGTCCGCGCCAAGGGCTGTGGAC
>NZ_JAABRP010000099.1 GCF_011390875.1 Thiocapsa sp.
AGGTCTACGTCGTGCGCAACGCCAAGATCATGCTCGACCCCGAGGCGGTCCCGCGACGGCTGCCGGCAATCGCCGAGCGCTCGATCTCCTCGCTGATCCGCACCCAGGGGATCGGGGACATGTACCGGATGTTCCTCGGGGCGAAGCGCGACGGCCTCGACTACAACCTGGCCAGCGTACCGGACGACTTCCCGGGCAAATCCGAGGAGCCGTTCGATCCGGTCTACATAAGCGCCCTCTACGACCTCGGCTACCGCCTGGCCAGGGAGGGCTATCCCTGGGCCAAGGCCCCGCCCGGAACTGTCGTGGCCGAGTGACCATGGCGAGTTCGCCACCACGCGAGGGTGCCGCGCGTGAGGGCGATTTCGGACTCCTCCTCGTCGGGGTCGTTGTCGACTATCTCGGCTCGGTGATGCCACCTTCTGGCGGTTACGGCGGTTCGTCGCGAGCTGCTTGACCCGACTTCCGCTTCCAATTGCTTGACCGACTGCTTGTACCGACACACCGGACGTTCGTCCCGGACGAACGAGCGTCGGCAACGGGTCGTGGATGCACCAAATGTCGCGACTGAACATGCCTGCCCGTCCAGCTTCCGCAGGAAACGCCAAAGGGTCGGTCTAGAGAAAAGTCGTGTTCGTTGCGAATACGACGAAAAAGTTTCCGGTGCTTGCAGTCGACCAGGGCGAACATGACGTGAAATCTCTCGATCGCACAACAATGGGGGCTGCAGAAAACCGTTCCCGCACCATCTCAATCGCCCGCAGGATCGATACGTTCGGCGGGTTTGTCGTCATCGGGCGGTCCGGCCGGCGGCGAGCCGGCTTTCCACGTCAGCAGGCGATGACCACCCTCCGGCATCGGGCGCAACAGACCGACCCAGCCTTTCCCCCAGTCGATGCGAGCGGCCCCTCCCTCCGGTGTCCAAGTCCCGCTGCCCCGGTAATCGCCGATCTGCTCGGTGGCGATGCCGCCCGGCAGGAGTCCGATCACGATCGGGGTCTCGGGTCGCGACAGACTGGGTGCGGACCAGGTTCCCTCTAGCGCGTCGCCGGCAGTGACGACAGAGGGAAGGAGCAGCAAGAGGCAGGCAAAAACGGGACGCGACATCGGACACCTCGAGGATTGCGGATGCAAAAAGGCCCCACAATGGCCACCGGGCACGGTGATCACGAGCGACGGGGGCATTTCAAAACGAATGTACGGCATGCGCAACCACACCCCAGACCACCAACCCCATCTCGCCCTGAATCTCCAGCGGCGCATAGTCCGGGTGCTCGGGCACCAGCCAGATCCGATCACTCTCGATCTTCAGGCGCTTCAAGATCAGCTCCCCGCCCACGGCGGCCACCACGATCGATCCGGACTTGGGCTCGCACGCGCGGTCTACCACCAGCAGATCGCCGTCGCGGAGCCCCGCACCTGTCATGGAATCCCCCTGCACCCGCAGGAAGAAGGTCGCGGCCGGGTGCCGGATCAACTGCTCGTTCAGGTCGATGGTGCCTTCCAGATCGTCGTCGGCCGGCGAGGGATAGCCGGCCGGGATGCGCGAGCCGAAGAGGGGCAGCGGGCAGGGAAGCGGAGCAAGCGTGCAGGCGTGCACGATCATCTGTTTGCCGGGCACACCGGATGAACCCGCGCTGAACTTACGGCGCAGGCGGCAAGGTCGGATCGAGGCATGACGGATGACCGGAGCTGTATAAACGTCCAGTCATGATATGGTCTGGCGCTCGTGGATGCTCGAGCCTGTCTGCCGAGTGAGGAGTGTGTGCTGCCGTACAGACGCGCCGTTGTCATGCGGCTATTCTTGCAGATTAAAGTGGGTTTTGATTAGAAAGACTCCTCCGCGAAGCTTACGGACTGACATGGCCTGCCATCACGCTCCTGGCGACATTGATATCGTTCAGGCAGAAGCGTCTTGCCTGCAGCACCGGGCGTTGAAGATCCGGGCCGGCGCTCCGTGGGCATCCGCAACGACGTCCCGGGTTGGGATATCTGGCGTGACGGCTGCCCGGGCGGCGATTCGCCGGACGACGTCAGCGCTCGAGCCGACCGGCTCATCGCGCGGCTGAGTAAGATGCAAGGCACGATCGCGCTCTTCTCGCATGGTCAGTTCGGCGCAGCCTTCGCTGTATGCTGGATCGGGCTTGCGCTCATGGAAGGCCAGCATTTCCCCTTGCACACGGCGTCGGTCAGCCTGCTCGGCGTTGACGCTCACCACCCGGATCGCCGAACGATCGAGCTGTGGAACGATCGAGCTGTGGAACGAAAGATGCGTTGGGCATGTGCCGGGCGAGAAGATCAGGATCGACCGCGATGTTGTCCGGGTCGCCAGGCAAGCGGCCTGACCGCGACACCATGAGAGCGTTGCGACACCACATCGAGCGCCACCGCACCGACCGCATCGGGTGGCTGCGCGCCGCCGTGCTCGGGGCGAACGACGGCATCGTTTCGACCGCCAGTCTTTTGCTCGGCGTGGCGGCGGCCAATGTCAGTCACGGTAGTCTTCTGCTGACCGGGGTCGCGGGCCTGGTGGCCGGCGCCATGTCGATGGCCGCCGGCGAGTATGTCTCGGTTCATTCGCAGGCCGATACCGAGAACGCCGACCTGGAGCGCGAGCGCACCGAGCTCGAACAGGATCCCTCGGCGGAGCGCCGCGAACTCGCGGCCATCTATGTCGCACGCGGGCTTGAGCCTGACGTTGCAGAACAAGTCGCGAAGCAACTGATGGCGCACGATGCCCTCGGTGCCCATGCACGCGACGAGCTCGGCATCTCCGCGAACTTCAGCGCTCGACCGATTCAGGCTGCCTTGGCGTCGGCCGCCAGCTTCGCAGTCGGTGCGGCGTTGCCGCTGACCGTAACGGCCTTGGCGCCCGAGCAGGCCCTGATTCCCTGGGTGTCGGGTGCCTCTCTCGCTTCACTGGCCTTGTTGGGCGCCATCGCCGCTCGGGTTGGTGGTGCCAGCATGCTGATCGGCGCGTGGCGGGTCACCTTCTGGGGCGCGCTCGCGATGGTGATCACGGCCGGTGTGGGTGCGTTGTTCGGTGGCACTGTTTGATCCTGGTACAGAGCCCGATCCGCATGAGGATGGGAATCGGGAACTTTGGCACAACGCCGGCGGGAACGAGCGGGCGCATTCGTCTCACCTCGGGTCATCGCCATCAACTCGGGGACGTCGATACGTCGCCCGACATGGATGCGTCGATCCCCGGACGCCCTCACCGAGACCGACCGCTGGAAACTCATCCGATTACTCAGAACACTCTAATGGCCCCAATATCGACGATGCAGCACACGCGAACGATGTGACCCACGGAGGCGGGGACGGTTGCTGATCGGAACCGCGGGATGAAGTCCAGCGCCGCGTCAATTTGCGCCGATCTAAAGTCGGCGCCTTGTTTCACAAGGACCCATTCCACAACACTCATTCCACAATCGACAGAGGAGTTGCATGCAATGTATGGATTTTCCACGACACTCAAGAGCACATTCGATGAGGCCGTCGTCCGCGTCACCGAGGCACTGAAGGGCGAGGGGTTCGGCGTCCTCAGCGACATCGACGTACAGGCCACACTGGAGGCTAAGCTGGGGATCGAGAAGCGGCCCTACCGCATCCTCGGTGCCTGCAATCCCCCACTCGCCAATCGGGCACTGGAGGCGGAGCCCGACATCGGACTGCTTCTGCCCTGCAATGTGGTCGTGCGCGAAGAGGACGACGGTACCATCGTCGTCGCCTTCATGGACCCTGAGTCAGTGCTGCAATTGGTGGATCGGCCGGAGGTGGCCGAGATCGCCTCGGAGGTCAAAGGGCGGATGGAACGGGTACGCGACGCCCTCGCGGCCAGTTGAGAGGACTCGACTTGATGAACCCCGGCGCGCGCATGGGTCTGCTGGTCAAACATGCCGAGGCATCGGAGGTCATGAGAAGGTCGATACCCTGGTGCTGAAAAAACGGAACGTGGCCATGGAGAGCGCGGGAGTCACCCTGGTCAAGGGTGATCTGCGCGGTATCGTGCGCGCCCGGCGGTTGAGCCGCGCGGTCATGCGCAACATCCGCCGGAATCCGTTCTTCTCCTTCCTCTCCAACGCCCTCGGCGTGCCCATCGCGGCAGCTATGCTCTATCCCGTGTTCGGCCTGCTGCTTTCGCCGATCATTGTCGCGGCCGCCAGCCCTGGCTCCAAACCAAGCCTCAGGCTCTTGCAGTCTAAGCGACCGCAACTGGGACATGGCGCCACTAACCGAAGGGGGTTCGATGCCTCTCGGGCCACGATCCCCGGGGCAGCGAGAGACCGCTCCGGAGGGTAAGCAAAAAGATGCTTTCCACTCATGTGGAAGCGAGGTTGTCATGGCTGCTTTGGTCGTGAACGGATTCGCCTACCGTCTCTCAGTCGGTGTCGTGACCGGCTACCCGTTGGCCCGCCGGGCAGGAAAGCGCCTGGCTTTATGGCGTGCGCGATGCGCTCTGCATATTGCCTTCGCGACCGCGGGACGACCGCTGGGCGCTCAGCAAAGGAGTTCAGCCGTTGCTCCTGCAACCTAGTCACCACCATAATCCATTCCCCTTTTTTTGTGTGGACTCCGCATTTTCCGAGAACCAGTGCGAAATGCTGGAGGCCCTATTTTTGCAAACCAATGATTGGCAGCATCGGGATGGTGCGTTTTACCGGTGCTCTCTTTGCGACGTTACCAAGCATATTCCGGCATCGTTTCAAGCCGCAATACTCGCTAGAATGCGAGAGATTACCGGGTTGCCACTCGTTGATCGTGTTGTCGTCACGGCTCAACGAATGCTGCCAGGACAAGTCATTGGTATACATAGTGACCGACCGCTTTTGGGCTATGAGAGTGCGCGACTGGTCGTGCAACTTAATCAACAATGGCAACCTGATCATGGCGGTGTTCTGGAGTTATTCTCATCGCCAGAAGGTAAAGCGGTGTTCAGTGTTGATCCTGAATACAATAAAGCCTTTGGCTTTCCGCTTCACGCGGATTCCTACCATGGGGTGACCGAGGTTACCCAGCCGCGCCAAACAGTGGTCTTCAATTTTTGGCATATGGCGAACACACCCGAACTCGCTTCGTACGTTCAAGCCTTGTTCGCCAACCTTCAATTCTCGGAGTTTCCGGCGGCACTCAACCCTATTGCCTCATCGGCAGAATCGACTCTGCCCGAGGATACGACGTTTCGCGCAGGCACAGCGGCGGTTGCGCTCCATCGTTTGGGCTATGACGAGGCAACCGTTGTGACCGGGTACCGGCACAGCGCGGGGCTTGCTGTCTGTGATACCGGCGACGCGGAAACCTATGCAGCAGTGCTCCTGGCGGAGTGGATGGCGTACTTGTATCGGGATTCGTTTGATCTGGCACGCTGGATGATCTTACGTAACAAACTTGATAGAGCACAAGTGATTCCGCGCCTCCTGCCCGCATGGCAGCTTTGCCTGCCGGAATAATGAGGGTCAAAGTCGTGCCTGAACAGAAACCACCTGATCCGGATGATGTGCCAGTCGATACAGATGACCGGCGCTTCGGTTCTTACGGGAGATGGTCTCAGAGGTGTGTCGAGTTGCGAGCTTCGCTGCGGGTGATGCCTTTGGCCCGGGCGGCGGCGAGCGCGGCGGCGACGATGGCATCCGGGTCGAGCGCGGCGATCAGCCCCTTGCCCAGTTCGGCGACCGCACAGTAAGCCGCGGCAGTTGCCGGGAAGGAGCGGGTGATGCCGGCGCAGCGCTCGGCCGAGAGTAAGGTCGTGGAAGCGCATGCCATTCATTCCGAGCGTTGTGGGCGAGCCGTGCCCGCTAATCCGGGGAGGACGGGAAGACGCGATCGACGAGCCAAGTTGGCCGTTACTCCCGGTGTCGCGCATCCAAGCGAAGGTTCCAGACCCATTGAGCCTGGCGTGCCGAACACACGCTAGATCGCTGCTGCCCGCTTCAAACCGCGCATGTCGTCGCCCTGCCCGTTCTACGGCGCGGCGATGACGGATCGAAAACGCGTGCAGATTCCGAGCAGGTTCCTCACACGTTTCCAGGGCTGCAGGGTCACCGGAGCTCGGTCGGCGCCGCGGTCGAAGAAGAATCCGGTCGAGGATCCGCCGTCGAGGTTGATGGCGCGATCGACCCGCCAAGGCGTCAGGGCGTCCGGGGACGCAAGGATTGCACCGAGCTCGGCGAGGGTGAGACTGCTCATGGTCGCACCGATGACCCAGTGTCCGCGCCAATCCGTGGCGACGAAGGTGCGGCGCCGCGGATCGGAGGCAGACAGGCCCCGCACCGGGCGGGCGTCTTCCGCAAGATAGGGTCCGGTCTGCAACAAGGCGTTGATGCTCGAATGATCTTGGAACCGGCCACGCCGGACAAGATGGATGCCGTGATCGTCGCTGTAGATGACGCCGCTCAGGAGTTTCGCGGTCTCGAAGCGGTTGATCCGCCGTCCTTTGGAAATCAGGAGCCCGGATGGCTGCCAATCTGGATGAAAGAAGCCGCCGTTGACCCCGGCCACGCAATCCTCGCTGCGGAAGGCGGCTTCCAACGTCGGGTAAGCCGCCTCGGGGCCGGCCCCCAGATCGATCACCTCCAGACGGAACGTCCGCGAGGTGAAAAAGGCCAGGTGTGCGGTGACCTGTTTGCCGTCGGACGGGCGCACCGCGGTACGTTTGGCGTAGGCGAGGTCGGCGCTGATCTCCTGCCGCTCCGACTTCCCGGCGGGACTCCAGTCCGCGGTAAGCGCGTTCGAGGCAGGCAGCAAAAGGAGCCAGAGCAAAAAGCTCGAGAAGGCCGGACGAGGGCTGAATGACCTCCGCATGCGACTAGCTCGCTCTCGACGAATTGTCGTCTTCATCGACCCGGCTGCCGGAATCATTTCAAAGCTACTGCATCGTGGCGCCGAACTGCTTCCAACTCATACAGCGATGTTGCCAGGCCATGCGTGCCGCACGCATCTGAATCGAGTCGAAGGCCGGCTCTTGGGTCAGGTGCTCGACTTCTTCGTTGAGGGATGGTGAGAGCCAAAGCGTTGATCTCCGATGCAGATGCTGCCTGAAGTGTATCAAGCCGAGATCTCCAACGACCTCCGGCCGCGCGCCGCGACGCCCACCATTCCGAACGCCGACCCGTCGGATCCCAATTCCTTGCCGCCGAGAAAAACCCGGAGTAGCCTTCGGCGGGGGACTGGACCCACCCGGCAATGACCGATCCGTCATCTGCTGGACTGATTCAACGTGCGCTGGAAGGAATGCCGATCATGAGGGTGCGATTCATGGCGGGCCAACGGTTGGCCCATGCGTTGGGCGCTTTGCTGTTGGTTATCGGAAGCGTTGCTGTTCATGCAGACCAGGCAGTCCGTGTCGTCACTTGGAACGTCGAGACGGTGGGGGCTCCGGGAAGTGCGCAGTATGAGGCGACGGCCAGGGTCCTGCGCCGGATCGACGCGGATTTGGTGGCGATTACCGAGGTGTCCACTTCCGCAGACGTCGAGCACCTTGCCGATCTCGCCTTTGATCTCGGCTATCTGCATTCGGCCGTTGCGCCCGCTGGGCCCTTCGGCGGACTGCGTGCGGCTGTAATCTCGGACTTCCCGGTCATCTTGAGCAACGCCTGGTCGTCGGCGGAGCTTTCCGGGGATGTTGCCGCCAATGATCTCACCCGATACATTCTGGAAGCGACCGTCGCCATCTCCGACGACGACGATCCGCTGCGTGTGATCGTTGCGCATCTAAAGTCAGGCGGCAGCAACACCGACGCGTTTCGCCGGGCGATCGAGGCATACCGCATCGGCCAACTCGCCGGCGATCCCGGCATCGGCGATGACCCCGTCCTGATCATGGGTGATCTGAATGCCGACATTGGTGATGAACCGATGACGCCGGTCCATTTCGACGTCGCTCCTGGCGGGCTACCCACGGGCTTCATGATCGGACTCGACGTCCAGGCGATCATGTCGGGCGGCGGCCTGATCAACGATCCATTCTTTTATCTTAACCCGCACGCCGCGATCCTCGATGCCCGGCAAATCGATGGTTTGGATGCTACCCGCCCGACCTCCGGTCGCCGTCTCGATTACGTCCTTGCTGGACCGACGATCGTCGACCTCGGCGCGGCCGCTCAGGTTTACGACTGCGCCGACGAGGGCTTGGCGGGCAGTCTCCCGCTCATCGGCACACCCGTAGACGCGGTGGTTTGCCCTAACGCTGCGGATCACCTCCCCGTGTTCGCCGATCTTGTTGTCCCGATGGCCTCAACGGCAAAGGACACGCGCATGAACGCTGCAGTCTTGCCTTACGCGCGCGCGGTCGCCCATGGTGAAACAGCAACGGCTTTTGCCAGCGTCATCAACAGCGGAAACGTGACTGCCACCGGCTGCTCGATCGGCTTACCGGACCGGATTCCAGCCGACTTCAACTATCAGACGACTAATGTTTCCAACGCTCTGATCGGCAGCCCGAACACCCCGGTCGACATCCCGCCGGGAGCGACCCAGAATTTCGTCTTCGGGATCACCCCGACCGGTGATCTGAGAGCCACCGAAATCGCGCTCGTCATCGACTGCAACAATACGCCTTGGGCGGCGAGTCGGGCCGGCCTGAACACATTCATCCTTTCGGCGGCGGCGAGTCGGCCACCTGATTTGCTCGCCATCGGCGTCACGCCGAGCGGCGACGGTGCAGTCAGGCTGCCGAGCCACGACGCAACCGGGGTCTTCGTCGCGGCAGCCGTCAATATCGGAAGTGCCGGGACAGTGACGGTCAGCGCCGACGATGGCGGACGTGGGCTGCCGGTGAACCTGGTGGTCTGCGAGACCAATGCCGGAGGGACTTGGTTGGCCTGCGACAACAGTCTGACGCGTGCGGTCGATGCCGGCCAGACTGTCTATTACACCGTCGTCGTGACCGGCACGGGCTCGCCGATCGCATTCGATCCTGCCACGAACCGGTTGTTTCTGCGTTTTGTCGCGAACGGGGCGACTGTTGGGGCTACGAACGTTGCGGTGGCGACGCTTTAGCGCGTCATTGGCACGGCCCGCCGGTGGACGCTGTGATCCCCGACCCGACATCGCCGGCGATGCGCCCGAGAGGCAGAGCGCTGCGGCGCCGAGCGGGACCAGGCTGATCAGCACACCCAAAGCAAGGGCCAGGATGATGAGCGACTCGCGCCGCGTGCTCCCGGCTCGGCTCGGGTGTCCCCGCGAGATAGCCGACCAGAAGCGGGATTCCGGCCAGATGACAGGGACTGCGCCAGATGCTGGCAAAGCCCCAGACGAGTGCCGCCAGCGCAGCCAACCATGCGGCGCCGGAGAGCGCCTGCGACAGTGGTGCGAGCCACTCCATCAGGAGTCGCCTGCAGCAGCCGGACCGAGCGGCAGACCGGCCGCCGCAAAGCGCTCACGGATGGCGTCCGCCGAGATAAACCCGATGTGTCGCCCGAGCTCGCGTCCATCCCCGCCGAGAAAGACCTAGGTCGGGATGGCCATGACCTTCCACTACCCGACCAGCACGGGCCGACCGTCGGCGGTGATCTCGGTCGCCGGGGGTACCGTATGCACTCCCGAGCCAGCGATAGAGTCAGGCACCGGTCAGCACCAGGATCACGACGGCGAGGTCGGGAAGAAGGCGTGTGAAGGTCTCCATCGTGGTTCCTCAACCGGCCGATCCGCTGCGCGCGGGCGCGGCCGCAACCGGCGGGCAGCACTCGGCGTAGGTCTGAATTCCCGGGCGCGACTCGTACCAGCCTTGTGTGCGCATCACGACATGCACCACCAGCAGCATCACCGGGACTTCGATCAGCACCCCGACGACGGTCGCGAGCGCGGCCCCCGAGTTGAAGCCGAAGAGCGCGATGGCCGTGGCCACGGCCAGCTCGAAGAAGTTACTCGCGCCGATCAGTGCGGAAGGGCCGGCCACGCAGTGCGGGGAACGCACGGCACGGTTGAGCAGGTAGGCCAGCCCCGAGTTGAAGAAGACCTGGATCAGGATCGGCACCGCCAGCAGGGCGATAATGAGCGGTTGGGCGATGATCTGCTCGCCCTGGAAGCCGAACAGCAGGACCAGTGTGGCCAAAAGGGCGATCAGGGAGAGCGGCTGCATGAACGCCAGGACCCGCCGCAGCGTCTCGCCGCTCGGATCCTGCTTCAACAAGAGTGTGCGCCAGATATTCGCAATGATCAGCGGCACCACGATATAGAGCAGCACCGACAACAGCAGGGTGTCCCAGGGAACCGTGATCGCGGCCAACCCGAGCAGGAGACCGACGATCGGCGCGAAGGCGAATACCATGATGACGTCGTTCAGTGCGACCTGAGTCAGGGTGAAATGCGGCTCGCCGCGCGAGAGATTGCTCCAGACAAAGACCATCGCCGTACAGGGCGCGGCGGCCAGCAGGATCAGCCCGGCGATGTAGGAATCGACCTGCTCGGGCGGCAGATAGGGCCGAAACAGCCAGCCGATGAAGACCCAGGCGAGCAGGGCCATCGAGAAGGGTTTCACGCCCCAGTTGATGAAGAGCGTCACGCCGACCCCGCGCCAGTGCTCGGTCACGCCCTTGAGCGCCTTCAGATCGATCTTCAGCAGCATCGGGATGATCATCAGCCAGATGAGCACCGCCACCGGCAGATTGATCTGCGCGACCTCGACTGCCGCGACCGCGTGGAACGCTCCGGGCGCCAGGTGACCCAAACCGATGCCGACCAGGATGCAGAGGAAGACCCAGAGGGTCAAATACCGTTCGAAAAACCCCATGGGTTCACCGGCGGCGTGCTTGCCGGTGGTTTCGCATTGGCTGCTCATGTTGCCCTCGCCGTTGGACTCGAGACGGGCGCGCCGGGCCGGAATCCGGATCGGCGCGCGTGCTGTCGATGATCATATCCGGTATTTCGTATATATGGAAAACCGGACATCGATGTGTTTGATCCGGGGCAAGCGTGAGACTGTCGAGGGGGCCTCGAGAATTCGGCCTCAGTGGCACCTGACGCGGAGCGCCAGGAGGCATGCGTGACACCGCGGAGCGGATGTTACGAGGCGCTTAAGGTTCGGCTGGAGATGAAAAAACGAGGCCCATCGAGTGTACCGCCCGCTTCTCGGCCTCGAGCTGAAGATAGGTCTGGTTGACGCCGTGGCGATCCTCAGAGGGCAAAGTCACCACCGTAAGGCTCGGGACCTTCCACGACCGGCAAGGTCAGCTCGTTGCCCCAGTGCGACCAGCCGCCGTTGTAGAGCCGCACGTCCTCGTAGCCGAGATGCTTGAGCTGCAGATAGGCCAGGCCCATCCGGAAGCCGTCGTGGCAGTAGATGTAGATCCGTTTATCCTTGGGAACCGCCGCATAGAGGGCGGCAAGGCTTTCGTCGCTCCGCCACTTGCCGGTCTGACCGTCCACCCCGTCGAGACTCACGATATTGATCGCGCCCGGGATGTGCCCGCCCATGATCGAGTGCCGGATCACCTCGCCGGTGTACATGTCGTTCGGGCGCGCATCGAGCAGGACCACGGCCGGGTCGCGGCGCGAGACGACATCGTCATAGACGGCGGGCCACTCCACGAAGAGCGCCGGGTCGGCGTCCTTCAGCGTCACCGTGCCCGCTGTTTTCGGCGGCGTCGGCTCCTGCTCCAACTCGTTGAAGCCCGTCCATTCGAGGGTCCCGCCGTCGAGGATCTTGACCCGGTCCATGTCGAAGCCGTAGAGGTCGAGCAGAAAATAGAGCCGCGCCGCCAGCGCCGTGCTGGAATCGTCGTAGATCACGAGTGTCGAGTCGTCGTTCACGCCCCAGCCGCGCAGGGTCTCCTGGAAGGTCTCGCGGGACGGAAAGCGCATGATTGGGCTGGCGTCGTTGTCGCCGAGATCCTTGAAGCGTTGAACCTGGACCGCGCCGGGGATATGTCCGACTGTGAAGAAACGATGAGGGTGATAGCGTACCTCGAGGATGATCGTGTTCTCGTCGTCCGACGCGTCCGCGAGCCAGTCGGCATCGACCAGGAAGTCCGGATTGGCGAGCGCCTGGAGGGGCGTGAGCAGCAACGCGAGCAGCGCGGCGAACCCGATGGGCGGGGGTGCTCGATACGGCTTGTACGACATGACGGTCTCCTCTGGTGGCGTGTTGAGTCGTTGGGTGACGTTGCGGACCAACCGTGCAGCTTGTTTACCAAGTCCAAGGAAGCGGAATAACGAAAACAGCACGGAAACAGTCATTCATCCGCCCGTCATCGACATGAATCGGATGACCTTCTCCGGGCGCTCGTTGAACTCGTGACGCTCGGGTTTCAGGGCGATGGCCTGTTTCAGATGCTCGAGCAAGGCGTCGTCCCTGATTCCGTCGCGCAGCAGCGGTCGCAGCGCGTAGCTGCTTTCCTGGCCTAGACACAGATACAGGGTGCCGTCGACCGTGAGACGTACCCGGTTGCAGGTTTCGCAGAAGTGCTGCGAGATCGGGGTGATGAAGCCGATGCGGGTCTCGGTCGCGCCGAGGCGGAAGTAGCGCGCCGGGCCGCCGCCCGGAAGGATGTCCGGGATCAGCGTGAATCGCTGCTCCAGTCGGCGACGCACCGTCTGGAGATCGAGATACTGATCGCGCGCAGCTTGACCGGTCGCGCCCATCGGCATGGTCTCGATCAGGCGCAGCGTAAAGCCGTTGTCGGCGCAGTAGCCGAGGATGTCCTCGATCTCCGCGTCGTTCACACCGCGCATGACGACGGTATTGACGCGAATCGGGGCAAAGCCGACCGCGCGTGCCGCGGCGATGCCGCGCAGCACCTTGTCGAGATCCCCTCCGGTCACCTGCTTGAAGACTTCGGGGCGTAGGCTGTCGAGGCTGACATTGAGCCGGCGCACGCCGGCACGATAGAGCGGCTCGGCGAGCAATTCCATGCGGGTGCAATTGCTGGAGATGGAGAGATCATCCAGGCCGGGCAGCGCCGACAGCCCGGCGGCCAGCTCGGGCAGGTTGCGCCGCACGAGTGGCTCGCCGCCGGTGATGCGCACACGGCCCACCCCCAGCGCGGAGAAGGCACCGACGACGCGGGTGATTTCCTCGAACGTGAGCCAGTGCTCGGGCTCCTCGAACCCCTTGAAGCCTTTCGGCAGGCAATAGCCGCAACGCAGGTCGCAGCGGTCGGTGACGGACAGGCGCAGGTATGCGATGCGTCGGCCGAAGGGATCGGTGAGGGTCTGGTCGTTCATGCGGTGATCCGATGAGACTCGAGGTTTGGGGTCAGGTGTCGAGCTGCGCAGGTTAGCAGCGTTCTCCGTATGGTGGGGTTTGTCCAGGCAAGATTCGCGTCATGTCGGTCGTGAAGCCGTGCAGAGGTCCGAGACCGTCCGAGATTATTGTCGTTGTCGTCATCGTGGTCGGAGCGGTGTCGATGGTCGATGACGACAACGAACGGTTTCAACCGTCCTGTTCGGCGGCTCGCGGCGACCAGGACTTAGCTGCCGTCGCACAGTCCGAGCGGCGAGGGTTTTGCTCGGCTCTCGCTCGGTCCGGGCTGATGCGTCGAGTCCCGCGCCTGGCCGGTGTCGTTCGCGCGTTCGGAGTCATCGAGCCCAAAACCTGCTGTCTCGGCATCCCGAATCGGTTGAGCGCGAGTCTCGCTCCCGGCCTCGACCGACCCGAGGCCAGGCGGTTCATCCGCGGCAAGGATCGGGGCCGGATTCCACATCAGGATGAGCGCCGCCAATGTAAGCCTGAGCGGGAACATGGCCTTCGGAACTCCTTTGCGAGACGTGGAAATTAGGCTCATGCGAGCGGCCGGCCTGCGGATCGCCGCGACCACCGTCGGAGCGCCCAGGCAAGTGGCAACAGCACAAACAATGCCGCCAGGCTGTATTCCACGACGGCCCGAGCCGGTTCCGCCGGTTGTGTGCTGGCGAGGTGCGCGCGGATCCGTACCGCATCATCGTCCGGAATCCGCGCGCCGTTGAGCCAACGCATGCGCGCGATCGCCAGGGACCACCCGAGACCTGTGTGTCGAGCGGTCCGAAGCATCTCAGGCGCGTGACAGGTCCCGCACGCTCGACGGGGATCCGTGCTCGCCGGTGCTCAGCCGGGAGACGCCATCCGATGCGACGCCGCTGCCGGCGGGATCATGGTCGAGAGCCCCATGATACGGTCGCGGTCGTCGACCGGGATCGCCACATGATCGCTGGGTAGCCCGTCGGCCGCCAGACGCGCCCGGATAATCGCCAGATCCTCCTCGGTGATGGGTTTGCCGGTGAGCTGGCTGCGCAGACGTCCGATCTCGGGATCGATGGTCGGGGCGGGCGGCGCCTCGCCCGGTTGCAGCGCCACCTCGGCCCGAACGGCCCTCTCAAGGATCCGCGCAAGGTGCCGATAGGGGTTGTCGGCCAGCTTGAAGCGACGTCCCGCCTCTTCGAGATCGGCGCGGAAGGAGCCGATCCAGCGGCCGACAAAGCTCGCGAGAAACTCTCCGGCCGCGATCGGCGGCGATACCGCGCCGGTGATGCACGCCTGCGACTCGGCGGCGAACAAGCGGGCCAAGAACTCCAGTTGGACCGAGAGGTGATCCGGCAGATCCTGCACAGCCGCGTTCTTCTCCAGACCGCAACGCCGATAGCAGGTCTCCATTGCGGTGACGCTGCCGCCGGCGACCGTGCCGTCGAGATAGGCGCCCGTGTTGAGGCTCGGGTGCCGGTCGCCCGGCACGAGAAAGAGCCGCGAATAGATGACCAGCAGGCGGTTCGCGTCCGGGATCGCGGCTATCGCTGCCCGGAAGTCCGACAGCGGTTCGTCGATCTCGTACCCGCAGTCCGTGGCAAGCTCGGCGAGATCCTCCGGCAAGGCATCGCGGAGGAGCTCCAGGCTTTCAGCAGCCTGAGGAATCGCGAAGGCGCGCGCCAGACAGAGAAAAAAATCAGATGTGCTCACGCGTGTTGTATCGGTCGTCATAGGGTCAACCTTAAGAAACCTAGTGGCTTGCCTCGGCGCGGAGCGCCGGGAGATGCGCGACACCGCCGGAGCGGTGCCGCGAGTTTGGCGCTGCGGCGTCGTAGGTCGGATGAGTGACGCGCCATCCGACACCGACCGGGATCAGCCCTCGCGCCCCAGACGCAAGGTCACCTCCCCGAAGGCATTGACTGCATTCGACAGGAAGATGGCCACCAACAGGAGCAGCCACTCGGTGGGCGAGGGCGCATAGCTGAGCAACTCGGGCGCCCAAGACCCTTTGAACAGCGGCACCAACTGACCGCCGATGATGTACTCGTAGCGCGAGATCAGGAGCGCGTTCATCACCAACAGCGATGCAAGTATCTGCGCCCAGGGGCTCGTGCGCGTACCGGGGTACATCAGCAGCACGAGCGGCAGCAGCAGACCGATGATGATCTCGGCAAAAAACAACGGCGAGGTGGCGAGCGTCTGCCAAACCTGAAGCCCCTCGGCGTTGCCGTAGAGTCCGCTGCTCATGCGCGCGAGGACAAACAGGAGATGGATGAAGATCGCCAACGCGAGCAGATTGGCCAGGCGGTCGTTGAACAGCCGCTTGACGCTCTCGGGCACTGCCGCGGGGTTGAAGGCGTAGGCCAGATAGGTGAAGAAGAAGACGAAGGCAAGCCCGCCCAGGAGCGACTCGAAGATGAAGGCGACCGGGATATCGCCCGAAGCCCAGAAGGGCCGGAAGCTCTGGGAGCCGTAGACGACACCCGCGATGGCCGTGACGCCGAGTGCCAGCACCAGCGTCACCATGGCGTTGATCCGCAGATCCTGCATGCGCCAGTCCGCCTTCAGCATCCGCACCTGCAGGATCAGGAGCGAAATGACATAGAAGCTCACCGCCATGACCTTCCAATAGAGCGGCGAGCTGAAGGCGAAGCTGAAGGGAATCGCCCAGAGAGCGCGCAACGGATGGCCCAATTCCATCATCAGGACCGCGACCCCGCCGAGCAGGCCGGCCAGGGCGAGCCAGAGTGCGCGCCGGATGATGGGTCGATACTCCTCCCCGCCGAAGATCAGAGCCATGGAGGCAACCATCGCCAGCCCCGTGGAGGTCAGCAGAAAATAGTCGTAGATCACGATCGGAAAGCCCCAGAAGAGGCCGAGGTTGTCGGTGTTGTAGGCGGCGTGACCTTCGACCAACAGATTGTTGACGGCCATGCCGCCCGCAATCAGGAGTCCGATCAGGGCGAGCAGCATGATGCCGAGCTGTTTGCCCGAGATCTCTTTGTTGGAAACAGTGACGCTGGTCATGGTGATCTTCTCCCCTTAAACCGCGCCCAGCGCGGTATGTGATGTTTTTGGATGGGATCGGCCTCGGCAGACTCGACCATTGTCGGAGCCGGCGCGGCTTAGCCCTTGTCCGAATCGCTCATGCTGCGCAACGACGGCACCGAGGCCGTCGCGCCGCCCGAGAGGTAATAGACCTGCGGCTTGTTGCCGGTCTCGTCCTTTAGGCGCACGCCGCGCTTGTCCGCGATCATCTTGTTGACGTTGCTGTTGGGCTGATCCAGGTCGCCGAAGAAGCGGGCCTTCGGGGCGCACACCCGCACGCAGGCCGGCACGTACTCCTTGAGCTCCGGGATATCCTCGTCGAGATCGGCCACACCCTTCGGCGCCTTGCTGACCTTGTGGTAGCAGAAGGTGCACTTGGAGACGACGCCGTGCGGCTGGATGCCGATCCCGCGCGAGGGATCGTCCTGCGGACCCTTGTAGGGCGGATCCCACTGGCGGCCCGTCTCGCTCGGGAAGACCCCGCGGATATCGGGCTGCACCACCGCCTTCTCGTCGACATAGAAGCGCACGCCGTACGGGCAGGCGACCTGGCAGTATTTGCAGCCGATGCACTTGTTGTAGTCCATCAGCACGAAGCCGCCGTCCGGGTCCTTGTAGGTCGCCTTGGTCGGGCAGACCGACACGCAGGAGGGGTTCTCGCAATGCATGCAGGGCCGCGGGAACCACATCAGCTTCACGTTCGGATAGGTGCCTTCGTGATAGAAGAGCACGTCCTGCCAGTTCTCGCCGGGCAGGCGGTTGTTCTCCATCGCACAGGCCGTCGTGCAGGCTTGGCAGCCGGTGCACTTGTCCAGATCGATGACCATTCCCCATTTCGCCATGACTGAATCCTCATTTGTTGAATCGCGTTCGGTGCGACGGGAAAGCATCGAGATTTTGGTCGGTCTCGCATGCACTCCGATGCGTCGGCGCGACGCGATTCAAGTGTTGTCTTTTAAAATTCTTGAGCCGCGCTCGGCAGAGGTCTTTGATACCCGCCGCACGTTGCTCGACCCTCAAGCGTTGCGACTGCGCTCGGGCGCGGCTCAAGCGGGGGCGATGTTGACCTTGGTGGTGTAGTAGCTGCACTGACCCGTGATGCGGTCCGACTGATTGACCGTGATCTCGCCGCAATGCCCCGGCAGGCGGTCCTTGGCCCAGCGGCCCATCGCCCAGTGCCCGTGCTCCATCGGGAAGACCAGGGTGTCTGGTCGGCAACCCTCGTAATACTTGCAATAGCCCTCGATACTGCCGAGGTCGGAGCTCAGACGAACCTTCGCGCCGTCGGCGATGCCGCGTTCGCGCGCGGTCTGCGGATTGATCTCGATGTAGGCGGTCTTGCGTCCGCCCAGCACGGGTTGCAGGGTGGCGATGGCGACCGGGAGATTCGCACCGCGACCCTCGGCATGCATGGCGACCTTGGGGGTGACCATGTAGAGATCGCCGCCGCCCGGATGGACCGGCTCTTCCCAATGCGGGAACATCAATTTTCTCGGGTCGCGCCCGGTCTTCTGCGCAATCCAGTCGGCATTGGACTCGAGCCAGCCGGAACGCAGCTCGAACTTGCCCGAGTCGGTCTTGAACAGGTTCTCCTTCACCTCCTCCTCGGTCATGACGATGCTGTAATCAGTCCCGTCCCATTTCAGGAATTCGCCGTCGACGAAGCGATAGATGTAGGGCTTCTTGTACCAGACGCCTTTCTCCTTCCAGCTCTCGAAGTCATTCACCCCGTTGTCGCCCGGATCCGTCTCGAAGCCTTTGGCCAGATGGCGGATGACGTTCTCGGTGTTGTCGAGCGCCTTGTAGTAATCGCCCATCGGTCCCTTGATGCGCTTGCCGATCTCGATCAGGGTGTCGCCGTAATACTTGGTGTCGTAGAGTGGCTTGACGGCCGGTACGCGAAGCTGCGCCATCGGCC
>NZ_JAABRP010000010.1 GCF_011390875.1 Thiocapsa sp.
GCTATCAGCCATCAGCCATCAGCCATCAGCCGCCAGCCGCCAGCTTCCAGCCGTCAGCCACCAGGGATTGATGAGCCCAAAAAGAGTAGTTGAACCGCAAAGGCGCAAAGGACGCAAAGGCGTTCGATGCCTTGTTTCAATGCGGCTATTCACCCAAAGGGTGAACGTTATTCGCATTGCAAATCCTTGTTTTTATTTGCGCCCTTGCGCCTTTGCGGTTCTGAATGCCGGATTTGGGATGATAGCTGATAGCTGATAGCGGCAGGCGGCAGGCGGCATGTCAGCGCCCGCCGAGCATCTCCTCGACATAGACGGCGACTCCATCCATCAGCATCTGCACCGCCATCATGATCAGCAGCATCCCGGTGAGTCGCACGAGCGCCCGAAGTGCACGTGGACCCAACTTCTCCATCAGGAGCCCGGAGGCCAGCAGGATCGCGGCGCTGACGCACCAAGCCGCAGTCAGGGCGGCAAACCAGGTCCAGAACCGATCGGGCTCGCGGCTCACCAGCAGCAGCACCGCGGCGAGCGCGGACGGTCCGGCGATCATGGGCACCGCCAGCGGGACGATGAAGGGTTCCTCGTCGAGCTCGCGCCGCTCGATCGCCTCATGATCCGGAAAGACCATCCGCAGGGCGATGATGAAGAGCACCACGCCCCCCGCGACGCCGAGCGCCGGTTGCTCGAGCCCCAGGTGATGCAGGACCAGATCGCCCGCCGCCAGGAAGGTCAAGAGCACCAGGTAGGCGACCACCAGCTCGCGCCCGATGATCCGGATGCGCCGGGGACGCGGATAACGCCCGAGCAGCGAATGGAACACCGGAATGTTCCCCAATGGGTCCATGATGATGGCGAGCAGAATGGCGGCGGAAAGGAGATCCATGCCATCAGTCTAGACCCTGTCCGACCGGGGCGGATCATCGGCCATCCAAGTCTGCCCCGCCTCCCGCTCGCCGGGTGCCGAGATGCCGGACCAATCCCCGCAGAACAGCCCTAGCCGTCCCGCGGATCGCGTTCCTCGGCCCGTTCGGTTAGCGAGTCGAGCGTCCTGATCTGGTCGATGATGCTCACCAGCTTCCGGCCCTTCTCGGTGAGTCCGTATTCCGTTCGCGGCGGGGACTCGGCAAAGACCTGCTTGGACAGCAAGCCGTAGTGGGTCAGTTTGCGCAGCCGTTCCGAGAGGACCTTGGTCGAGATGCCGTCGATATGCCGTTCCAAGGCTCCGGGTCGAGCGATGCCGGCGCCGACCGCTTGCAGAACCGAGACCGACCATTTGCAGCCGACCACGTCCTCGAGTTTTTTGTAGGTCGAGCGAAGTGCCGACGATGGTTTTTTCATGCTTTTCAGAATCAGTAAATTACACCAAAAGATGCCCGGCTTACCGAAAGGTGCCTGCTATTGGAACGGTCCTGTTGCTCCTACTATCGAAGTCAGGCTTCGGCATCGTGCCCTGGCCACGCATCAGAACGGAGACCAAGATGAAGAGCAAAGCGATCTTTTATCATGCCGGTTGCCCTGTCTGCATCGCGGCTGAGCAAAGTTTAGCCAACGCTATTGACCCCGCAAGGTATGAGGTCGAGGTGATCCATCTCGGCGCCGATCGCACGCGCCTGGAGGAGGCAGAGGCATTCGGAGTCAAGTCGGTACCGGCCCTGGTTATGGATGGGACGGTGCTTCACATCAACTTCGGTGCCGGCATCGATGCCTTGAGATAACCGTCCCACCTCGGCCGCATCGACGTTGACGTCGCGATCGTCATCCTGCAGAGCGGGGCATCGGGGATTGCCCGATTAAGACCTCGCCGTTTCGAGGGCGTTCGAGCGAAGGAGGTGTGGTATCGGCGGGGTCGGGTGAACGGATCAATCGTCACGCATCGACCTTGAGAGGATATCCCACTTCCTGATCTCGAACTCGCCCTCGCTCTTGAACTAAACCGCGTCCGGAGCGAGATGCGTCGTTCTCATTTCGCGTTTGGCTTCGGAGATGTCCTCGACCCTGGTGAGACGCGGTTTAGAATTTGATATTTTTTAAGACTTTAAACCGCGCCAGCTCCGACAGTCGTCGGGGCTGGCGCGGCCAAGCCATTCCAACACATGACGCATATCGCACCGGGCGCGGTTTAGCCATCAGCTATCAGCTCTTTGACGGGTGGGCTCACCGCTGGTGGCTGGGGGCTGAAGTCTTGCGGCTGGCGGCTGGCGGCCGCCCCAACACCTCCGCCAGCGTTTCCGGATCCGCCTGTCCGATCGGCAGGTCGTAGGTGATGCCGGCGCCGTAAGCCTGAGGTGCGTCCGGGTCGTAGCGCAGTTTGTCGAAGACCAGCAGGCGCGTGCCCAGGTAGAAGCCTTCGCGGATGTCGTGGGTGACCATAAAAACGGTCAGGTTATTCTCGCGCCAGAGCCGTAGGACCAGCTCGTGCATGTCGCGTCGGATCCCCGGGTCGAGCGCGCCGAAGGGCTCGTCGAGCAGCAGGATACGCGGGTGCATGACCAATGATTGGGCCAGTGCAAGGCGCTGCTGCATGCCGCCGGAGAGCTGGGTCGGGTACTTGCGCAGCGCCTGGCCGAGACCGACCGCCTCGAGCATCGCGACCGCCTCGTCCTGCGCATTGCGACGGGCTGACCCGAAGAGTCGACCTGTCACGGGCGAGGCGCGCAGCTCCAGTCCCAGCAGCACGTTGCCCAAGACGGAGAGATGCGGGAACACCGAGTAGCGCTGAAAGACGATGCCTCGATCGGGACCCGGCTCTGCGGGAAGAGGCTCGCCGTCGAGCAGGATCCGCCCGCGGCTGGGCGTCTCCTCTCCCAGCAACAGGCGCAGCAGCGTGGTCTTGCCGCAGCCCGAGGCCCCGACGATGGTGCAGAACTCGCCGGGCGCGACGGTCAGGTTGAGTCGCTCCAGCACGACCTGATCGCCGTAGGTCATCCAGACGTTCTCGAAGCGGATCCGCGGTGTCATCGGCCTGGCTCTCCCGTGTGGTACCAGGGGAAGGCACGACGCGAGATCTGCTTCAGCAGAAAGTCGGTCAGATAGGCGAGGATCGTAATCCAAACCACGTAGGGCAGAATGACGTCCATCGCGAGATACCGGCGCACGAGGAAGATGCGATAGCCGAGGCCCTCGGTGGCCGCGATTGCCTCGGCGGAAATCAGGAAGAGCCAGGCGGTGCCGAGCGAGAGCCGTACCGCATCGATCAGCCTGGGCACCACCTGCGGCAGGATCACCCGCAGGACGATCTGCCAACTATTCGCGCCGAGCGTCTGCGCCTTGATGATCAGCTCGCGCGGCAGCTCCTGCACCCGCTGCTGCAGATCGCGCACGATAAAGGGCGTGATGCCGACGACGATGAGGACAACCTTGGAGACCTCGCCGAGCCCGAAGACGATGAAGAGGACCGGCAGCACGGCCATCGGCGGAATCAACGACAGCACCGCGACAAAGGGTGCAAACCCGGACCGGATCAGCGGGATTGCACCCAGGGCCACGCCCAGCACCAGCCCGATCGCAGCGCTGATCCCGACACCCTGCGCGAGCCGTCGCAGACTCGCCCCCGTGTCCTGCCACAGCAGGATCTCCCCGGTGCGCTGGCTCGGCTCGCTGGTCAGGCGGACGAAGGACTCGGCGAGCGTGCTGAAGGAGGGCAACAGCTTGTCGTTCGGGTTCTCAGCCAGCCGCGCATCCGAGGCCACCAGATAGACGAGCGCCAGGACCACGAAGGGCAGGAGCGCGAGTGCCGCGGTCGAGACCGGGCCGGGGCGTTGGTTGATGAGTCGTTTCACAACTCCCCGTCCGCCGCCATCTGCATAAAGCCCGCATCGAAGCGCAGCTTGAGATTGCCGTCGTCGCCGAAGTAGCGCTCGCCGGGGAAGGCGACGCCGATAAAACCGGGGTTCGGCGCACCCTCGCCGAGGAGGCCGTGGTCAAAGGAGAAGCTCGCCACCTCCTCCATGGTCGCCGGCAACTGCTCGCTCTTGGCGAAAGCCACGGCCTCCGACGGTTCGAAGAACATCTTGGTACTGGCGAGTTGGGCCTCGTAGCCGGCCAGATCGGTTCCGGACGCCTTGCCCATCGCGGTGCGCGCGGCCCGACCGGCCTCGTCATCCCTGGACATGATCGACATGGTCTCGTACCAGGCGCCGACCAGCGCCTTGCCGAGCGCCGGGTTGGCCTCGAGGGTCTCGGTGTTGACGACCATGAGGTCGATGATCTCGCCGGGGATCCGGCTCGAATCGAACACCTTGGCGGTGTTCGGCATGGCGAGGATCTCGGAAACCAGCGGATTCCAGGTGACCAAGGCTGTGGGGCCACCCGAGGCGAAGGCCGAGACCATATCGGCATCCGAGGTGTTGACGACGGTGACGTCGCGCTCGCTCAAACCCACGCTGGCCAGCCCGCGCGCCAGCAGATAGTGCGAGACGGAGAGCTCGACCAGATTGACCTTCTGACCGGCGATCTCGGACAGCTCCGCCTTGTCGCGGAGGATGACGGCGTCGTTGCCGTTGGAGAAGTCGCCGACGATCAGCGCCGTAGAATCCACGCCGCCGGCGGCCGGGATGGTGAGCGCGTCCATGTTGGTCATGACGCAGCCGTCGAAGGCGCCGGCGGTGTATTGGTTGATCGACTCGACGTAGTCGTTGATCTGCACCAGCTCGATCTCGATGCCGTACTTGTCCGCCCATTTCTTGACGATGCCGGACTCGGCGGCATAGTCCCAAGGCATCCAGCCGACATAGATGCTCCAGGCGATGCGGAACTGATCCTTGGCCAGTGCGCTGCCGGAGATGGACAAGGCCGCGAGCAGGAGGACGACAGCCGGCACTAGGACGCGGGGCACGCGGGTTTTGGAGCGGTTGGACGGAGCGAAGGTCATGGCAGACTCTCCCGAGGTCAGGTTACGAAACGGAACGCGGGAGAACCTGCATGCAGGTGATCTCCCGGGCTTTTATCCCGCCGTGTAACCCGCCCCGGTCGATGCGCCCTGGACCTTTCGGAGGCCGGATCGAGCCGGCTCGGGAAGGTGTTCGGACGGATCGGCGGATCAGGTCGGCAGCTCTCGGACCAGACACCCGCGTTTAGCGGATCGGAACCCTAGCCACCTATTCGCCGAATTGTCGCGTGAGCTGCAGGGCGGACGACGCACCTGCAGGTTCTCCTGCTGTACCGACATGCAAATCATGCGCCAACGGCGACAAGCAGCGCTGCGAGTCGCCGGTCTGCCCGTCCCGCGAGAGAGGGCGCGAGTCCAGCGCCTTAGTTCGACGTCCTCCATCCCCCGTGCCGAGGCCGGCCGACAAGCGGGCAAATGCTCCGAAACGATCAAGAAAACCAAAAACGTAGGATGGGTAGAGCGCAGCGAAACCCATCCTCCCCGCTCCAACGCCCCGGACCCGGGCTGCCGCACAACAAAGGCGCATTCGGGGCTAACCGCGCACGATTCAGGTGCACTTAAACCGCGTCCCTGCTAAGGGCTGTGGATGCACCAAACGTCGAACCCACTCGAAAATGAGCATCTCGCTCTGGACGCGGTTCAGTTCCGAACCGACGACCGGCCGCGGCCATCAATACTCGAAATTCCAGTCGAGACCCAAACCACCCGGATCCAGCCGAACCCGCTTCTCGACCACGCCCGCCGGGACCCGATCGCCCAGGATCAGACTGATGTCGGCACGCTCCGACAGCCAGGTCGCCAAGTCGGTCTCGCCGTTGAGGCCGATCCGCCGCTCGGCCCGCGCCGTGAGCGTCAGGAAATCGCGTCGGTCGTGCGGATCGGGCAGCTCGGCAAGGACTTGCCCCAAGGGGCGCGGAAGCAGCAGAAAGAGACCCACGCCCTGCTCGCGATCCATCGCTTCGCGCACCAGCTCGCGCGAGCGCCGATCGCTCAGGGTCGAGGCGAGCACGAGGGCACGATCCGGGTAACGCACAACCAGTCGATCGAGGGCCTGGTCGGCGAGCCGCCGCAACCGCATGCCGCCCGGACAGCCCGCAGCGGGCTGCGGGATACCGACGATCAGCAAGCGCAGGATCCCGAGGCCCTGACGCGCGAGCAGGGTCGGCAGACCGCGCACCGCAAAGCGATCCAGATCCTTCATCGGCTCGGAAAGATCGGCGTAGGGAATGAGCTGGGGGTGGTGCTTGCGCGGGTTGTCGCGCTCGGGGGCGTAGCTCCAGCCGTCGAGATGACGATCCGCGGCCCAGCGCTCGTGCTCGATGATCGCGAGTCGCTCGACCTCCAAGGGCGTCAAGACGAAGGACTCGACCATCTCCTCCGGCACCGCCCTGGCATCGGTCACGGCGAGCTTGGCCCAGACGTGGTCGGCCTGATGGCGATTGGCCTGGCGATAGGAGGTCTCCAGCAGCTCCCAGGGCTGACCTGCAGGTTCCAGATCCGGATCACGACCTTGAGCGGCGATGCTGTCGCGATAGTGATCGTGGATGGTCCGGGCGACCTCGTCGCCGCGTCCATCGAGCAACACCGCCGGGCGGCATGCCTCGCGCAGATAGGAGACCGGGATGATCTGACCGTCCCAATCCTCGATCCCGGCGGCGAGCGTTCGCCCGGGGCTTGCCGTCGCACCGGTCTCCAGCAGGACGGGAGGCGATACACCCTGGAGTGCGGCGAGCCTGTCGACCAACCCACGAGCGAGATCCAGGCCCTCGCCGGTCGCCTCGCCGGGGCAAACGAGGGCGAGCGTAACCGGGGGCGCATTCTCGGGAACTTGCTGTTCGATTCCGCTGCGCTGATTCGCAGCACGAACCGGGGAGAGCAGGGACTCGAGATCTTCGACCGGCGCGAATCGGATGTCGGCAATCGCCCGGGCTTGAGGATAGGCGCCGAGGAAGCGCGTTTCGGCCGCGGCGCGATTTGAACACACGACGCTGACACACGGCCGACCCGTGCCGTATTGGATCAGGCGCAGGGCATGCACGAGGAGCGCCTGCGCAGGATCGGCGAAACCGGCGATCAGCAGATGCGGTCGCTGGCCAAAGCGCGGGTCGAGGCCGAGATGCAACGGCCACCGACCGAGCAGGGCACGCGCGGCACGATCGAGGATTGCAAAGGTCTCCGGACGCCACGGGCTGTCGGGCTCCGGCATCGTGAACCGGGGCGGCGGATCCTGCCGATGCATCAGGATCAGGCGACGAATCGCCTGGCGGCTCGGGCGTCGACCCGAACGACGGTCATGTCGACCGCGGGCGACAAGCGCTGCAACCAGAGCCGCCGCATTGGGGGGATCGGCCAGGATCAGGGTGTGGATTCGTCGAGGATCCAGCTCGAGAAGGCGCTCCCGGTCGACCGCTTCGGCCCTGCGACCCTCGCCGCGCAGACCCGTGACGACCTGTCCTGCGAGCGGCTCGGAGCCGCAGACGAGAACAGGGAGTCGACCGAGGGCAAAAGGCATCCGTCCCATCCTCAGGGGGCGAATGCTCGGGCAAGAACACCGGGGAGATGCTCGTCCGCGTCCGCCAGGTCCAAGACATCCATCAGCGCGCGTTCAGGGGCTTCGGCGTCGAGATCTCCCGGGCCATCCAGACCCGCCGCACCGTTGCAACGCCACTCGAGGAGCCGATCCGCGGTGCCGCCGCTGCCGGCGAGCACCAGGACGCGACCGCCGGACCGCAGTCGGTGCGTCACATCCAGACGGGTGATCTCCCCGCCGGCCGCGACCAGCATCAGCGTGCCGCGCCCGCTCGCAAGGCGATCGGCCACGGCACTAATCCAGGGCGACTCATCGCCCCAGCCGTCGCCCGGCACCAGTATAAAATGGGTATGGTCGGGATCGAGCCGCGCCTTGCCGTCCTTGCCGAGGGGCGGATCCGGCTCGCCGGAGTCGATCACCACCGCACCTTGCGGCGCAATCCCGATCAGCGGGAAGCGCGCACCGGCGCTGCGGCGCGCCCGCCCCATCAGCGCCATGACACCGAAGGCGGTGCCCCCGTCGATGACGGCCGCGCCGAGCGCGTCGAGTTGCGGCGCCATCCGCTCAAAGAGTCTCAGCAGCGCGGGCGCCACCGCCTCGGGCAGATTCGCAGCGCCGCCGACCAAGACCAGAACGGGTCTCGGGTCGGTCAAGCCGACAGCGGCTAGGGCAGCATCGAGCACGCCGGACTCGGCGCGCACGTGCGGATCGGCGATCCACACCGACGGCGCGAGACCGGCGCGGTGGCTCGTCACGTCCAACGGCACGTCATTCCGTCTCGTGGAGGACGTTGCCCGCCTCGTCCCGAAGCGTCACGCGCATCGGAATCCCTTGCCGAATGCTGGCCGAGACCACGCAGAAATCCTCGAAGAGACCCTTGCAACGCGCGAAACGCGGGGATGTCGTCACGGGCTCCCCGAGGATCAAGGTGATCTCCATCCGGCCGACACGCAGCCGCTTCTTCTCGTTGCGAACCATCACACAGACGGCCTCGGCACGCAGGCAATTGTCCGGCGGCTCCTCCTTGAAGACGCAATAGAGCAGACTCGCGCTCAAACAGTCGGCCGCCGCCGCGGCGAGCAAGCGCGACGCGTTCGGTCCCTTTTGCTCGCCCAACGGGGGCGGCTCGTCCATCAGTAGATCCGCGGCGCGCTTCCAGTCAAAGGCGACATTGATCTGAAAGCCTTCCTGCTGCTCGAGATGGATTTTGAAACGGCCTTCTTCGGACATCGGGCTTACTCCAAAGTCAACAGGGCTTGGATCAGGCGTGCGAGCGGACCGACTCCGAATCGCTCGGCTGCGCAACGGTTTTACGGCTCGTATCGACGAGCAACGGGCCACGGGTCTTCGGATCGCGCGCCCGGCGCACGCCGGCAGCCCGGATCGAGTCCGGATCCGTCACGAAGGTCCGCCAGTCGCCGCCGGGGATCAGCGGGCGATCACGCACGGATCCGCGAAAGAGATAGATCCAGGCCCGTCCGTACGGCGTCGCCAGCAGTCGGCGGTCGTAGAGTGCGGGATAGTCTTCGAGTCGATCGAGCCGGCAAAGGCCGGCACGGTCGACGCCGTACACCTCGCCCCGGATCGCGGTTGCGCCGCCACGCACCGCGCCCGGATAGGCGCGGAGCAGATAGAGCGAGAAGCACGCCTCCGTGCGATGCGACCCGAGATACTCCGCCTGCGCGAGCAGATGGTGATTGACCTCTCCGCGCAGCAGGGTCCCGTAGACAAAGACGCGCTGTCTCATCAGGTTTCGATGCGGGTGCCCAGCAAATCGAGGAACTTGCGCATCCACTCCGGGTGCGCCGGCCACGCCGGGGCCGTGACCAGATTGCCGTCGGTGTAGGCATTGGAGACGGTCTCGTTGACCTCGCACCAGGTACCGCCCGCGCGCTCCACCTCGGGGCGCACCGCCGGATAGGCGGTGCAGCGCTTGCCTTCGAGAATCCCGGCAGCCGCGAGGATCTGTTGACCGTGACAGACCGAGGCGATCGGCTTGTCGCCGGCCGCGAAATGGCGGACCAACTCGATGACGCGCGGATTCAATCGGAGATACTCGGGTGAGCGGCCGCCCGGGATGACCAGCGCGTCGTACTTGGCCGGATCGACCGCGTCGAAGTCCGCCGTGATCGCGAAACGGTGCCCCGGCTTCTCGCTGTAAGTCTGGTCGCCTTCGAAGTCGTGGATCGCCGTGCGTACCCAGTCACCGGGCTTCTTGTCCGGGCAGACGGTGCGGACGTTGTGTCCGACCATCTGCAGGATCTGAAGCGGTACCATCGCCTCGTAGTCCTCGACATAATCGCCGACCAGCATCAGGATCTTCTTCACCGCCATGATTCTGTCCTCGTTGTGATCAAAGCTCGTGCAGACACCAGACTATACCACCCGTACACCTTGACGATCGCCGGTGACTCCGTGCCGATATGTACGACGCCGAACCGCGTGCGACGACACCGACACGCACCGCCAAGTCCCCGCCGATCGGCCCGTCTCGGCGCATCCAGCGGGCACCGAAACGGGGCGACATCATCCTCCGCGAGAGCCCGTCATGCCGAGCACCAAGCCCCCTATCGCCGTCTTCGCATCCTTCTCGGGCGCCGGGGGTGTCGAGCACATGCTCGTCAACCTCATCCGCGGCGTCCTTGACCTGGGTCAGCCCGTGGATCTGGTGCTGATGCGCGCCTCCGGCCCGCATCTGGCACGGCTCCCGGCCGAGGTCACCCGGATTGAACTGGGCACCCGACACAGTGCGCTCGCCGCCCCGGCGCTCGCCCGCTATCTTCGGCGCCGCCGCCCCGCGGCCCTGCTGGCTGCCAAGGACCGCGCCGGTCGGGCCGCGGTGCTGGCGCGAGCGCTGGCGGGTACGGACACCCGCTTGGTGATGCGGCTGGGAACCCACCTCTCCGCGGCGATGGCCGAAAGGTCCGGAGCCGAGCGGTGGTTGCGCTATACCCCGATCCGTTTGCTCTATCCGCGGATCGATCACATCGTCGCCGTCTCCGAGGGTGTCGCACAGGATACCGCCCGGATCGCCCGCCTGCCGAGCGAGCAGATCAGCGTGATCCGCAATCCGGTCATCACGCCGGAGCTTGAGCGCTTGGCCGCCGAGCCCTGCCCGCATCCCTGGCTCGCGCCCGGCGAGCCGCCTGTCATCCTGGGCGCGGGACGCCTGCAGCGTCAGAAGGACTTTCCGACCCTGCTCCATGCCTTCGAGCGGTTGCCGCGCGCAGCGGGCTACAGGCTCGGGATTCTCGGCGAAGGCGGCGGGCGACCCAAGCTCGAGACGCTGATCGCCGAGCTCGGTTTAAGCGACCGCGTCGCGCTGCTCGGCTTTCAAGACAATCCGTATGCCTTTCTGGCGCGTGCCCGTCTGTTCGTGCTGTCGTCCGCTTGGGAGGGCTCGCCGAACGTCCTGACCGAGGCCATGGCGCTCGGCGTCCCGGTCGTCTCGACCGATTGCCCGAGCGGTCCGTTCGAGCTCCTGGACGGCGGACGCTACGGGCCGCTGGTGCCCGTCGGGGATGTCGAGGCGCTCGCCGACGCCATGCAGCGGACCCTGACACACCCCCTGCCACCCGAGAGGCTGCGCTCCGCCGTCTCCGAATACACGCAGGAACGCAGCGCCGAGCGCTATCTGGAGGTGCTCGGTGTCGCCCGCTGAGTCTGCACGCCCGGCTCATCCGGCGCAGTCCCTTCGGGACCCTAACCGCACACTTGCCGGAGCCCGAGCAGGCGCTCGGGAGCGCCCATGAACCCGGTCCTGGTCGGTCGGATCGTCGGGATCTATGCCCTTATCTTCGGCATCACCTTGATCGGTCCGATCCTGGTGGGCCTCTGGTATCGGGAGTCGGACGTCGTGCACTTCCTCTGGCCGATGGTCGGCTCGCTCGCGGGCGGCGCCTTCCTCTGGCTGATCGGTCGGCGCCGCGCACGCGAGTTGAGCGTGGGGGACGGCTATCTGGTCGTGGCGCTCTTCTGGGTGCTGCTGAGTATCCTGGGTGCTTGGCCGCTGATGAACGGCTTTGGTCTCTCGCCGGTCGACGCCCTGTTCGAATCCACCTCCGGGATCACCACGACGGGGGCGACCGTGATCGCCGGCCTGGATGCAATGCCTCGCTCGCTGCTCTTCTACCGCCAGCAGCTGCAGTGGTTCGGCGGGATGGGACTCATCGTGCTCGGGGTCGCGGTCATGCCCATGCTGGGCATCGGCGGGATGCAGCTCTACCGGGCCGAGGCGCCGGGGCCGCTCAAAGAGGAGAAGCTGACCCCGCGTCTGACACAAACTGCACGTGCGCTCTGGCTGATCTACTTCTCGCTCACCATCGCCTGTGCCGGCGGCTACTGGCTTGCGGGGATGACCCCGTTCGATGCCGTCTCCCACAGCCTGTCGACCGTCTCGACCGGCGGATTCTCGACCCACGACGCCAGCATGGGCCATTTCGCAAGCCCCGCCGTCGAGGCGGTGGCCGTGGTCTTCATGCTTTTGGCCGCGATCAACTTCGGGGTCCATTACCTGGTCTGGCTCGATCGCAATCCGCTGCAGTATCTGCGCGATACCGAAGCCAGGACCTTCCTCGGCTTCGTCCTCGCGATGGTCCTGTTGGTCGGTCTGATCCTGTACCTGGAAGGCCCCTATGACCAGGTTCACACCAGCCTGCGCGATGCCGCCTTCGAGGTGGTCTCCATCGTCACCAGCACCGGCTTCGGGATCGTCGACTTCGCCCACTGGCCGGATTTCCTCCCGCTCCTGCTGATCTACATCAGCTTCGTCGGCGGGTGCGGCGGCTCGACCGCCGGCGGCATGAAGGTGCTGCGCGTCCTGCTCATGGTCAAGCAAGGCGCGCAGGAGGTGCGTCAGCTGATCCATCCGCACGCCATCCTGCCGCTGCGCTTGGGTCGACGCATTGTCGACCCCCGCCTTGCACGTTCGGTTTGGGGCTTTTTCGCACTCTATACCTTTGCGGTCGCGACCTTGACGCTCTTGATGATCCACGCCGGCCTCGCCCCGCTGGATGCCTTCAGTGCCGTCGCCACTTGCCTGAACAATCTCGGTCCGGGTCTCGGCGAGGTCGCCCTCACCTTCCAATCGGTCAGCGATTTCGGCAAGCTGCTCGGCGTCGTCGCCATGCTGCTCGGGCGCCTGGAGATCCTGACCATCCTGGTGATCCTCTCGCCGGCCTTTTGGCGGCGTTGACCGCCCGATCACCTCGACTCACCGAGCGCTTCGGAACGATTCAAAAACGACCAAAACCCATCCTCACCGCTCAGACGCCCGATCCGGGTGGCGTTCCTTTGTTCATGGCACCCGCTCGGCGTTGTCACGCTGCCCCGCGGCGCTCTGCGCCACGCGACACGATGGCCGGAGTTGCAAACAAGCTGCGGGTGCCGGTCCGCACCGGCTTTTGCTAAGGTGCCGGTACGCAACCTCATTCATCCTACTCGCGGGAGCTTGACCCATGCCCCGATTCGCTCGATCGGCCCTCCTCGGCCTTCTCCTGATCTCCGGTGCCGCAGCCCACGCCGAGGCGCCTGACGGCTACGCCTTCAAACCCTTCGACCAGGCCATGCAACAGGCTCGGGACGAGGGTAAGCCGCTCTTCGTCTACTTCGGCCGCTACGGCTGCGGCTACTGCGAGAAGACCAACAAGGAGGCATTCTCCGACGCGCAGGTGCGCGAGCGTTATTCCGCGCATTACGCGCTCGCCTATGTCGATGCCGAGAGCGGAGAGCGTCTACGCCTGCCGAGCGGGGAGCGCATCACCGAGCGCGAGCTCGGGACTCGCTACGACGCCTTCGTGACGCCCGTATTTTCATTCATGACGCCGGACGGTGAGACGGTCCTGCGTCTGGTGGGCGTACAGCGGATCGAGGATCTGCTCGAGGCCGACGCCAAGATCCAAGAGGCGCTGGCCGTCGCGGGTGCCTCGTGATCCGGTGCGTCCAAAAACCCAGCCGTGCCACCCTCGCCGGGGCGCTCGTTGCCGGTCTGGCGTGGGCGACCGCCGCGGGGTCGGTCGCGGCGCAGCCCTGGACATTCGATGAGACGCCGATCGAGGTGGTCGGAACCTCGGCGGGCGTCTTCCACCAGATGTCGTCCGCGGGACGCCGCAGCCTCGCGGTCTCCCACGGGACGGTCGCAGTGGTCTGGGACGACGAGCACGCGGGAAACCCGCGCGCCTACCTGGCGCTGAAGGATCCGAATGCGCCCGTCTTTGCCCCCGCGATCCAGATCAGTGGCGAAGGCGAGGCCTTCGAGCCCGCCGTCGTCGCCATGCCCGATCGCCGCTTCGCGGTTGCCTGGGAGGAGGACGGACGGATCCTCGTGCGGCTCGCGACCCCGGAGGGTCTCGGACCACCCTTGGAGCTCAGCCCCAAAGGAGCACAGGTCAGCCTGGACGCCTCCAACGAGGATCTCGTTGCGATCTGGGCGGATCGGCAGACCGGCGTCGGACGGATCATGACCGCGACACTCGACCGCGACGGCGCGCTCGGCCTGGCGGTGAAGGCGCGCTGCCCGGCGGACGCCGTCGCCCCGGCGGCCGATCAACTCTTCCCAACCGCCGCGCGGGTCGGCGAACGGCTCGTGGTCGCCTGGGAGGACCGCCGCCCCGGTCACACCATCATCATGGCCACAGCGAGTGCACCCGGTCAGCCCTGCCGTTTCGATCCGCCGGCACGGATCAGCGAGGACCCGCCGGGTCCCGAGATGCCCTTCGGCGCAGGTCACGGCGTCGCGCGTGTCGCGATCGCACCCTATGGCACCGACCGCCTGCTCGCCGCCTGGGAGGACAAACGCAACTTCCGTCACGGCTACGACGTCTATGCCGCACACTTCGGCCCGGACGGATTCGGCCCGAACGAGAGGGTGCAGGACGACTTCGGCGAGCTGTCCGCGCAATGGCACGTCAGCGCCGCCGGCCGACCCGACGGCACGCTCGTCGTCGCCTGGACCGACGAGCGCGAAGGACAGGGCGACATCCTCCTGAGCTGGTACACCGACGGCGCTTGGAGCGAGGACCTGCCGCTTCCCGGAGCCTCCGGCCCCGATGAGCAGGGCCATCCGTCCATCGCCCTGGACGACGTCGGCAACCTCCACACCGCCTGGGTGACACGCGAGACCAAAGGCGGACCGACCCGCATCCAATATCGCTTCGGGCTGCGCGCCGACTGACGCCCGAGCAACGCACGTCAACCTGAGCCGATTTCCGGCAATGAACATCCCGACAGCCCACGCCTGTATGGGCGAATTCATTCGCCCACAGGCCCGCACACCCTCTATCCCTGAAATCACCTGAAAGCCCGCAAGGACACGCACGCCATGCCAAGCCACGGCCCGACCAAAATCCTGATCCTCACCCTCTTTCTGTTCGGCTACTGGGCAGTGGGTCTCTACCCTTTCACCTTCGAGCTCCCGAAATATGTCGTGAATCAGGCCGAACGCGCGGCCGACGGAGGCTTGTCGTTCCCGGAGGTCGGCATCGCACGAACCCACGGCGCGCCGGACTGGTTGAGCGGCCTACAGGACACGAGCAGTCTCGAGGTGCGGCTCGTCGCGCGCACGGACGATCCCGATCAACGCGGGCCTGCCCGGCTCTTCACCATCTCCGACGGCGTTTCGGATCGCAATCTGACACTCGGGCAAAAGGGCGCCGATCTCGTCATCCGCGTCCGCCGCCCGGGATCGGACGCCAACGGCACGCCGGACCTGCAGGTGGCCGACGTCTTCCGCGACCCCGAGTGGCACGAGATCCGCTTTCGACTCAAGCCGGATCGACTGGCCCTGACGGTCGACGACGAGACCCGATTCGATCAGGTGCTATCCAGCTCGCCCTTCCCCGAATGGAATCCCGACTTCGCGCTGGCGATGGGCAACGAACTTCCCTACGGGCGGGCTTGGACAGGCGAGATTCGGGCCGCGTCGGTCGACATCGACGGCCGCACCATCGATGTTCTGGATCCCGCCGAGATTGAGCTCCCCGGGGGTTGGTGGGAGATGAAGGCATTCAACCCGTGGGACCTCGACCATAGACGGCCCTATTACGCAAACGCCGACATCTACGTCAACTTCTTCGGATTCATCCCGTTCGGCGCCCTGCTCATGCTCTTCTTCGGACGCCGCCTCTCCATCGTGCACATCATGCTCCTCGGAGCGGCCTTGAGCCTCTCGATCGAAACCCTGCAGATCCTGCTGCCCCGCCACCCCTCGGTCACCGATCTCGTCCTCAATACCATCGGCGCCGGGGTCGGCGCCTATCTCGCGCGGCTCGCGATGCGGGAACGGCACAGGCGGCTGAATGCAAAACCGCCGTCGATTCGGGAAGACCCCCCCAGACCGGGCTGAGCGGGAGCAAATCCCTGCGTTCGCCGCCGCTGCCCCCAACGATCGCAACAGGTATCATCCACTCGAACGCTTCCGCACCATCTACAAAGGAACCCACCGGCATGGCCGCCACGTCCTCGCTCCTTCCTTGCCGTCCTGATCATCTCCCTAAACCGCGCCCGGTGCGGTATGCGTCATGTGTTGGAGTGGATCGGCCGCGCCAGCTCCGACGACTGTCGGAGCTGGCGCGGTTTAAAGGCTTGAGCGCCCGGGGACGCACGTTCTCGCACCGCTCGCGACGTCCACCAGCTCCGCCGCTGCCTGTTGACGGTGCATCCCGCCCCGCCAAACAACTCCTGTCTCAGTACATGCCCAGGCTCCCGGGGGCTGGCTTGGATGTCCTATCCGCCCAAGCGGCCGCAGCCGTCGCCTAGGCAGCGTACAAAACAACAGGCGTCCGATTGATTAGAGGCTATCATCGCGTTTTCGACGCAGCCAATGGAGCTTCATGAGGAACACGGCTGTCTGGGTGGCCAGGGATCGATCCGTTGGCGCGACGTGTAAAATGCGCGGCGTTCCCCTTGCACGCCTGACCCTGTTCTGCATCGCCATCTGTGCCGCACTCCCGGCCCTTGCCCTGGACAGCGTGACCCTGCAACTGAAATGGCGCCATCAGTTTCAGTTCGCCGGTTACTACATGGCCCTGGAAAAGGGCTACTACCGTGACGCGGGGCTGAATGTCCGACTCCTGGAGGCCGGACCGCACACCGACCCCGTCGCCGAGGTGATTTCGGGCGCGGCGCAGTTCGGGATCGGCAGCAGCGAGCTGCTGCTGTCTCGACAGACCGACCCTGTTGTCGCCCTAGCCCCGATCTACCAGCACTCGCCCTTCGAGCTCCTTGTCCGCGCCGACCGCGCGAGCAATCTCCATGAGCTGGTCGGACAGCCCATCATGCTGGAGGCCGGCTCGGCCGAGATCCTGGCCCTGTTCTTAAAGGAAGGCGTCGAGCCCGACGAGCTGACGATCTTTCCCCATAGCCTGGGAATCGATGCGCTGCTGCAGAACGAGGTGGCTGCGATGTCGGCCTATTCCACCACGGAACCTTATCTTCTGCGCCAGGCCGGTCTTGACTACAACGAATTCTCGGCCCGCGCGGGCGGCATCGATTTCTACGGCGACATCCTCTTTACCAGCGAATCCGAGCTGAAATCCAACCCCGAGCGAACACGGGCCTTTCTCGCCGCCAGCCTGAAAGGCTGGCATGACGCCATGGCGCATATCGATGAAAGCATCGAGCTCATCATGGCCAAATACAACAGCCAAGACCGCACCCGCGCGCACTATCGCTTCGAGGCCGAGGAGAGTCGGCGCCTGATGCAGCCGGACCTGGTCGCGATCGGGCATGTCAACCCCGGCCGCTGGCGTCATATCGCCGATACCTATGCCGCGCTGGGCATGCTGCCCGAGCATTTCCCGTTGGATGGGTTTCTCTATGAGGTCAAGTCGCCCCGACTCGATCCGGGCTTGGTCGCCGCGCTGACCTTTGCCTTGGCGGCGGCGTTGACGCTGGCCTTGCTGAGCTGGCGCGTGCATGGCCTGAACCTGCGCCTGCGCGGGGAGATCGCGCGGCGCGCGAGGTTGAATCAAGAGCTCGCCGAGAGCGAGGCACTGCACCGCCTGCTCACGGAGAACAGCGGCGATGTCATCTGGATGCTCGATCTAGCCAGTCAGCGGTTCGATTATGTCAGTCCCTCGGTGGAACGCCTGCGTGGCTTCACCCCGGAGGAAGTGATCGCGCAACCCATGGAGGACGCCCTCACCCCGGAATCGGCGGAGAAGGTCGAGGCCCTCATGCGCGAGACGATCGAGCGCCTCTTGGCGGGCGATACCGAGGCGGTCTACGTCACCACCGAGGTCGACCAACCACACCGTGACGGTCGCATCGTTCCGACGGAAGTCGTGACAACCTATCTGATGGACGAGGCCGGTCACCCCGTCAAGCTCCTCGGCATCACGCGCGACATCTCCCAACGCAAGGCGCTGGAGTCTGAATTGCGCACCCGCCTCGCCGCCATCGAGGCTGCGGCCGACGCGATCGTCATCACCGACACCCGGGGCCACCTGCTGTATGTCAATCCTGCCTTCACCCGGCAAACCGGCTACGATCTGGAATCGGTCAAAGGTCGTTACCCCCGGATCCTCAACAGCGGCAAACAGTCCGGAGCGTTTTATGCGCAGCTCTGGCAGACCGTACTGGCCGGGCGGATTTGGCGTGGCGAGTTGATCAATCGTCGCAAGAACGGAGAGCTTTACGAGGAGGAAATGACCATGTCCCCCGTCAAGAACGATCAAGGCAAGATCGAGTGTTTCGTTGCCGTCAAGCGCGATATCAGCGGGCAGCGTGCCATGGAACGCGCCCTTCAGGCCGCGAACCGGGAACTTCAACAGAACCTGAACAAGATTAGTCGCTTGCAGGAAATCCTCGCCGAACAGGCAGTCCGGGACCCGCTGACCGGGCTTTATAACCGACGTTATCTCGACGAGACCCTAGCACGCGAATTTGCCCGTGCCGAGCGCGAGGGATATCCCTTGGCAGTGGCCATGATCGACGTCGACTTCTTCAAGCGTATCAACGACACCTGGGGACACCCGGCCGGCGATGAGATCCTCAAGGTGCTGGCCCAGTGCCTGCGGGCGGGGGTCCGCGAGGGCGATATCGTCTGTCGCTACGGGGGCGAGGAATTCCTGCTGTTGCTGCCGCGTATCACCCTGGAGATCGCATTCCAGCGTGCAGAACGCTTGCGCCGAGATTTCGCCGACAGCGAGCTGGCTTGGGTCGAGACCCGGATCCGGGCAACGCTTTCGATTGGGCTCGCGAGTTTTCCCGACCATGCCCAGAACGCGAAAGCCCTGATCGAGCAGGCCGACGCTGCCCTGTATCGCGCGAAGCGATCGGGACGTAATCGGACAGAAATCGCGTCAACCGCCGCATCCGGAGCGATCGCCGAGGAATCGGGAATCAAACCCTGTGACGCAAGCCCCCCAGGGCTCTGAGTAGGCCGGGCACTCCCTGAAAAAGGGTAGGGCGACGTTTGTGTTCTCTGTTTGCCGCCTGCTTTCTCGGCGGTACCACATGGTCTCGCCCGTGGACCAAGTTGCGAAACGCCCCTCTCAGACCTGGGCAAGCGGCTTTCCAACATCTGATGTGCTGCAGCACATAAGATGTGGTAGTCACGCACGTCCGGATCTGTTGGGGTCGTCCCCGTAGGCAAGGAAAACAAGGGGGCGGATTTGTTTTTGTGCGCACGAAATCGGGGAAGGACAACGTTTTCCCGTATCGGTGACATGAAAAATGCCTGACTGGCGGGTATCGATGGCGGCATGGATACGGTATCGGTTCTAAACCGCGCCCGGTGCGGTATGCGTAGTTTTTTGATTTGGCTTGGCCGCGCATGCTCGGACGACCGCCGCAGCAGGCGCGGTTTAAAGCATTGAAAAATATTAAACTTTAAACCGCGCCGCACCAAGATCGAGAACATCTCCGAAGCCAAACGAAACATGAAAATGACGCATGTCGCTCTGGACGCGGTTTAGGCCGGTGCCGAGCGCTGGATGGCGATGACCGCGCAGATGGATGCGATCGGGACGAGAAGGGCGAGCGCGCCTGAGCGGAGGAAGAGTATTCCGCACACGATGGCGCCGCTCAGGTAGACCACCCAGATGAGGCCGTTGCGCCAGGGTAGGCGGTCAGGCGGCGGTTTCGCATCGGACTCGGCCGGCCGGGTCCGGAGACGTCGGTGTCGAGCGGCGCGGATCCAGCGGACGTATCCGGTACTGAAGGTGGCCAGCATTCCGGTGATGTAGGTGGTCGAGGGGCCCTGCAGCCGGAGTACGGCCGCGCTTTGGACCCCCATGGCCAACGCGGCAAGCGCGACCACTGCAACACCGGAGCGGCCGGCGACGGGCTCGACCGGCAACCAAAGCATGAGGAGGGAGATCAGGAGGAGGATCTCGATCAGCAGCGCCGGGAGGATGCCGGTTTCGCGCCGAGGGCCCGATGTCGACCAACCACAGAGAACCTCCCCTGCAACCGCGCCCGCGACGAAGGCAGCGACCGAGACGGCGGCACTCAAGCCCGTCTCGGCATCGCCGCGCGCAACCGCAACCGCCAGCAGGACGGTGTTTCCCGTCTGAGCCGCGGTGAGGACATTGAAGCCGAGGATGACCATAGCGTCCACGCCGGCTGCGGCGAGGGTCAGCAACAGGGGGGAGATCTCGGAGCGCCAACGCATGTGCATTCCCAAATCAAGTACGCCGGATTCATTCGTGATCGGCCCGGCCCTGGCCGACGGACAGCAGGAGCAGTTTCCGATTCCGGGGGACACCTTTCACACGGCCCGGCTGCTTGGCGGCGGTCGGTGGTTTCTCGGCGGCAGCACCGAGTGGCCCGGGGTGATCCCGTCCGATGTCGAGATCGGCGACGTGGAGGAGCTTGCTCGGCGCTATCCCGATGCGGCAGTCATGCGGATCGCAGGTCAAAAGCACGTCCGGGTAATAGAAGGCCTCGTGGGCCGCCACCCGCACCTTCATGCCGCTAACGACGCATGTTGCTCCAGACGCGGCTTCGCTCACCGTCAGCTCACGCCACCGCACCCGCGGCGTCTCGCAGCAAGGCCCCTTGCGTGGCTTCCGGGATGACCTTGGAGTCGCCGCGCGCGACCTCGCGCCCGTTGTCGAGCACCAGGACGCGGTCGACCCAGTCCAGGCCGGCGGGACGGTGGGTGATGAGCAGCACGGTGCGCCCGACCATGAGCCGGTCGAGCGCCTGCATGAGACTGCGCTCGGTCTCGGCATCCAGACCCTCGGTGGGCTCGTCCAGCAGCAGGATGGGGGCATCCTTGAGCAGGGCGCGGGCGACGGCGATGCGCCGGGCCTGTCCGCCGGAGAGACGCACGCCGGTCTCCCCCACCCAGGTGCCGTAGCCCTCGGGCAGCTCGCTGATGAAGTCGTGGATCTGGGCGACGCGGCAGGCGGCCTCGATCGCCTCCTGCGTGGCCTCGGGCGCGGCGATCTGCAGATTCTCGCGGATGGTGGTGTCGAAGAGATAGGTCTGCTGGCTGACCACCGCGATATGGCTGCGCAGATCGTCGCCGCGGAAGGTGGTGATGGAGTGACCGCCGATGCTGATAGCGCCGGCGTCCGGCTCCCAAAAACGCAGCAGCAGGTTGAAGAGCGTGCTCTTGCCCGAGCCCGTGGCGCCGACGACCGCGGCACGGGTGCCCTGCGGGACATCGAGATCGATGTCGGCGACGGCGGGCGTCGCCGCACCCGGATAGCTGAATCCGACACCCCTGAAGCGAATGTCGAAACGCTCCGGTCGAGGCGAGGGTGCGGTCGGCTCGACCACGGGCGGCTCGGTATCGACGATGGCGAAGATCCGCCGCGCCGCAGCCAGGGTCCGACCGAGGAGCTGGAAGGCCTGAGGCAAGGGTGCGACGGCCTCGAAGCTCGCAAGCGTGAAGAGCGCGAGCATGGCCAACTGCGGGGGCATCAGGGTGCCGTCGTGCACCATGGGGATGGCGAGCCAGAGCAGCACCCAGAGGCTCAGGCTCGCGCTCAGACCCACTGCCGCCTGGGTGACGCCGTGATCGCTGCTCAAGCGCGCCTGATCGGCGATCAGGCGTCGCCCCAGGACGTTGACGCGCTCGGACTGGCGCTCGTTCGCTCCGTAGATCGTCAGTTCGGCCATACCCTGAACCCCGTCAATGACGGCCGCGCGCAGCTCGGCCTCGTCCTCGGCGAGCCGACGCCCGGGGGCCTGGCCGCGCCCTTGCGACCAAACGGGCAAGGCGACGCCGGCGATCAGCAGGAAGGCAAGCCCGGAGAGCGCCAAAAGCGGGTCGTGCAGCAGCAGGAAGACGAAGAAGAGCACCGCGCTGATGGCGGCGACCGCCACGGGTACGAGCACGCGCACATAGAGGTTGTCCAGGGCGTCGATGTCGGCACGGATGCGGCTCAACAGGTCGCCGCTGTGATACTGCTGCAAACGCGCGGGAGCCAGCGGCTCGAGGTGGCGGTAAAACCAAACCCGCAACTCGGCGATCAGCCGGAAGGTGGCCTCGTGGTTGACCAAGCGCTCGGCGTAGCGGCCGGCCGTGCGCACGATGGCGCTGAGCCGAATGAGCGCAGCCGGCGCGAAGTAGTTGATGGCGACCCCGGCCACCCCGGCCACCGCCATGGCGGTGATGAACCAGCCCGCCAAGGCCATGAGCGCGACGTTGGCGATCAGGGTCAGGAGGGCAATCAGGGTGCCGGCGATCATCCAGCCGCGATAGGGCCGAAACAGGCTCCAGAGACGCAACAGCTCCTTCATCGATCGTTCTCCTGCTCCGGATTCCAAACGTCGGCCTGCCCGGGCGCAGTCTGGCCGTAGGCCGCGATCATACGGGCATAGATCCCGTTCGATGCGGAAAGGGTCTCGTGCGTCCCGGACTCGGCCACTCGGCCCGACTCGAGTACCAGGATGCGGTCCGCCCGGCGCACGGTCGCGAGCCGATGGGCGACGACCAAGAGGGTGCGACCCTTCGCCAGCTCCTCGATGCCCTCCTGCACCAGACGCTCGCTCTCCGGGTCGAGGTTGGCCGTCGCCTCGTCCAGGATGACCAACGGGGCGTCGCGCAGGAAGGCGCGGGCGAGTGCGATGCGCTGGATCTGACCGCCCGAGAGACCCGCCCCGCGCTCGCCGACAAGGTTTTCGTAGCCGGCGGGCAGCGCCTCGATGAATTCGGCAGCACGGGCGCGACGGGCCGCCGCGCGGACCGACTCGATATCCGCATCCGGACGGCCAAGCCGGATGTTGTCGCCGATCGTCCCCTGAAAGAGACGCGGCTGCTGCGGGACCCAGGCAAGGTGGCTGCGCCAATCCTCGAGGTCGAGGTCGGACAGCGCCTGCTCGCCAATCAGGATCCGCCCCGAGGTCGGCGAGAGGAAGCCTAGCAGGAGGTTGATGACGGTGGTCTTGCCGGCCCCGCTGGTCCCGACCAGCGCGACACGGGCGCCTGCCGGGACATCGAAATCCATGCCGCACAGTGCATCGCGGCCCTCTTCGTAGCTGAAATGCACGTCCTGAAAACGCAAACCGAAGGGGCGCGGTGCCTGCAGCTGGGTGTGGCCGGACGCGGCCTGCTCGGTTGCAGTCGCCTGGGTTGCGTTCGCATCGGGTGCGGATCGCGCCTCCGGCTCGGTATCCAGCACCCGGATCATCTGCTCGGCGGCCGCGGCGGCGGCCATGCGCGCATGGTACTGGATCCCCATGTTGCGCAAGGGGGCGTAGAACTCGGGCGCCAACATCAGGATGAAGAGGCCCTGCAGATAGGTGATCTCGGGGAGTGCCATCAGCCACTCCGGCAGCGGCATCACGAGCCCGTAGAGCCGGAAACCGACGAAGACGGCGATGATGGCGATACCGATGGCGGCGAAGAACTCCAGAACGGCCGAGGACAGAAAGGCGACCCGCAAGACCTGCATGGTGCTGCTGCGATAGGCATTGGAGATACGCGCCACCTCGTCCGCCTCGCGACGGCTCGCCCCGAAGAGCTTCAGGGTCGTCAGGCCCTGGATGACGTCGAGGAAGTGCGAGCTCATGCGCGCGAGCTCCTTCCATTGGCGCTGATTCTTGGACTGAGCGCTCGATCCGATGAGGATCATGAACAGTGGAATGAGCGGCGCGGTCACCAGCATGACCGCACCCGCAACCCAGTCCGCCGGAAAGACCACGACCAGGATCACCACGGGCAGGATCATCGTCAGGGTCATGGCCGGGAGAAAGCGGGCGTAATAGCCCTCCAGGTCATCGATCCCCTTGGTGAGCATTTCGACCAAGGCACCGCTGCGCTCGTTGGCCAGATAGCGCGGACCAAGGCGTTGTAGGTGGCGGAACACCTGATCACGCAACCCGCTGCGGACCAAGGCAGCGGCTTGGAAGGCCGACCGCTCACCCAGCCAGACGGTGACGCCGCGCACCAAGAAGAGCCCCAGCAGGACCGCCATCAAGTGCCCGATCTCGGTCAGACCCGCCCCCTCGAAGATCACGGCGTTCAGGATCAAGGCAAGCAACCAGGCTTGTGCGATGGCGAGCAGCCCCTGTCCAACACCGAACCCGATGGTGCGTTTCAGCGCAGCACCGGCAAGCGGACGGTGAGACTTCAGCCAAGCGTTGACGGACATAGTGCGATCTGCCTGGAGGCGGGCCGGTCGACCCGAATCGGGGGAGGATAAGGAAGGGAAGACCGACAGGGCAACGAAAAAACTCACACGAGATGGTTGCTCTCGTGCTGAGATGCGCCGAACACCTGGCCATGAACACGAGAAACGACGCGGATGAGGATCGACGCGCATTGAGCGAATCGAACGATTCGGCCGCATTGACGAGCGGCACGCCGCCGTCGCTTGTGACGCACTTCATACTTGAGCACGGACGCTTGTTGTTTTCCCGGGAAACGTTCGCCGAGCTGGAGACCCGCTTGTGGCGTCCCAAATTCGACCGATACCTCACGCTGGAGCAGCGTCAAGCGCTTCTTCACGACTTCAGTGCAGCAACGGATTGGGTTGAGTTGGATCAGCATGACCACGACCGAATGCGTTTCAGTCGCGACCCGGACGACGACAAGTTCGTGTGGACAGCGCTTGTCGGAGATGCCGACTGGCTGGTAAGCGGCGATGCCGATCTACTTGATCTGGCCACCGCTCAGGAGAAGGTTCGGATTCTTTCGCCGGCACGAGCCCCGGCTCTCATCCGCGAGGCCGATTGAGTCGTCGAGCGTACTACCGAGAGGGACGCGCGGGGGCAAACACCCCCGCCCACGCCTCACCCACCCGGACGCTGCGGCACCTTCTCGATCTTGCTCGTGTCGTAGCCGAGCCCGCCGAGGAAGGCGACGATTTCGTCGTACTTGGCCTGCGGGATCTCGGGCTCGCGGGCCATGACCCAGACATAGTCGCGTTTGGCCCGGCCGATGACGGTGATGCTGTAATCAGGTTCC
>NZ_JAABRP010000011.1 GCF_011390875.1 Thiocapsa sp.
AAAGGCCAAATGAACTGCATCCACCAGAGTGCATTGGTTTCGGTGTCCCGCACGAAGCCCTTCGGGTTATGCGTCTTCAGGGGCCCGTCAAAGCCGTCCTTGTTGAAGGTGAAGGTGGTCGCGATGGTGCCGTCCGGGTTCAGGGCGTAGGACTCCACGGCGTTGTAGGCGCCCTTCTCCACAAAGGTCGGGATGTTGGCGATCACGTACCACTTGCCCATGAAGCGTTCGAGATCGACCTGTTTGACGGTATCCATGGGCGCGCCTCCTTCTTCGGTGCAGCCGCTCGCAAAGGCGAGCATGAGTGTGATGAGCAAAAGAGCCGAGAGTCTCTTCATGTCGGCGCCATCCGTTGGTAACGCAGCGTCTTGCCCTTGCCGGTATCGCTTTCGAGACCAATCCATCCGTGCTCGTCGGAATACCAGAGGATCAGGTCGAGCTCGTCGGTGCTGAGCTTATAGCGGGCCGCAGCGACCTGTTCGCCGCCGAAACGGATCGAGTCGGTCCCTTGCGGCTGAACCCGCACCGGCACCAGCTCGCCGGTCTGAGGGTTCAAGAGGTTCTCCTGCTCCAGAAAATCACGATCCCAGTAGGCGAAGGTCATGACGCAGCCGGGCAGACGACGCGACTCGCCGTTGACCGACAGGTCGAGCGTCTCCCCGCTCTCCTCGCCCCGGACACGATAGTCCTTGCCGTTGTCGTCCGTGGTCGCCTCGATTGTCTGCAGACAACCGTCGCGCCAGGTCTCGCGACTCTCGTGACGATAGCTGTACGCGGTGAAGATCCAGAAGTTGATATCGAAGCTGGCCCGGCTCGACACCTGCGCATCCTTGCCGAGCGCGCGGATATCGAAGCTGTGCTCGCCGATCGGATCCTGATCGAGGAAGACCTTGAACCTCAGATTTGCCGACTCCGTGTTGGCGGAGACCAATGGCGCGGCGCCGACGATCAGAGCCCCGACGATCAGAGCCATCGCGCCAGCCGACCACCGACGGCGGGCGGAGGGAAGCTGCGTCTTCTCTCGGATTGCGCGTCGCGACCCCAACCAGTGTTGTCTTGTTTCCATTTGCATCACTCCCGATACTTGATTTCTCAAAGATTCGAATCACTCCGGATCCGCCGCGGCGGACCCGGAAAGAAGGCGTTGGTTCGCGCGATATAGTCGCGGTAAGCCGGCCGGCGCTCGCCGATGTCCTTCTCCAACAAGGCCACGCCGGACACGCGCAGCAGCAGGAACGTCATAAGCACCGGCGAGACGATCGTCCACCAGCCGCCAGCCGCGAGCGCAAACAAGAAGTAGCCCCACCAGATGCAGGCCTCGCCGAAATAATTGGGATGGCGGGTGTAGCGCCAAAGTCCCTGATCCAGGACCTTACCCTTGTTCTCGGGCCGGGCCTTGAAGTCGGCCAGTTGTTGATCGCCGACGGCTTCGAAGAAGAGTCCGACGAGCCAGAACGACAACGCAGCGTAGTCGATCCACCCCAGCGGGTTGGTCCCGAGTGTCGCCGCAAGCAGCGGAAGCGCGATGATCCAGGCCAGAATCGCCTGCAGACCGAAGACGATGTAGAGGCTCTTCCAGCGAAAACCCGGCTCGTTCTCCGCCCGGATCGCCTGGTAGCGCCGGTCCTCGCCGTGACCCCAGTTGCGTTTGGTGATGAAGACGCTCAGCCGTACCGCCCAGAGTGTGACCAGGAAGAAGACGAGATAGGCGCGCTCACCCGCCTCGGGTGCCCCGAGAAGGAAGACCGCTGCCATGAGCAGGAAAAAGAGCGACCAGAGCGAGTCGACGATACTGACGTCGTTCAGCTTCAAACTGACGAGCCAGGCGCCGAGAGCCATGCCGAGCCCGGCGCCTAAGCCGGTGAGATAGAGATTGAGATCAAACACCTGCGCCGTCCTCCGTGAGTGTGGTCAAGCCAGCCGCCTTCGGAAAGCCTGCGCCGTCGAAGCGCTGCGCCAGCCAGGCGCTCAGCGGCATCAAAAAGGACCAGCCGCCCGCAAGCACGGCCATCGCCACGACCGGGTCCGGAAAGGCGACGGCGCCGAGCATGTGACCGCCATAGAAGGCGAGCGGCCCGCCGATCGCGCCGAGCACGACAGCCAGGGTCCAGCGCCCCTTGAGCCAGCTCAGCGCCACGTTCAAGGTCGTCGCAAACGCTACCCACATGGCGATAATCCAGACCGGGGCAAGCCAGGGCAGGAGCATGCCTGACGGATACTCGAGGAACCCGAAGCGCACCAGGAATCCGTCCCAGAGGGCGCCGATGACGCCGACGAGCACCATGAGCATCACCTCCCGACGCGGCGCGTCGGACATCCAAAGGTGCAAGGCAACGACCGACGCGGCTACGCCGACCCCGAGCCAAGGCCATCCGTGTGCACCGCCCAGCACGCAGGCGAACCAGGCGATCTGGAAGGCGACGAGGTTGACGACAAGTCTGAGCATCGATCTCATGTCCCGCGGGTTGTCTTTCGTTCGAGAACATGTTGTGTCGCTCGGCCCCGAGACAAGCGTCGGCACCGATATGCACCTGTGTGCGCCCAGTCAGACATCACATGAGCGGTGAGCGCCGACGCGTTGAGGGCGAAGCATGAAAAGGGGCGATTCCACACGACCTCTCTGCGTCGCGCCCTCGCGCGGCTCTGTTATGATCTGCGGTCACGATTTTTACCCTCTGACCACGCATTGCCTCGGGAGAACCTAGATGACCCTACGTCCCTTGAAACGCCTCGCTGCCTGTGCCCTCGCAGCCGTCCTGGTCGCAGGCTGTGCCGCAGACGGCTCCGGTCTGACCGAAACCGGCTCAGGCGCGGCAATCGGCAGCGCGGGGGGCGCCGCTGCGGGCGCGATCATCGGGTCGCTCAGCGCCAACGCCGGACGCGGCGCCTTGATCGGCGCAGTCGGCGGGGCTCTCGTCGGAACCGCCGTCGGCGCCTACATGGAAAGCCAACGCAAGGACTTCGAGAAGGCGCTCGCCGACGAGATCGCCAGCGGCATGATCAGCGTAGAGAAGCTCCCGAACAATGAACTGCTGGTGCGCATGACAGGTGCGACCACCTTCGAGATCGATTCGGACCGTATCCAGCCCGGCTTCTACAGCACCATGGACAAGATCTCGGCGATCGTGAGGAAATACGGCAAGACCGAGCTCATGATCTCCGGACATACCGACAGCACGGGCTCGGCGGAGCATAACCAACTCCTCTCCCAACGGCGCGCCGGTGCCGTTCAGTACTACATGGAGGCCGACGGCGTCCTGCCGCAACGCATCATCGCCGCCGGCTACGGAAAGAATCAGCCCATCGCCTCGAACGAGACGGAAGCGGGCCGGCGTCTCAACCGCCGGGTCGACATCACCATCGTGCCGATAACGGCCTGATCCGGCCGCCGCATCCGGCAGATCGCCGGGCCGGCCGATCCGGCATGTATCCGGCGGCGAGGATCGAGCGGGTGCTAGGATTTCAAGGGAGCAGACGTGCGACGGCACGCAAGAGCGCGGGAGCCGAGGGTGCGGCCGGGCGTCTCGCCCGGTCGTACGACGGCTGAGGTGGACCGATTCGTCCTCGCGGTGCGGAGTACACCGACATGGCTGACAAGCCGACGATTCTGATCGTCGATGACGCCCCGGAGAACCTGGGCGTCCTGAGCGGGGTGCTGTTGCCGGAATATGTGGTGCGGGTGGCCAACTCCGGCGCGCGCGCACTGCAGGTCGCCGCCACGCTGCCGCTCCCGGACCTCGTCCTGCTCGATGTCATGATGCCTGACCTCGACGGATACGAGGTCATCAAACGGCTCAAGGCCGACCCGATGACCCGCGAGATCCCGGTCATCTTCGTCACGGCACTGAACGCGAACGAGGACGAGTACCGTGGTCTTGCGCTCGGCGCCGTAGACTACATCGGAAAGCCGGTGAAGCCCGCCATCGTGCTTGCGCGGGTTCGCGCCCATCTCGAGCTCAAGCAGGCACGCGACAGACTGCGCGACGAGAACGTCCGACTCGAAGCCGATGTGGAGCGTCGCAGCCATCAGCGCGAGCAGATCCTCTTGTCCGTCGGCGAAGGCATTTGCGGAACCGACGCACACGGCGACATCATCTTCATCAATCCCGCAGCAGCCGCTATGCTCGGCGACGCACGCGAGGCGCTGATCGGTCGGGATGCCCACGCAACCTTTCATCTCCCGCGGTGCGACGCCGGCCCGGAGACATCCGACACCTGCCCGCTCTGTGCCTGCCTGTGCGGCGGACATGCGATCCACCGCCGCGAAGGCTGTTTTCGGCGCAAGGACGGCTCCGTTCTCGAGGTCGAGCTGACCTGCCAGCCCATGCGCGAGAACGGTGCGCTGATCGGCGCGGTCACCAGCTTTCGCGACATCGGCGAACGCAAGCGCTACATCGCCGAGATCGAGCACAAATCCAACTTCGACGCCCTCACGGGCCTGCCGAACCGCAACCTTCTGACCGACCGGATCGCCCAAGGCATCGCACGCTGCCGCGAGACCGGTACGTTCCTCGCCGTCGTCCTGATCAACCTCGACCGGTTTAAGGCCGTGAACGAAAGCCTGGGGCACGCGGCGGGCGACAACCTGTTGCAGGAAGCGGCGCGACGTTTTGCCGCGGTCACTCCCGGCGACGGCACGCTGGCGCGCAACGAGGGCGACGAGTTCGTTGTCGTGGTCGACACTGAGAATGCAGAGACGGTCACGCGGCTCGCGCGTGAGCTGCTCGGCGGACTTTCCGAGCCCTGTCGGCTCGCGGATAGACAGTTCTTCCTGACCGCCAGCCTCGGCGTGGCAATCTATCCGCGGGATGGCGGCAACAGCGAGACGCTACTCCACAACGCCGGCGCTGCGATGACCCGGGCCAAGCACGCCGGCGGCAATCTCATGAAGTTCTACGCCGCCGAGATGAACGCCCGCGCACTCGAGCGCTTGGACCTGGAGAACGGCCTGCGGCACGCTATCGAGCAGGATGAGCTGGTGCTGCACTATCAGCCGCAAGTGAGCCTGAGCACGGGCGCCATCATCGGCGCCGAGGCATTGGTGCGCTGGCAGCATCCACAGCGCGGACTCGTGCCCCCCGTCGAGTTCATCCCCATTGCCGAGCAAAGCGACCTCATCCTGGCGCTCGGCGAGTGGGTGCTGCGCACCGCCTGCGCTCAAAACCGCGCCTGGCGGGAGTCCGGTCTGCCGCCGATCACCGTCGGCGTCAATTTGTCGGCGCGACAGTTCACCTCGCAGAACATTGCCGGCATGACCGGCCGCGTGCTGCGAGAGACCGGCCTACCCGGAGATGCGCTCGAGCTCGAGCTCACCGAAACCATCCTGATGGCGGACACCGACGCCTTCACCCGCGCCACCGAGGGGCTCAAGGCATTGAGCATCAGCCTCTCGATCGACGATTTCGGGACCGGTTTTTCCTCGTTGGCCTATCTGCGCCGCTTCTCCATCAATCGTCTCAAGATCGACCAATCCTTCGTGCGCGGCCTCCGGGAAGATTCGAGCAGTGCGGCCATCGCGCGGGCGATCATTTCCTTGTCCCACAGGCTCGGCCTCTCGGTCATCGCCGAGGGTGTCGAGACCCGCGCGCAGCTCGCCTTTCTGTACACCAACGATTGCGACGAGATGCAAGGCTACCTGTTCAGCCGGCCGATTCCCGCGGAAGCGTTCGAAACACTGCTGCGCGAGGGCCGCGAGCTCGCCCTGCCGAAACCAGTGGAAACAGAGCCCTTCCGCGGCGAGGCTACGCTTACGCGTCTCGGTCCAACGGGTCGACAGTGATCTACCGAAGGCACGTGAACGCAGCGCGGGACACGGATACGCGGAGCGGATCAGGATGAGCACCCCGACACTATTCGAGTTTAGCTTCTCTTTGCTGCTCAACGCGGCCCTGCTGCTCGCACTCGCGCAGGTCATCGACCTTGCCTTGCCCAAGGGGCACATGGCCTGGAGCAACCGCTCAACCATCGGCATCGGCCTGCTCATCGGACTCATCTGTGTGCTGCTGATGAAGATCAGCGCCACGTTGATGCCGGGGATCATCTTCGACACGCGCTCGGTCTTGCTCGCGATCAGCGGCTTATTCATCGGCCCGGTCCCGACCCTGATCGCCATGCTGATGGCGGCCCTCTACCGCGGGATGCTCGGCGGCCCCGCGGCCCTACCCGGAATCGCGGTCATTCTGGCCTCGGGGCTGATCGGTCTAGTGTGGCGCCGTACCTTGCGCGGTCCCGTCGAGGACATCGGCTGGCGCAGCCTCTACACGTTGGGGCTAGTCGTGCACGCCGTGATGCTGGCCCTCATGCTGACGCTGCCGTGGGAGACGGCCCGAACGGTACTCGCGACCGTCAGCCTGCCGGTGATGATCATCCATCCGTTATTCACCTTGGCCCTAGGTCTCCTGCTGATCGAGCGTTTACGCCGCCGCCGCGACCTCGAGGCCCTGCGCGCGAGCGAAGAGCGCAATCGCCGTATCGTCGAGAACGCACCCGATCTCATCTTCATCAACCGCAACGATCGTATCCACTACATCAACCCGGCCGGGATTCGCCTGTTGGGCGCACGCCACGCCGACGAGATCCTCGGCCGCTCCGTCTACGACCTTTTCCACCCCGAGATTCATGCGGCCGTGCGAGCCCGTATCGCGACACTGCGCTCGGCTCCGGGCGTGAGCGTACCGGTGCTGCAGGAGGCACTGCTGGCCGTAGACGACTCGGTCGTTCCTGCCCAAGTGAGCGCCGTGTCCTACGCAATCGACGGCAACATCGATATCCAGGTCACCTGTCACGACATCAGCGAGCGCCTGGAGGCCATGCAGGCGTTACGCGTACGCAACGAGCAGCTCGAGCGCTTCAACCGCGCCATGGTCGACCGCGAGCTCGCAATGATTGCGCTCAAGCGGCAGGTGGATCGGCTATCCCGCGAGCTTGGCCGGGAGCCCGCTGATTCTTCCCCTCCAGCGGCGAGCGCAGCCGCTCACAAGACCGATTCCGCCGAAACCGCGCACGAGGACGCCTGCGTCACAGCGCAACAGATCGAGGACGCGCCCCCGTCGTCGACGCCGACCGCTCGAGAGCATGAGCGCTTGGCCACGCTCAACCTGCTGGAAGACGCTCAGCTTGCACGCGCCCAAGCCGAGGACGCATTGGTCCGCTCGCGCGCCTCCGAGGCCCGTTTTCACGGGACCTTCGAGCAAGCGGCGGTCGGTATCGCCATGGTCGCCCCGGATGGACGCTGGCTGAGGGTGAACGAGCGCCTGTGCCAGATCCTCGGCTACGGTGTCGAGGAGCTGCTCGGCCGGACCTTCCAGGAGATCACCCACCCGGATGATCTGGCGATGGGTCTCGACGCCGTCCATCGCGTCCTGGCCGACGAGATCGACCATTACGCCATGGAGAAGCGCTATGTCCGCAAGGACGGCGACATCGTCTGGGCCAATCTGACCGTCTCGCTCGCTCGCAAACCCGACGGCACACCCGATTACTTCATCTCGGTGATCGAGGACATCACCGATCGTAAACGGATGAGCGACGAGCTCGACCAGCATCGCCATCACCTCCAGGAGCTGGTGGCGCGACGCACGTCCGAGCTCGAGGATGCACGCCGTCAGGCGGAAACAGCCAACCAGGCGAAGAGCGCCTTCCTGGCGAACATGAGCCATGAGATCCGTACGCCCCTGAATGCCATCGTCGGCCTCACCTATCTGCTGCGCGAGCGGATCGCCGACAGCGAGCAACGAGATCGGCTGGAGAAGATCGTGGGTGCCTCCGGCCACCTGCTGCGCCTCATCAACGAGGTGCTCGACCTTTCGAAGATCGAATCCGGAAGGTTGATCCTCGAATCTGCCCCGTTGGATCTCGGCGCGTTGCTTCGGGATTCAGCGGCGTTGATCTCCGATCGCGCGCGGGTGCGTGGGCTCGAGCTGGCGGTCGAGGAGGATCCGCTTCTGGAGCGCGAGCCGATCCTGATCGGGGATGCCACACGGCTGCGCCAGATCCTGCTCAACTATATCGGCAACGCCATCAAGTTCACCGAGCAAGGGTTGATCCGAATACGTGCACGCGTCATCGAGACCGCAGAGGAGGAGATCCTGCTGCGCCTCGAGGTCGAGGACAGCGGTATCGGCATTCCCGCCGAAGACCAGAAGCGGTTGTTTCGCGCATTCGAACAGCTCGACGCCTCGACGACCCGCCGCTACGGCGGCACCGGGCTGGGGTTGGCGATCAACCGGCGCTTGGCCGAGTTGATGGGCGGTGCGGTCGGCGTCGAGAGCCGACCCGGCGCGGGCAGCCTCTTCTGGGCGACGGCGCGTCTGCGGCGGTGCAATCCCGCCGCACGCCTCGCGGACCCTAATGAAGGCGCGCAAGGCCGCGCTGGCTTGCCGAAAGGTGCCCATCTGTTGCTGGTGGAAGACAACCCGATCAATCAGGAGGTCGCCTACGACCTCCTGACCGAGTCCGGCATGCGGGTCGATGTGGTCGACAACGGCGCGCAGGCGGTGGCGATGACCGAGCGGACGCCCTACGATGCCATCCTGATGGATATGCACATGCCCGCGATGGACGGTCTCGAGGCGACCCGACGGATCCGCGGACTCCATGGCCGCCAAGACACCCCCATCATCGCCATGACCGCGAGCGCGTTCGATGAGGATCGACGCCGCTGTCTCGACGCCGGCATGAACGACTATATCGCCAAACCCTTCGACCCCGCGGCCCTCTATGCCCTGCTGCAGCGATGGATTTTACGGCCTGCAGCCGGGGGACCCGAAACCGACGCCGAGACACCTTCTGAACCGCTTGAGGTGTCCACGGCGGCAGACGACGCTCAACGAGCGGTCATGCCGGATCCCTCCGAGATCGATGCACTCTTGGACACGCTGGAACGCCTGCTGAGTCACGATGACGCCGAGGTCAATCGCATCTTCGCCGATGCAGTCCCGACGCTGCGGCAATTGCTCGGCGAGGAGATCATCGCCCTGGGGCGAATGATCGACTCCTACGACTATCCATCCGCACTCGAGCGGGTTCGGGTGTTGAGGGCGCAAACATGATCCTGGATCCGGTCAACCAGATTCAGCGCGTCCGCAATGGGACAGCGCCCTCTTCGACTATGCCGGTGTGCTGAGCCACTGCGAGGAGGACGCGAATCGTCGGCGGCGCCGGCGCCAAGCGTGCACTCGACCGGTACGGGACCCAGTCCGAAACGGGCTAGGACAGCGGACCCAGCCATGGGCTGGCCCTGCGCAGCACCTACGCCCTGATGGCGCGCGACGACCGCCTGCTCGCACGCCGGGCGAGCGGGCTGCGCCGAGAAGGCTATCGCGAGCAGGCTCTCGCGATGCGGGAGCAAACCGCGAGCATTCCCACACTCGAGCTGCAACGCCTGCAATGGCTCGACCCCTGGTTAAAGCAACAGCGCTCGGCCGAATGACGCGCGGCGCACGCAAGCTCCGACCGCTGTGGTCCTACGCGGCTGCCGCTAGAGGCTCGTGCGAGAGACACTTCTTGGGACAGACCCGCGAGCACGCCTGACAGCCGATACAGTCGAGCGCATCCTTGAGATTCATGACCATGCCCGGCGCCTCGTCGAAGTCGTCGTCACCCTCGTCTTCGAGCTCTTCCAGGTCGAGATCCTCGCGGTCGACCAGCTCGAAGACATCCCGCGGACAGACCTTATAACAGCGACCGCAGCCGATGCAGTTGTTTTGGTTGATGCTCTCGATGAACGCAGGCGTCCATTCGACGCCCCCGCGGGTAATGCCCGTGATGACACTCATGGTGGTTTCTCCATGTTCGAAAAGGGGGTTCGTTCAAGCACTCTCGGCCTGAGCTGCCTTGAGCGCAGCATTGGCCTTCGCCCAAGCCAAGCAGGCATCGTAGGTGGCCTGAGCGATGCCCGGGATCTCCTCGTACCCGGCGGGCAACCGATCCTCCACCAAATCATGCAGCTCCCCGGCCCGCTCGGTGGCGATCCGTTTCGCCTTGCTCACGGCCTTCTCCAAGGCGCGAATCTCATCAGCCGTCATCCCGGGAATCCCCAAAGTCTATTAACGATTTATCAATCACTTAAAGCCCCGCCACCTTGGAATGCTCGCCGATCAGCTCGAGTGCGACCGACAGCACCTTGTCGGCCTCGTCCTTCATTTTCGAAAGGGTCGGAAAACCGAACCGATGCACGTCGCGCAGCGAGCGGTCCAGCACGACCAGCTTGCCCACCGTAATGACGACACGACCGAATCCTTCGTGGCTCAGGTGCACCAACGGCACGGCCATGAGTCCGCACTCGGATTCGATCATGGCCGAGATGGCGTTGTAGTACGCCTTGATCCGGGCCACGACCGTATCGTCTGGGTCGCCGACCAAGGGGATCTGCTGGCGCTTTTCCTTGGTCAGGATGAAGGGTTCGAGGAGCTCTGCGGTCGAGAGTCCGTCGAACTCGCCGTAGGGGTCGATGGCGCGCATCTGGCGATCCATCTCCACGACGAACTGAGATTGCATAAGCCCCTGATCGTCGGCGGTTCCCGCAAGTGTCTCGGTCATGGTGATTTCCTCTTCTAAGTGGCTGTCCGTCGTGGACATATGGTTTCTTCGGGTGGTGTTTCAGAACGGCATCGGGACATCGGCAGAGGTCCCGCGACGCACCAGGATCGGGCGATAGCGCTCCCGGGCGGATGGCCCGCCGGTCAAGCGTCCGCTCAGCCAGAGTCCGATGGCGAGTCCGCCGATGCCGATCAGGGCCACGCTCCCTTCGCCCGCGCCCAGGCGCGTTGCCAAGGCGGCGGCCGCGATCAGGAACACCAGCGGGATCAGATAGGCGACGAACGATGCCCGCACCAGCGTCCCGTCCGGGATGCCGATCACGACCTGCTCACCGACCCGCAGCCCTTGCGCATCGTCGATCCGCAAGCGGCTTCGAGGTGCGCCGAAGAGCTTGGCGACGACGGAGGTACCGCAGCTTCCGGCGCTCCCGCAGCTCCCGCAGGCGCTCTGCCGAACGGTTTCGACCCAGGCGACGCCCGGCTTCACATCGACCACCTTGGCGGGCGTCTCGATCATTCGCTCCAGCCCTCCAGTTCCATCGCATCGAAGCGACGGTTGCGCCCGGGGGTCCGGCCGGCGAGCGTGCGCGCGAGCCAAGCGCTCGGACCGTCCCGCAGCTCGCCCTGCAAGTCGCGGATCAAGCGGCTGACCGGGGTTCCGGGACTGACCTTCATCGGCTGGATACCCTTGGCGCGAAGCTGGCTCACGGCGGAGGCTCCGACCGCCTCGCAGTAAACGACGTCGCAGCCCTCGAGCGCCGCGATCTTGGCGGCGAGCTTGTCCTCGTTGCCGTCCATCTCAAGCCGTGCAAACTGGATCGCCTCGAGCAGGTGATGCTCATGCGAGGCGATCGAGTAGACGACGAAGGACTCGGCCGCGCCGAAGTGCTGGTCGATCTGCTTCATGTCCGAGGAGGCGAAGGCCGCCTTGATGCGTGTCTCGGTCTCCATGGATGTCGTCTCGTCGCTCATACACAGGACCTTCAGTCGTCGTTCCATTCCCATCGGGCCTCCTTAAAGCGCTTCTTTGGTCTCGGCGTGTGTGTGGTTCATGGGCTGTTTGGTCCGGCTGCGAACGTCGCGGTGCATGAGAGCCGCGCTTTAAGGAGAATGAATAAGGACAAATCCATGGCGTAAGGGTCCGAGCTCGACTCCAGAAACCGCGTGTCAGTTTGGGCGCGGCATCTCGCACTCGGACTCCGGGCGCTGTTTGAGCGTCGAGCGATAGGGATGGATCTCGCCGCGCTCCTCGCCGAGCAGTAGATTGGCTAGATCGAAGATGGCGTCGCGCGTGCCGCGATAGCCAATCCAGGTGCGCTGAAATCCGCCGACCCGGTCGTACTGGGGAAAGCCGGCACGCAGTAGGGGGATGCCCAACCGTTCGGCGGTATGCACCGCATGCGAATTGCCGATCAGGATCTCGGCATCGCGCTCGCGCGCGGCGATCTCGAGATCCTCGAGATCGCCGATCTTGACCTCGCGTGCAGCGACATCCTGCAAGGCCGGGGCATTGGCCGGGGCGACTGCCGCGACCACCTCGGACCCGACGCTTGCGAGCATCCGGCTGAAGCCGACCAAGAGATCCGGCTCCGCGGCGACGGCGAAGCGCGACATGCCCAACATGAAGTGGCAGTCGAGCAGGGCGTCCTGAAGCTGCGCACGCTGCCGCTCGACCTTGGCCGGGACCGGGCGATCGGCGATCCGCGAGAGCGTCATCACGAGCCCGTCGACGGCATCCATATCCATCAGATGTGCGAAGCGATGATCCGGAACGCCGGTGCGCTCCGCCAAGGCATCGGCCGCCGCGTCCATCGAGGCGCCGATCACCAGGGTCGCCACGGCATCGCCGACGCTCGCCAGATCGCTCACGCGGGTACCGCCGATGGTCAGGGGGTTGTAGTCCGTCTCGGGCAGATGGCCGTCGAGCGAATCCGAAAGATCCGGCAACACCATCGGGGACAGACCGAACGCCTCGATCAACTCCTTCAAATACTCGATGTCGCCGGGCGTCAGGTGCGACCCGGGCAGGACATTGACCTGACGCTCGCGACGTCCCGGCCGTGTGCCGGCCTCGGCGCGGGTCGGGACGAGCGTCTCGATGATCGCCTTGGTCGCCTGCGCGTAGCCGGACTCCATACAGCCGGTGAAGTCCGGTGTGGACACCGGCACGACCGCGGTGCCCGCGAACTGCGGCCAGGTCTCGCGAAAGACCCGCACCGCCATCTCGATGTCCGCGCCCTGGGTCTCGACCAGCCCCGTGGTCGGCAGCCCGATCAGGTCCGGCGCACTCTTCTCGCAAATGGTCTTCAGCCCTTCGACGACCTGCGCCTCGCTGCCCATGATGGCGCTCACCTGATCGATCGCCGTGGTCTGCAGCGGGATCGGCTCGCGGAAGTGCCGCACGAAGAAGATCTTGCCGAAAGCGGTGCAGCCTTGGGATCCGTGCAGCATCGGGATGGTCCGATTGAACCCGAGGAAGGCGAGCGCTGCGCCGACCGTGTTGCTGGCCTTCAGCGGGCTGACCGAGAGGGCTTTGTTGCGTTTGATGATCTCAGGCATGGGACGGCACCTCGACAGGGGCGCTCTCGTTTGCGGCGAGCGATAGGGACTGCACCGGTGCCGGCTGGGCGTGCCCCGCGACTGCCGCCCAGGGCGCGGGACGGCGTACCGCATCCCAGATCGGGCTCTCGACCGTCAGACAGAGCTGGCGCGCCAGCTCGACCATGCCGACATAGCCGGCGTAGCCGAATTCGCGCTCCTGATTGATGTCGAGGAAGGGGATGCGGGCCTTGAGCGCCGTGTAGAGGTTGCGCCCGCCGGCGATCAGGATGTCGACGCCGTTCTCTCGGACCCGATCGATCAGGCCGCGCGGATTGCCGTCCTCGATCATGACCGCGTCCTCGCCCATCAGCGCACGGATGCGGGCCTTGTCCTCCTCCGTGGACTTGCGCGTGCCGGTTGCGACCACCGTCATCCCGAGATCCTGCAGGGCCGAGATGATCGACCAACTCTTGACCCCGCCGGTGTAGAGCAGGACCTTGCGGCCCTGCAGACGCGCCCGATAGGGTTCGAGTGCCGCGTGGATCTTGGCCTCCTCGCGGGCGATGAGGGCTTCGGTGCGGCGGGTCAGATCCGGGTCGTCGATGATGCGCGCGAAATCGCGCAGCGCCTGCGAGACGTCCGCGACGCCGTAAAAGCTGCCCTCGAACCAGGGGGTGCCGTAGGTTTCCTTCAGCTTGCGCGCGACGTTGATCATGGCCTTGGAGCAGACCATCATGTTGACCTCCGCGCGGTGCATGGTCTGCACCTCGTGGAAGCGCGCATCCCCGGAGAGGCTGCAGAGCACGCGCAGACCCAGCTCGTCGAGCAGGGGCAGGACGTTCCAGAGCTCGCCGGCGATGTTGTATTCGGCGACCAGATTCACGTCGTGGACCTTGAAGCCCTCATGCTCGATCCCCGGCGGAACCGGGTCGGGCTCGCGGGTGCCGCAGACCTGGGTGACCATGGTCTCGCCGGCGATCCGGTTGCCGAGGTTCTTGGTCCCGTAGAACCCTGCGGCATCGACCGACACCACGGGCGTGCCCCACCGCTTCTGCGCCTCCTTACAGACTGCACCGACATCGTCGCCGGTCAAAGCCGGCACGCAGGTGTTGTAGACGAAGACCGCCGCGGGCTTGTAGCTGTCGATCGCCTGCTTGATCCCGAGGAAGAGCCGCTTTTCGCTGCGGCCCATGATGACGTCCTGCTCGGTCAGATCGGTCGTCATGCCGATCTTGTAGAGGCTCGGACCGCTCGAACGTGCACCCCGGTTGTCCCAGGAGTTGCCCGCACAGGCGATGGAGCCATGCACGATGTGCGCAACATCCGCGATCGGCAGAAGCGCGATCTGTGCTCCGTCGAACGAGCAGCCGCCGGCCGTCGCACCGGGCTTGAGCTTGGCGCAGCCCGACTTGTCCTTGGCGTTGTGCGCACAGGCTGGCTCGTCGAGCAGCGCGGCGATCTCTTTCTGTTTCATGAAGGCTCCGAAGGCGTTCGCTTTGGAGCTTCTTAAGCAGACCTTATGCCAATCGCTATAGTCTTGTTTCGAAGAGAGAAGATCGGGTGTCTGTCGGGTTCACGACAAGGTGGATGTCTGAAAGCCCCGCAAACGACTATGGTGATTTCACGGACACCGAGCAGTCATCGCAGAGTCGATGAGACCATTCACCCCGCCGGCCTACTTGCCTACGGTATCGTTGCAGCGCGTGAGTTTCTGGAAAACGCCGGGGTCACACCATGAACGCCATGACCTACCGCGGCTATGCCGCCCGCATCGAGTACGATCCGGAGGACCGCATCTTTGTCGGCCGACTGGCCGGCATCAAGGATATCGCCGTGTTTCACGGCACCACGGTCGATGAGTTGGAAACAGCCTTCCATGAGACGGTCGATCACTACCTCGAAGTGAGCGAACGCACCGGCCGGCCGGCACAGAAGCCCTCCTCGGGCGCATCGGTCGCCATGGTCTCGGTCACGACTTGCCACTGCGCATCGAGCCGCAGCCGGAGCGCATCGAGGCCGGCCCCATTGCCCGCGATCAACCGCGTCAGCCCGTGCTCTATCAGGTCACGGATGTCCGTCTCGTCCAGATCCCGGCCGTCGTAGGTCTTCCAGACGACGAAGTCGCAACCCTCGCGAAAGCGGTTGCAGCCGAAACCGCGGCGACCTTCGATGATCTTGCCCTGGCCGCATTTCGGACAGACGGGGGGTTGGTCGCGAATCGAAGGGGTCGGCGCGCGGGTGTCCTTCGCTTGCTCCGGAGTGACCGGAGCCGTCGATCTGCCTCGACGGGATCGAGTGGCCTTGCGAGCCCCCTGCCCGTCCTCGCCGGCCGCCTCCGCCGACCCGGCGTCGGTCGCCTCGGCCTCGAAATCGAAGACGACCTTGCCGGCCGCATCCAGCCGCAACCCGGCGCCGAAGGGTTTGCCTGCCTTCGAGGTGAAGCCTTCGAGACGCGGGAGCCGACCCTGCGCGATGAGTCGGCGCACCTGATCCTGCGTCAGCGCCAAACCGGCGACCGTCTTCCAGACGGTAAAGCCGCAGCCCTCGCGATAGCGGCTGCACCCATAGGCGCGTGCGTTCTCCGTGACCTCGCCCTCGCGACAGATCGGACAGGCGCCGAGACCGGCAGTCCGAGATGCGATCGATCCTTCCGAGGCGTCGCCCCGGCGCGACCGCCCGGCCTTGCGCGTACCCCCCGCCCTTCCGGTCTTCGCGCCCTTTATCGCCGGGCGTTCGGCACGCTCCGCTGCCACCTGCTCGGCCGACATCGCCGGGCCTTGTGCGATCTGCGGCACTAGGTCGCGCAGGAAGCCGACGATGTCGCGATCGAAGACATCTACGGGCAGCTCGCCGTGCTCGACGTCTTTGAGCCGCTGCTCCCACTCGGCCGTCAGCTCCGGGCTGCGCAGGGCCGGGGCGACCAGACCGATCAGGGCGATCCCCTTCGGCGTAGCATGCAACTGCTTGCGTCGGCGCTCGACATAACGGGTGCGGATCAGCTTCTCGATGATCTCGGCACGCGTCGCCGGGGTGCCCAGACCGGATTGCTTCATGGCCGCGGCCAGGGCATCGTCTTCGATCTCGCGACCGGCGTTCTTCATGGCGGCCAAGAGGGTCGAATCGTCGTAGTGACGCGGCGGCTGCGTCTCCTTCTCCTGCACCTCCAGGCTGTCGACGGCCAGCTCTTGTCCTTGGACCAGCGGCGGCAGGACGCCTGATTCGCCGGTCTCCTCGACGGCATCGTCCGCGACCGGCGCCGCACTCGAAGCCGGCTCGCCCCGGGGCGGCGCACGCCCTGCGGCTTCCGCACGTTTCCAGCCGGGATCGAGCACCAGCGCACTGCGCGCCAGGAAGGTCGCATCCCCGATCGCGATCTCCACGCGTGTCTCCTCGATGCGCTGATCCGGCAGGAACACGGCGACGAAGCGCGTGACCACCAGGTCGTAGATCTTGCGCAGCGCGGGCGGCAGATCGGGAGAGGGTGTCTTGCCGGTGGGCAGGATGGCGTGATGGTCGGTCAGCTTGGTGCGGTCCACGTAAGCCTTGCCCAACCGGTGACCCGCCTGAAGCCGTTCCAATGCTTCCCCGGCGAGTGGATGTTGCAGACCCTTCAGGATCCCCGGCAGCTCGGGCAGCATGTCCTCGGAGATGTGGCGGCTCTCGGTGCGTGGATAGCTGATGAGCTTGTGGGTCTCGTAGAGCGACTGAGCATGTTCGAGCACCTGCGCGGCGGTGAAACCGAAGCGCCGGTTGGCATCGCGCTGCAGATTGGTCAAGTCGTAGAGCGGCGGGGGCCGGACGGTACGGATCTTTTTCTCGACCTTGGTCACCGTGCCGGTGCGGTGGGGACTCAGCTCCCGATGCAGCCGCTCGGCCTCTTCCTTCTTCTCGATGCGGGTCTCGCCGTCGCGGATGTAACGGGCGTCGAAATGCGCCGCACCGGCGGTCGTCAGATGCGCGACCAGCTCGTAGAAGAATGCCTTGGTGAAGTTGGCGATCGCCTGATCGCGGGCGACGATCATCGCCAGGGTCGGGGTCTGCACCCGTCCGATCGTGCAGAGGACCCGGTTGTGCACCGTATAGGCCCGCGTGAGATTCATGCCGATCAGCCAATCCGCCTGCGCACGGGCACGCGCCGCATCGGCGAGATGATCGTAGGCTTGGCCGGGGCGCAGCGCGCGAAAGCCATCGCGGATCGCCTCGTCGGTCAGGCTGGAGATCCAGAGCCGGTCGAACGGCTTTCTGCAGCGGGCGTGCTGATAGATGAGACGAAAGATGTGCTCGCCTTCGCGTCCGGCATCCGTTGCACACACCAGACGCTCTGTGTCGGGTGCCGTGATGAGGGCCTTGACGAGCTTGAACTGGGCCGCAGTCTGCTTCGCGGTCTTGAGCTTCCATGCGTCGGGGATCATCGGGAGTTGGCCTGCAGACCAACGCCCCGCCCAGTCGACACCCTGGGCATCGCCGTACTCGTCCGGCTCGGCGAAATGGACCAGATGCCCGATCGCCCAGGTCACCCGATAGCCGTTGCCCTCCAGAAACCCCTCGCCCTTGCGGCGCGCACCCAGCACTCGCGCGATGTCGCGGGCGACGCTCGGCTTTTCAGCAACCACCACGATCGTCATCCAGATCTCCCTTCCAACCCGCCGCGTAGGTCGGATTAACGCAGCGTAATCCGACAACCGGCCTCGCGGCAAACCGCCGAACGTCGGCTTAAACCGCGCAGGCTCCAACGGTCGTCAAGTCTGCCGGGGCCGATCCAATCCAAAAACATCCCATACCCCGTCAGGCGCGGTTTAGCCTACTTCTGCGTCAACGCCACCACCCCGAGCAGCATGACGGCGGCACCGATCAGCTTGATGACGACATGGTGCTCGTTGAAAAACCAACGCCCGAGGACAACGGAGAAGATCCCGGCGGTGCGTTTCACGGCCATGGCGTAGGAGGCCAACGTCAAGCTAAGCGCGATCTGATCGGCAATCCGCATGAGCGCGAACAGCGCCCCGAGGACGAGCAGAGGCCGGATACGGCGGCGCGCCTGCGGTGTGAAGATCTGCCGATAGAAGCCCCGGTCGCGAAGGCTGAAGAGCACGAAGATGACGAGCGGATTGACGATGGCGACGACCACGGCAAACGACAGCGGATCGCTCAGCTGGATGCCGATCCGCCCGACCACGCTTGCGGCGGCGAAGCAGGCGGCGGCGACAAGCCCGAGCACGCTGCCCGGATCCGTCACCAGCCGCTTGAAGGGGAGATACCAGCGCACCTCATGGTCGCCGAGACTCAGGATGTACCCCCCGCCTACCAGCAAGACCACACCGAGCAAACCGACCGATGCCGGCAGGGCACCCGTGACGAGCCACTCAATCAGGATCGCGAACCCGGGGGTAAGCGTCATCAGGGGTCCGACCAGCGAGACCTCGGTCTTGTGCAGTGCCGCATTCAGCGCCCAGCCGCCGAAGGCCGACAAGATGCCCCCGCTGAGGACGGCCATGAGATAGGCCGGCTCATGGAAGGGGAAATCGTGATACCAGAGGATCAGCGGCAGCGTGATGACCAGGCTGCTGAGGTTGACGTAAAACGTCAGCACCTCGGTCGAGAAGTCGAGACTGAGATGTTTGGTGACCGCGAGGCGAGAGGCGTGAAAGAAGGCCGACGCGAGCGAGAAGAGGATCCAGAGGTGGGCGAAATCCGAGAAATCCATCCGCGCTCATGCCCAACCGATGCTTGGGTCGATAAACCGCTTGAGGGGCTGGAAACGGATGACACGGTTGTCGCCCTGGAGGCTTCGGTTGAATTCGGCGAACGCACGTTGAAACCCGCCTCGACGATGCCAGCTCTCGACGCTCAAACGACCCTCGCCACGCAGGATACGCACGCTGGGAACACCGCCGAGCCCGAGCAGACCGGCCCCGCCGATGCCCGAGAAGAGCTTGGGCTGGATGGTCAGGTGCACGACTCCGGCGTCTTCGAGCGTTGCACCCTGACGGTTGCGCTCGGGAGCATGGAGATTCAGGGCGTAGCAGGGCTGATTCAGTGTCATGAGATCCATGCGGCGGCGCGCATCGGTCCGTTCCAAGCGGCGGGCGGTCGACACGGGAAGGTCTCTGAGTGCCAGGGACAGCTCGCCCAGCCCGGCCCGAATCCGCGCGGACACCGGCAGCCCGGCGAGGCCACGCGCAATGTGGGCATGCGGGCGCAGCGCATGGCGATGCCAGGGCGACGGCGCTCGGCGTTGCCCCGTGAAGACCTCGAGCAGATCCGCCGCCAGCGACTCGAGGCGCAGATGTAGGCGCCGGATGAGATCCTCGAACGCGGGATCGCCGAGTACCTGCCAGCCTGGCAGCTCGATCAGGCAGCCGAGCGGCCGGTCGCCTCGGATCGTCAACCGCTCGTCCGGCACCGCAAGCCGGGCACCCGGGATGCCGAGGTCGAATCCGGCCAGCGACGCGTGGATCAAGCGTGCACCGAGGAAGGAGAGCGGGTCGATGGCTTGACGGCGCAGCCGGACATCCGCGGCAGCACCGAATCGCCCCGCGCTCTCCAACGGCGCCAAAGCCTCGGCGCTCCAATAGAGGAGATGGAGATGAAACTGTTTGGCCGCCTGCACGCTTTCGCGGTCGTGCGTGTTGGGGTCGCAGTTGAGCGCGAGATGCAGCTCGCCGTCGGCCAGATCGAAACGGCGCATGATTTGCGGGTCGGAGACGAAGCGCACGAAGGCGAGCCCGGTTCGCCAGAGGACGGCGCCGGTGATGGGCTCCACGGCGCAGGGCGTGGCCTTCGGAGGATCCGAGATCTCCGACACCATGAGATCGAAGAGACTGTGGGGCGACGCCTTGTCGATCAGAGCCAGCCGGTCGTCGTCGCAGAGGATCTCCTGAATCGTGCGGCGGGCGAAGCGTCGCTGCGGGTCGGGGTGCTCGACCTCGATGCGGGTCAGGGCATACTCCGCCGGCGGCCCCGGGATGCGCAGATGCTCCCAGGCGACGCGCATCCGATCCAGACCGCGGGGATAGAGCGCCGCGAACCGGTCAGGTCGCATCGAGACCGTCCGGGCAACAGCGCGAAACCGACCCCGTGCCGTCGCCGATCATGGGGCCACCGGGGAGCGCGAGGGCCCGGGCAGCGTCCGAAGGTCGCGCACCACATCGGCGGCCAGCAGGGCCGCCAGTCGGTTGAACGCCTCGGCCATGGCGTCGGGCGTGTCGCCCTGTACCTCGACATCTCGACTGTAGCGACGGTCCCGGACGGACCGACGGTCGTCGGCGCGCACCAAGGCCAGGTTGAGCGTGCCGACCACCCGCGGTGGCGTCGCCGTCGGCAGATGCTCGAAACGCTCCACCTCGCCGCCGAGCAGGTAGTCCGCACGGGCGCGGTCGGCCGGGATCAAGGCGAACTCGAAGACCTGCGCGTGCCGCACGGCACGGACCAGGTTGCGCGAGAGTGCGCGCGGGACAGGGTCGGCCCAGAGGAGGTCGTCGTAACGCTGCACCTGCAGAGGCTCGGTCTCGGTGCGGAAGACGATCTGCCGCCCGCCGAGGAAGCCGCGCGCGGCCAGGTCGGAAACCAGCAAGGTTGCCGGCAGCGGCGAGCCGACCGGGGACTCCAGCGGCTCGGGGTCGAGCGAATAGAAGAGGTCTGGCCGCATGGGCGCGGACGAGCCGCAACCTCCCGTGACCAGGGCGAAGACCAGGGCTGGAAGGAGATAAGGCAAGCGGCCGATACCGGTCTTTGCGGACGTAGAGCGTTGAAATGGCGACGTCAATCGTTTGAGCGACCGGCTCGAGCACGTCGAAAGGCGGCTCGAGATCGTCGACGCATGATGCGGGTGATCGCCCCTCAGCGGAACCATGGCGCCTGCTCCTCTTGATCCCGACCCTTGATGATCAGGGCCGGGTTGCCGCGCAGATCGCGCGCGAGGGCCGAGAGATTGCGGCTCGCGTCTTCGATGTTGGTCAAGATGGGGATCAAGGCGGCGGATAGGGACTGCAGGAGGAACTGGGTGTCGTCGAGAGAGCTCTGGATGGCCGGGCGGTTCTCGCTGATCAGGCCCCGGATGTCCACCGCCAGGTCCCCGTAATCGGCGACCGCGCGCCGGATGTCCTTTGTACTGCCGGTCATGTCGCCGGTCATGAGCGCAAGGCTCGCGGACATCTCCTCCACCGAGCCCAGGATGGCGCCGATCGCATCCGGATCGACCGCCGTGACGAGGTTTTCGGACAGGAGCCGGAGATTCTCGAAGGCGCCCGCAAGGCGATCGCGGTTCTCGCCTTGGTCCTCCCCCGTACCGATCAGCAGCTCGATGGTCTTGACCTGATCGCGAATGCTCGCGAGCGTCGGGGCGATGCTCTCCTCGACCACGATGCGGACCGTCTCGGTGAGGGCTGCGAGCCGCTCGGTCAGGTCCACGTCGGGGGGCTTCGCGTCGATGACGGCCCCGTCGGCATAGAGATCCGCGGAGCTGCCGGGCCGGATGCTGATGGCCTCTCCCTTCAGGAGACCCAGCGGCGCCAACTGCGCCTGACTGCCTTTCGGAATCGGCCAGTTGTCGCGGATCCTCAAGGTCGCGCGGAAACAGGGCAGGGTCGGCGAGCGCGCCGGCATGTCGGCAGACGGCATCGGGCAATGGAGCCGATGGGTATCGCTGCCCGGGAAGACGGGCTCGACCCGCTCGACCAGACCGATAACATAGCCATCCTGGACGACCTGAAGCCCGGCATCGAGTCCGTCTGCGTCGGGAAAATAGGCCTGCAGCCGGTAGGTCTTCCCGAACAGACCGGGTAGGACCAGGGTGAACGCAGCCACGGCAAAGGCCGCCATCGCAATCACGAAGATGCCGGCATACAGCAGGTCACGACGCTCGGCCCGCGCCCGACGCTTGCCCGGCGCGCCGATCTCGGGCGGGGAATAGAGCCGGTCGAGCCGGCGATCCGCAGAACCCGGGGGTTCGCTCATGGATGTCCCCAAAGGGCTGCGCGCAGTTCGAGACGGGCCGCGCCGGCTGATTCCAGTTCCTGCGGCGAGCCCTCGAACAGCAATCGGCCGCGCTCCATCACCGCAACCCGATCGGCGGCTCCGGCCAACGCATCCGGGACGTTGTCGGTGGCGATCAGGGTCAGGTTGCCGTTCTCCCTCAAAGTACGCAGGACCCCCAAGGTTTCGCGGGCGACGGTCGGATCGAGCCCGTCGGAAAGACCGTCCCAAACCAGCAGCTTCGGGCGATGGATGAGTGCACGCGCCAGCTCCACGCGTCTCTGTTGGCCCAGGGACAGTCCGCGCGGCATGTGATTCTCCAGTCCGTCCAGCCCCAACAAGGTCATCACCAAACGCGCAGCACGGGCCATGTCGTAACGGGTCATGGGCGCGTTGCGCAGGGGCAGCAGGAGGTTCTCCAGCACGCTGTAGTCGGAGAGCAGCGAGCCGCGCTGCAGCACCGCCCCGATGTCACCGCGCAGACGCACCATCGCGGTCTCGCCGAGCCGACTCAGATCCTGTCCCAGAACCTCGATTGTACCCGCCGAGGGCCGGTCCAGTCCCAAGATCAATCGGGTCAAGAGGCTCTTGCCCGCGCCGTTCGGACCGCAGATCAGCAACCAAGCACCCTCGGGCAGCACGAGCCGAATGTCGTCGAGTGCCATGCGCCCGCCGACATGCTGGTAAACCCCCTCGAGCAGCAGTGCCGCAGTCATGGCGCCCACCGCGGTCGCCGTCGCCGCGCAAGGTCACGGCCGGCGTCATCAACACACCGCACGATCTCGCTGCAGGCCGGAGGCTGGAGGCTGGAGGCTGGAGTCCGCTGCATCACACTCGCAAAAACAGAATATAAAGAAGGTCCATCACCAGGATCGCCGAGACCGCCCCGATCATGGTCCGCGTCGCGGCGCGCGAGATGCCCTCCGGATTCCGGCCCGCCCCGGTGCCGTTGACCGTCGCGATGAGGGCGATCAAAAGCGCGAACAGCAAGGGCTTCACCAACGCCTCGATCAGGGCACCGACGCTGAGCGCTCGGATCAACGACTCGAAGAGCAGCGCCGGAGAAATTCCGGCCATTGTCCATAACCAGGCGCCGGCCGCGGCGAAGGTGACCAAGGTGCCCCAGACCATGAAGGCGAAGCTCATCAGCAACATCGCCAGGAGCACGGGACCGACGGTGAATTGAATGGGGTGGATCCCGCTTGCGAGCAGGCCGTCCATCTCGCCGGTCACCGTCAGCGTCGCCTGTCGGACCGCGAGCGCAACACCGGCACGACCTGCCACCAGGATCCCGACCAGGATCGGCACCAGCTCCATCACGGTCCCGTAGGTCAGGGTCAAGACGACGAGCCCGGGCAGGTCGAGATCGGTCAGTATGGACTCGATCTGGTGACCGAGGATCAGACCGAGGGAGACGGTGACCAAGGTAATGGCCGGCAGAATCGAGAGCCCGGCCTGACGCAACGATGCGGTGAAGGCCGGCATGTCCAAGCGCGCCCGCCCGAGCAGGATCTTCAAATAAAGTCCGATGCAGCTCGCAAGGGCGATCGCGGCGAAGCCGATCTCCTCGATCCAACCGGTCGGCCCGCTGAAGGGCCCCCTGTGTCTGTCGTCGATTCCCATCACGCCTGACCCTGCCCCCCGTGCAGCTTCCCGGTTGATCTTAAACCGTCGGCGCCGCGGCGCTCCATCCGAGTCGAGCGCAGTTGAGCGTCCCTAAGCGTCGGGCGCCTTCGGTTATACTCGCGACTTCATTCGAACGCGCTTCTCGGACGGCGACACCATCATGCTGGATAAGAACTACGACCCCCAAACCCTCGAGAAAAACTGGTATCGCCTCTGGGAAGAGCAAGGCTATTTCGTCCCGGCCGACCAGACCGGGAGCACCCGGGCCGACGGCACGGGGGGCGGAGCCTATTGCATCATGATCCCGCCGCCGAACGTGACCGGCAGCCTCCACATGGGTCACGGCTTCAACAACACCATCATGGATACGATGGTGCGCTATCACCGCATGAAAGGCGATCGCACCCTCTGGCAGCCGGGCACGGATCACGCCGGGATCGCGACCCAGATGGTGGTCGAGCGCCAACTGGAGGCCGCCGGCCAAACCCGGCATGACCTGGGTCGCGATGCCTTCATCGAGCGCGTCTGGGAGTGGAAGCAGGAATCCGGCGGCAACATCACCCGCCAGCTGCGCCGTCTCGGCTCCTCGCTGGACTGGCAGCACGAGCGTTTCACCATGGACGAGGGGCTCTCCAACGCGGTGCGCGAGGTCTTCGTGCGTCTGTTCGAGGAGGGGCTGATCTATCGCGGCAAGCGTCTGGTCAACTGGGATCCCGCCCTGCACACGGCGGTCTCCGATCTCGAGGTCATCTCGGAGGAAGAGTCCGGCCACATGTGGGACATCCGCTATCCCTTGGTGCTGCCGCCCGGCGCGACGGGGCCGACGCATCTGGTGGTCTCCACCACCCGCCCCGAGACCCTGCTCGGCGACTGCGCGGTGGCCGTCAACCCGGAAGACGAGCGCTACAGACATCTGATCGGCGAATTCGTGGAGCTGCCCCTGACCGG